>JAMFSC010000113.1 GCA_026225095.1 bacterium
GCCTGGAAAAACTCATCGGGATTATGCACATGGAAGACATCCCGCCAGCCGCCCCCGTCATGCGGCTTCAGAAACGCCGGGAACTGCACATAATCGAAGATCTTCTCCCACTGCAGCGGAAACTCAAGGTTCCGCAAAGACTGGCTGTTGATATTCGGAGGGAAGTACTTGTGCGGCAGCAGCACCGTCCTGGGAACCGCCACACCAAGCTTTGCTGCCAGCGCATAGTTGAAGAACTTGTCGTCCGCCGACCACCAGAATGGGTTATTGATCACCTGCGTCCCACACAGCGCCGCATTCTTCAGGAAAGAGCGGTAAAACGGCATGTCGTGCGAGATCCGGTCGACAATCACGGCATATCCCGAAGGCACCGCCATCTCCACCCCGCCCACCTGCACAAACTCCGCTGTAATCCCGTCCAGCCCCATTCCGTTGATCCGGCTCACCAGCGCGCCCGGAAACGTGTTTTCCATCCCAAACAACACACCAATCTTCTTCATCGCACCTCCTGAACTCAACGTCCGTTGCTGTTGCCTTTGCCCTTCCGCTGTTGCCCTTGCCCTTCTGTCGTTGCCCTTGCCCTTCTGTCTGTCATTCCCGAAGGGAATCTGCGTTTGCTTTCCACTCCCCCCGCCGAAACCTACAAATAAGCCCGCATCATCTTCTGCCAGGCAGGCCAGTCATGCGCATTGTGTTCACTCCACACATCCAGCCGCACCGGGACATGCTTCTCTCGCAAAAGGCGCGCCAGCCTCTCATTCGCATCCCAGCACTGGTCGTCATACCCCGTCGCCAGCACATACGTATTCCTGCGATACCGGTCGAGGTACCAGTCATCGTTCTGGTTCACCATATAGTGCAGAGGCGTCTGAAAGTACACATCGTCGTCATAGTACCCCCACAGGAAGCTCGTCATATCGAAGGCTCCACTCATCGAAAGACATGCCGTAAATACGTCCGGATGCCTCAGCGCAACGTTGACCGCATGATACCCACCAAAGCTGCATCCCATCGTCCCAAGCAGCGGATTGCCGTTCAGCATTCGCACAAACGGCACCACCTCGTCCACGACGTACCGCTCATACTGCACCTGTCGCGCAATCTTCCAGCGCGCCGGCACATCCCGGTTGTACCAGCTCTCCCCATCCACCGAATCCACACAAAAGAGCTGTAACTCCCCACGCTCGATCTTGTCGGCCACATTCGCAACCATGCCACGGTCTTCAAACTCGTAGAACCGAGCACACGAAGTTGGAAAAACCACCATCGGCAGCCCATCGTGCCCAAACACCAGCACTTCCATATCGCGCCCAAGACTGGGCGAGTACCACCTCCGGTAATCGCGCTTCATCCATTCGCCTCTGCTAGTCTGATGCAATCCTAGCGCATGGGAGTTCCACCCTGAAACTGCACCAACCGAAGCCGGACCGCACCCCCGCACCATCCCCCCCAACGCGGTCCGACACCGAGCCCTCGCCCTTCCCCCACAACTTCATCCGCTCGCTCAACGACGACCTCTCTCCCGATCCCGATTTTGAGACCGAAGCCGCTCTTCAGATCTGGCAGTTCCACTCCGAGCTTCTCCCCATCCCCGAGCAGCGCGCCGTCACCGTCCACCTCCCCCCACAGTATGACGACCAGCCCGCCCGCCGCTTTCCCGTCTTCTATCTCCACGACGGCCAGAACCTCTTCGATCCCCGTCTCTCCTACATCCCCGGCAGAACCTGGCGAGCCCACACCACCCACGATTCCCTCGTCCTCGCCGGCGAGACCGAACCCGCCATTCTGGTCGGAATCGCCAACTCCGGCCTCCGCCGCATGGCCGAATACACCCCCACCCGCGACTTCCGGCTCGGTGGAGGCGAGGGCCGAACCTACGGACGCGTCCTCATCGAAGAGATCAAACCTTTCATCGACGCCGCCTACCGCACCTCGCCCGGACCCGACAACACCGCCCTCGGAGGATCGTCCTTAGGCGGCCTCATCAGCCTCTATCTCGGCTTCGAGCACCCGGAAGTCTTCGGCAAGATCGCCGTCATGAGCCCCTCCGTCTGGTGGGATCAGCGCAGCATCCTCAGCCTCGTCAGCCGCGCCGATCCCCGCCCCAACCTCCGCATCTGGCTCGACATGGGCACCGCCGAGGGGCTCCGCCATCTCCGCGACACCGATCTCCTCCACCAGCGCCTGCTCAAACGCGGCTGGCGCGACCACATCGACCTCGCCTACCAGCGCGACCCCGGAGCCGTCCACGACGAACTCGCCTGGGCCAGCCGCTTCCCCAACGCCCTCCGCTTCCTCTTCCCCCCCCGCTAGATCGGATTGCCTATTGGCACAAAGTCGGGTGCCCCACCTTCGCGACACTTCTCATCGTCGCTAGATGTGAAGTCAGCGTTGCTGTAGTGGTCTTTGCACTTCTGTCTGTCATTCCCGAAGGGAATCTGCGTTTGTTTTCCTCTACCCCAGCACCAAATCCGCTCTAAGGTGGGCCGGACCGCCACGGCATCCAACGCACAACCCTACACCTTCAGCGAATCTGCGCTAACCCCGCCCAGCCGGCGCTCCCGTCGTCCGCCGCACCACCAACTCCGTCTCGATCTTCACCTTTGGCGGAACCATCCCGCTCCTCTCCGGATCGATGTGCCCGACCAGCGCATCCACCGCCGACCGCGCCAACTCCGTGCGGGACATCCGGATCGTCGTCAGCGGTGGAAGCATGTACTCCGCGATATGGATATCGTCGAACCCAATCACCGACAGATCCTCCGGGGCCTTCATCCCCACCTCAAACAGCGCATGTAACACCCCAATCGCCGTCATATCGTTCGAGCACATCAGCGCCGTCGGAATGCCGCGCTCTTTCAGCAGCTTCCCCATCGCATCCCGTCCGCCCTCGAGCGTATGGTCCCCCTCCAGCATCCAGGCCGGATTGCTCTTCAGCCCCACCCGCTCCATCGCCGTCAGAAAGCAGTCCCTCCGCGTCTGCGCCGAGTGCAGCGGCAACGGCCCGCTGATAAACCCGATCTTCGTATGTCCCAGCCCCGCCAGGTGCGCCACCCCCTGCAAAATCCCCCGATAATAGTCGATCGAAAGCACCGTCGACCGGGCATGATCCGGCCCGACATCGATAAAAACCATCGGAATCTCACGCGAGGCCAACTGCGCCAGCAGCGGCTCCTCGATCCCGAACGTCATGATCGCCACCCCATCCACCTTGCGCTCCAGCATCCGCCGAATGCACAGCTCCACTCGCTTCGGGTCGTAGTTCGTCGACCCGATCAGCACCTCGTACCCATGCTCCACCGCCACCTGCTCAAACCCCTGGATCAACTCCGGAAAGAACGGATTGGTGATGTCCGACACGATCAACCCGAACAGCCTGCTCCGTCCCGACACCAGCGCCCTCGCCTGCGAGTTCGGAAAGTACTGCAGCTGGTCGATCGCCGCCCACACCCGCGCCGCCAGCTCCGGATCCACCGTCGGAACCTGGTTGATCGTCCGCGACACCGTCGCGATCGAAACCTTCGCCAGCGCCGCCACGCTGCGTATGTCCATCGTCGTGCCTCGCCGTTTCAAAGGTTCACAGTCCAATCCCAATCGACTCCATCAAGCCTCCATCGGCATTCCGGATTTTGCCCAGACTACACCAGGGCCATCCTATCCACCCATCCACCCATCCAATCATTCTGGTTCGCTCCACGCCGTTGTCTGTTCTACGTCGTCATCCTTGAACGAAGTGAAGGACCCCCGCAGTCGCCAGGCTGTCCGATAATCGAAGCCCAACCATACCACTCTAGTAAATCCGGTTTCTGTCCAGTTTTTCCTGACAACGGCCCACATTCTGCCCGTAGAAAGTCTCTGGTGAAACATTGGCAATTCAACGATCGCCGCTCATAACCCCTTTAGAAAACCGCGATTACAGCAATGCATCCAAAATGACCCAAAACAGACCACTTTATTAGAAGAATTCGAGCGAGTGGTCCTACCTCTAATCCCCCTTCACAAGCTAAACCAAGGCATATCCCTCAATCGAAACCCGAAATCGCTTCAATCTGAATCGCAAGGAGCATCATGACCAGAAAGTGGCTCACCCTCCCCCTTCTCCTCCTCAGCATCCCCGGCATCGCCCAGTACCAGCGCCACGGTGACTTCGACCACGGCGTGCGCCAGGGTGCGAGGCATGGCGACTACAACGGCCGCGATGACCGTTACCGCAACGGCTACGACGACCGTTACCGCAACCAGGGCGGCATCGGTCCCGGCAAGGGCGCCCTCATCGGAGGAGCAGGCGGAGCCGCTCTCGGCGCCCTGTTCGGTGGAGGCCTCAAGGGAACCATCATCGGCGGAGCAGCCGGAGCCGGCATCGGAGCCGCAGTCGGCCAGGCCCATCAAAATAACCGGCGCGACCAGTACTACGGTCGCTGATTCAGCCCCACAGCACCCCCCGACACCGTATCCCACTTAAACCGGAACCTCCCTCGATCGACCGAGCCTGAATTTAGGAGCAAACATGAACGTCCGCACCCTCGCCGCCACCTCCATCCTGGCACTTGCCTCCCTCACCTTCCTCCCTGCCGCGCACGCTCAGGACAACATCGCCCCGTCCGGCGACCACTCCACAGCACCCCAAAAGACCTTCCCCATCGACCAGATCGTCACCGCCTCCGTCCACGACGCCTGGGTCCTGAGCGGAAAGAGCGAGGACACCTTCTTCGACATCGTCCAGCAGCTCGCCACGCTCTCCGCCTCCAAGCGCGGAATCACCCTTCCCGAAAGCGCCGCCGCCGGCCGTCGCATGGGCAACTACATCAAGACACAGGCCAAAGCCGACCACGATCAACTCCTCTACTCCATCGTCGACCGTGCAGTCCGCATGGTCGGCACCAAGGCACCAACCGTAGCCGCAAAGTAGCGCCCGCCGCAACGAGGGCCGGAACATATCGCCGGCCCTCCTCGCGCTCCAGCTAAACTTAAACTGTGCCGAGCGCCCCACCCATCCAGGCCGCCTCAGAGCTGGCCACACCCCTCCCTGCGGCCACCCGACGCCAGGCCCTCTCCCCCTTCCCCCTCTGGCACCTCCTCTCTCTCGACGCCCCCACCGTTACCCTCCTCTGGACCCTGTTTACCGCCCGAATCGCGCAAGTCCCCCTCCCCACCCCGGTAGCGATCGCGATCTTCCTCGCCGTCTGGATCCTCTACGCCGCCGACCGCCTCCTCGACGCCGCCCACCTCGATCCAGCCCACTCCGACGTCCCGTCAACAACCCTCGAACCCCGCCACAGCTTCCATCACCGTCACCGCAAAGCCTTCATGGCAGCCATCGGAGCCGCATCCCCCACCTTGGCATGGCTCATCCCCCGGCTCCCATCCTCAGATCAGCGCCTCTTCCTGGCCGAAGCTATCCCTCTCGCCGCTTACTTCCTTCTGATTCACGCCCCGTCCACCGCCCGCAACCAGCGTCCCCTCCCCAAGGAACTCCTCGTGGGACCATTCTTCGCCGCCGCAACGTTTATCCCAACCATCGCCATCCTCCCCACCCTCCGAATCGCCCTGGTACCCCACGCCCTCCTCTTCACGGCCCTCTGCATCCTCAACTGTCTTTTTATCTATTCCTGGGAAAACGCACACCCTAAACCAGATCGTGCCCATTGGACTACCTCCAGAGCCATTCCCCATCTCCCCCTCTTGACCCTGGTCTTCCTGGCCGCCGCCTTCGTGCTTATCCTCGCCGACCACAAAACCTCCCCCGCCCTGGCCCGTTATCCCATCGCCTGCGCCCTCAGCGCCCTGGGCCTCCTCCTCCTGGACCGTTACCGCAACCGATTCTCCCGTCTCACCCTCCGAGCAGCCGCCGACGCCGCCCTCCTCACCCCCCTTCTCCTCTTCCCGCTCGCCAAACACATGCTGCCATGAAAACGATCCCTCGCCATCCCATCCCTCCCGGTGCTATCCTCCTCCAAATGTTCGAGCGACTGATTCTCTGCTCCCTCCTCCTGCCCGCCGGCCTCCTGGCCCAGACCAGTCCTCACACTGGTCCGACCCTGCTCGTCGCCAATCAAAAGGACCACACTCTTTCACTGGTTGATCCCGCAACCAACCGCCAGTTCGCCACCGTCGACGTCGGCGGCTATACCGGCCACGAGGTCACCGCCAGCCCTGACGGACGCACCGCCTTCGTCCCCATCTATGGAGACTCCGGAGTCGGCAAAGCCGGAACCGACGGCCACAGCATCGCCGTCATCGACCTCTCCACCCACCAGGTCACCCACACCATCGACTTCCCCCACGGCGTCCGCCCCCATCTCCCCCGCTTCGACCCCGCCGGCCACACCCTCTTCGTCTCTACCGAACTCGACAACACCCTCACCGAGATCGATCCCCACACCCTGAAGGTCGTAGGAACCCTCCCCACCTCCCAGCCCGAGTCCCACATGTTCGTCTTCTCCCACGACGGACGCCGCGTCTACACCGCCAACGTCGGCCCCGGAACCGTCTCCGTCCTCGATGTGGCCGCCCACAAGACCCTCGCCGTCATCCCCATCGCCAAAGAGACCCAGCGCATCGCCATCTCCAATGACGACTCCATGGTCTTCACCTCTGACCAGACCAGCCCGCAGATGGCCGTCATCGACACCGCCACCAACCGCGTCAAGACCTGGATCCCGCTCCCCGCCCCGGGCTACGGAGCGGCCGCTACACTCGACGGCAAATACCTCCTCGTCACCCTCCGCACCCTCCACCAGGTAGCCGTCATCGACCTCTCCACCCTGAAGGTCGCGCGCACCATCGACGTCCCCGGCGTACCCGTCGAGATCCTCGTCCCCCCTACCGGCTCCGCCTACGTCTCCTGCGGCAAACAAGTCGCCGTCATCAACACCGCAAATTGGTCCATCCAATCCGTCATCGATGCCGGAGCCGGCGCCGACGGCCTAGCCTGGGCACGCTAACCTGGACCCTCAGCCCGAACCCAACTTCGACCGGATCGCCCGCCCCTACCGCTGGCTCGAATACCTTACGCTTGGTCCTCTCCTCCAGCGCACCCGCACCCACTTTCTGCCTCAACTCCGCGACCGCCGCGCAGCCCTTGTTCTGGGCGACGGCGACGGTCGCTTCCTCGCCAAACTCCTCAAACAAAACCCCAATCTGCACGCCAACGCGGTAGACATGAGCCCCGCGATGCTCGGCCTCCTGCGCCACCGAGCCAGAATCATCGACGCAGATTCCCGACTGCAGACCCACCAGCAAAGTGCCCTCACCTACATCCCGACCGCCTCACCGGATCTCATTGCCACCCACTTCTTCCTCGATTGCCTCACCCAGCCCCAACTCGACGACCTCGCCCGACGCCTGTCCGAAACCATGGCCCCAAATGGCCTCTGGCTCATCTCCGACTTCCGCATTCCTCCCGGTGCAATGGCCTTCCCCGCACAAATCCTCGTCCGTGTGGGGTACCTGTCCTTCCGTCTCCTCACCGGTCTCCGGGTCGCCCACCTGCCCGATCACGCCTCCGCCCTCACCCGAGCCGGCCTGATCCGAATCGCCCACCATTACAGCCTGTTCGGCATGCTCACCACCGAGCTCTGGCGGCGCCCACCCATCGCCGCCACGGAGGTCAACGAATAGCTGTCGTCCCATCCGCCGCCATCGTCGTCCCGGCAGGCCGGTTGCTCCGCAGGATCACCACATCGACCCTCCGATTCTGCGTCCTCCCCGCCTCGGTCGCATTGCTCGAAACCGGATGAAACTCCGCCAGCCCCTGCGCTGCCATCTGCGTCGGAGGAACCTTGCCGTACGCCAGCAGAATCCGAGCGATCGCTCCCGCCCGCGCGCTCGAAAGCTCCCAGTTGCTGGGAAACTGCTGCGTATGGATCGGCACATCGTCCGTATGCCCCTCAACCCGGACACTTCCCTGCGGAAGATCCTTCGCCACCTCCACCAGCATCGGCATCGCCTCATCCCGAACCTGCGAAGACCCGGAGGCGAAGAAGCCATACTCCCGCAGCGAAATCACCAACCCCTCCGCCGTCGTCCGCAGCACCACGCTCCCCGGCTTCATCCCAACCGAGATCGCCTTGGCAATCAGCCTCTCCCGCAACTGCCGTTCCTTCTCCAACTCCGCCTTCGCCTCGGCCTCGATGGCCTCCGTCGGCATCGGCGTTCCCAGAGGGGAAGGCCTCGCCGCGGCGCTCGCCGTCCCCGCAGCATCGCTCAGCGCAGGCCGCTTCGACGAGGCCTCAAAGATTCCCATCTGCGTAAACGCCGTCTGCATCGCCCGCGCCAGGTCCTTCTGTTTCTTCTTGTCCGCCTGGCCCGAGGCAAACAGCACCACGAAGAACGCAAAAAGCAACGTAATAAAGTCGGCGTAGGAGACCAGCCACCGCTCATGATTCACATGTTCCGGTTTCTTCCTTCGCTTGATCACGCCATCGCCTCCATGTCCTTGCCATAAGGCGCATTGCTCTTCGATTCGAACAGGTAGGTCTGGAGCTTCGTCTCAACCATCCGGGGATTCATCCCCTCGAGGATCGACACCACGCCCTCCAGCATCATCTCCTTGATCATCTGCTCCTGCCGGTGCCGTATCTTCAGCTTCCCGGCGATTGGCAGGCAGATCAGATTCGCCATGCCCACGCCGTAAATCGTCGCCACGAACGCCGTCGCGATCCCCCGGCCAACCTCGTCAATATTATCCAGATGCTGCATCACCTGGATCAGACCCAGCACCGCCCCGATGATCCCCACGGTCGGGGAATACCCTCCCGCCGCCTCGAACACCGCCGGAATATTCTCATCGATCTCCGACCGGTTCTCGAGCTCCAGCTGCATGATCTTCCGCACCTCGCTCGGCTCCACCCCGTCCACCGCAAGCATCAACGCCTGCTTCAGAAACGGGTCCGTCACCTGCCCAAGATCCTCGTCGATCGAGATGATCCCCAGCTTCCGAGCCTTGATCGCGAACGTCACAATCTGGTGCAGCGTCTTCTCCCCGTCCGGACCGTTGTGAAAGAAGACCTTCATCACGTCCTTCAGGGCGCCCAGCACCACCGCCATCGGAAACTGCAGCATCACCGCTCCCAGCGTGCCCCCGACCACTATCATGGCGGCCGTCGGCTGGGTCACCTGCGACAAGCTACCCCCCTCAATCATCATTCCGGCCATGATGCCCAGAAATGCAAGCAGAATCCCCCCGATGCTCGCGATATCCATGATTCAAACTCCCCCTAAAAATCCAGTTAGTCCTGCCTGTTGATCAACTTGCGCCAGATCCAGCCGAGTACTGGCCCAGCTACCGGCCCTTGCTCTTCTCGGAGTCCCAGGCCAGCTTCGCGGAGAGTGCCGCCGCGGCATCCGGCCACGCACACCGAAGCACCTTCGCCCGGTAAGCCAGCACAAGTTCGGCGACCTCCTCGCAGGTCTCCTTCACCAGCAGCTTCTCCCCTGTAATAAGGGTAAGCAGCGTATCCGGAGAAGCCTCCGCATAGCGGATCAGATCGCAATTTACCGTCAATCCGTTTCCATTCAGCCGTGTCAGTTCAATCATGTGCGGACCCATCCCTGCCCGCTCCATCGGCCCAGCCAACGGCAACGCTACCCCCCAACCACCCTCGAATCACCCCACCGGTAACGGGTCCTGCCCAACGGGGCGCGAATTTTAGCACACACTCAATACATCAAAATCTCCCGCACCGCAAGAAATTGCATGGCCCAACTGATGCTCCTAGGTAACACGCCGATGAGGATTGAGAATGCGGAACGGTCCGCACGGCGGAGAAAGACTGGATCGATGCGGTAACGCAAAACACCAGCCTCTAACCAAAACCCCCGGGGACAGTCCCCCGCAATCGGTCTCACAACCAATCTCACCGAACCACAGGAGAGCATCACATGTCTTTGAGTGTCCTCAATAACATCGCAGCCATCTACGCGCAGAACAACCTCAACCAGACGCAGAGCAGCCTGCAGAACACCCTCACGCAGCTCTCGTCCGGTTCGCGCATCAACAGCGGATCCGATGACGCAGCCGGCCTGTCGATCGCGAACGGTCTCGGTGCGAACATCGCCGCCCTCACGCAGTCTTCCCAGAACGCGGCCGACGGAATCGGTGTTCTGCAGACCGCCGATGGCGCGCTCTCGCAGGTCACCAACCTCCTCAACCGCGCTGTGACGCTCTCCACACAGGCCGCCAACACCGACCTGACCACCGGCCAGGTCAGCTCTGCCAACCAGGAATACCAGAACATCCTCTCCGAGATCGGCAACATCGGCGCGACGACGAACTTCAACAGCAACAACGTCTTCTCCGGCGTCGCCAAGCAGATCTTCATCTCGGACGGAACGGCCAGCGGATCCAACACGTTCTCGGACGTCGTCGGAGTCCTGTCCAAGTCCAGCGTCGGCCTCACCGCCGCGACGGGCGCAGCCTCGACTCTGACCCCATCCACCGGCACTACGTCGTCCGCCACGCCCACGGTCTCCACCGCCACCGTTACGCTCGGTAGCGCCACCGACACCGTGACCGGTAACATCTCCCTCTCCATCGCGACGGGAACGGGAACAACTGTCACCCACTCCATCAACGGCTCAGGTCTCGCCGGTGGTGCACTGGCTGCGGCGATCACGGCCGATGCAACCTTCGCGGCGGAGGGAATCACGGCCTCCTACGCTGGTTCCGTGCTGACCATCAAGGGACCCACCACCGGCAACGGAACCGTCGTCATCAACACCAACGCCTTCGTCACCTCCACCGGCTCGGCCCCCGTCACCCTGTCTGCGCCATCCACCGGTTCCACCGGCGGTTCCAGCGTCAC
>JAMFSC010000114.1 GCA_026225095.1 bacterium
ACCAAACGATCGGCCTCAACTCGGCTCCGACGACGACCCAATGAAACACCATTCGATTCGCTCATGCAGCAAGTGCATCACGACCAGACCACCGCACGGAAGGTGTGGTTACTCCTACGCGTACGATTGACCCGCTCAGTGCCTTCTTGATGTCGATCGTCGCTACACCGTTGGTCATCGGCACGGGGCGCGGCAGGAAGACGATCGTTGGGTACTTCAGCTTGTCCATGTACGTGCCGTATGACACCGTTCCGTTGAGTTCAGCATCGTGGAAGTCCAGCACAAGGCCCGTGTCCGTTCCGGTGGGCGTGCTGATCATGTGCGAAAGTAGATACCTGTCCGCCGACGGTATCTCCGGGACGAGTTCGCCGTTCTTCTTCAACTTCAAAGCACCGTCTACGTCGTACGACATCACGTCTGCAAGTACTGAAGGGACGGGGCGATGCGCTTGCGTCTCCTGGGCGTGAACTGCCACACACGAAAGGGCGAGACTCAAGCCTCCGGAGATAATAGGGCGGACGGGGAAACTGCGACTGACTGACATGAATTCTCCTTAGTGGCGGATGAAATGCGTAGGGAAACGAGACCGTCCGAATGGGTGGCAAGTCATACTGACGAGCGCAGTAGATGGCAAGGATCTATCTGGAGTCCCTATGCCGGAAGCGTACCGTTCGCCGATTGGAATTGGATCACGCATCCGTGAAGAATGGCTTACGTTTCGCTTAGAGTTTTCGAGGCTAGACCGCGGCGGAGACAGCAGACCTGTAGGTCTCCCGATGTAAGCCATCGCTGGATGGCATTGCTCTTTGCGCCGGAAACGTTACGCTGAAGGCGGAGCCGACACCCACCACACTTTCTACGCTGAGGGTCGCTTCGTGGACCGTTGCGATCCACTTGACGATTTCGAGGCCAAGTCCAGAACCTACGTCGGCGGCAAGTCGAGCGTTCTCCGCTCTGAAGAACCGGCCGAAGATCAACGGAATGTCTTCCGCCGCAATGCCGATGCCTGTGTCCGCGATCCGGCAACAGGGGGCGCCAATCGAGTTCGTGAAGGTGTGGATTGCCACTTTTCCGCCGGGCGGCGTGTACTTGATCGCGTTGTCGAGCAGTAGAAGCCAGAGACGATTCAGATGACTAGCATCCGCCCAGAGACGCGTGTCTCCTCGCTCTTCATGGAGGACTTCGATCTTCTTCGCCTCGGCGAGATGGCGACAGGTGGATGACGCCTGACGCACGCTCTTTGCGAGAGACACACCGGCAAAATGGAGGGTCTGGACACCCGAATCGGTCCGGGCCAGCATCAGCATGTGATCTAGGAGACGTGTGTTTTTCTCGGCCTCCGCGCATATCTGCAGGAGAGCCTGACGATGGGAGTCGACCGTTGGACGCGCGTTGAGAAGAGCGATCTCCGCCGACGTGCGGATGATGGAGACAGGGGTCCTCAACTCGTGTGAGGCGTTTGCCGTCAGGTCCCTCACCTGGCGAAAGGCTCCTTCGACCCGTTCGAGCATGCCGTTCAGGGTTTCGGAGAGAAGCTGAATGTCGTCGCCCGTGGTCGCGACGCGCAGTCGCATGTTCAGGCTATGCTCGCCGATGGCGTGAACCTCGCGGATGATTTCCCGAACCGGCTCAAGCGCGCGGCCACTAATCCAATAGCCACCCAGGACGGAGGAGACGAGCGCCAACGGAGCAATCAGCCAAAGCCAGAACGTGAACTGGTGTAGGATCGCCCTTTGGAAGTTCAGGTCGCTCGCGACCCGGATTTTATAGGGCGCTCCCTTGATGATGCGGGTCGCCGAAAGAATCCGGAGGTCGTCCCCATACGCCAGGGACGGCCACGTATTCGCCCCCGCCGGGTCGCAAGACTGCTTTACCGATGCACCGCAATAGAGGACCTCCCCGGCAGGATTCTGTACCACCAGGAACGTCGGCTTCAGCGCTACGTGGACTGAAAGATCTTGCTGTAGTCTTGCGGTGGAAAGCCGGAGAACATGCTCGGTCAAGAAATTGTCCACTCCGTCCAGACGGGAGTTGAGTTCACTGTCGACGACCTTGATAACGGTGGACCGCAAGCCTATGAAGACGCTGGCGCACAGAAGGACCGTGCCGAGAAAGAAGACCGAACCGAACCACGTTGCGAGGCGGGTACGCACGGAAAACCTCATCTTCATTTCGACCCCATCATCTTGTAACCGAAGCCACGAACTGTGTAGATCAGCTTGGTTGCCGGATCGGAATCTACCTTCGACCGGAGGGCCTTGACGTAGACGTCCAAACTGCTCTGTTCGATGGAATCGTGCGTTCCCCAGACCTTCTTGATAATCTCCGGACGCAGGACGACGTGACCCGCATTCTGCATAAGCATTTCGAGTAGCGCATACTCCGTCTTTGTGAGCGCGGCGACGCATCCGGCACGCGAAACCTCGCGAGACCTCATGTTCAGGCAGAGGTCTTCCAATTGCAGCAGTGGTGGAAGCGGCCTGGCCCCTCTTCGAACCAACGCTCTCAAGCGGGCCAGGAGTTCCACAAACGAGAATGGTTTTGTGAGATAGTCTTCGGCACCGGCATCGAGACCGGTGATGACATCGTCCAGCGCATCCCGCGCCGTAAGCATGATGATGGGCGTCTGATTCCCGGTGGCCCTGAGCCGCTTCGCGATGGAATAGCCGTCCACTCCCGGCAGGATCACATCGAGAACGATCGCCGAGAAGTCTCCCTTGTTGGCATACTCGAAGCCATCTATGCCGTTATAGGCCACGGTGACGGCGTAGTGCTGGTCTTCGAGCCCCTTGCGAAGCAACTCGGCCATACTACGTTCGTCTTCTATGACAAGTATGCGTGCTCGGCTATAGTCCATGTCGACTGAATCCTCGTGCTCTAGCAATAGGCCCATTATGTTTCTATCGCGTAAACGGCGGCGGTCGCCGCCGCCGTACCGCCGGTTCGATTGAGGCGCTGGGACCGCAGACGCGCAACGCGTCTCCACCAGAGCACTATGCCGCTGACGTAGAAGAGCGGAAGGGTGATCCCGACCATGACGCCAAGTACCCGGGTTATAAGGCCGCCATACTGACCGTAGTGGACCGCTGTAGCTCCCTGAATGAAGCGCGAGGAGAGCGTCAGGTCCTTTCCAATCTGGACCCCGACCGGCTGCGCTGTGCTGCTATCCACGAGAACCCGGTTGTCTCCCTCGTCGCGCCAATCGCGCGGAAGACGCATCCATACAAGAAAGCCGGAGGTCTTCCCGTTCGGCGCCTGGATGCGGATCGGAGTTGCTCCAGGCACCTGCGCTGCCGCGACGCGAACGACATCGTCGAGGCTGACTGCCTTTTGCACGCCGGCAGACTTCCTGTTTATCGACTGACCCGGCGCGGGAGTCTCCCGCATGGAACGCAGCGGCTTCGACCGCGGGCCTAGAAGGGCGCTTGCGACGTTCCCCTCAACCTGGGGAAACGCAAGGCCGATGCCCGTCAGCACAGCGAACGCGAGAGGAACGCAGACCAGGACGCCCCCAAGCCGGTGCAGATCGTATGAGAGGCGGTGCCATCCCTTGCGCGCAGACACTTGAAACGTGCGTGTCTTGACTTGGTGTCTGCCGGGCCACCAGATCACTATTCCCGCGGCACCAGTTAAGAGCAGAAGCAGGCCGCCAAAGCCGTTGATTGTCTTGCCGGTCTTTCCGTTCAGCAGGTTGGCGTGCAGGTCGCGTGCCCAGTCATAGAAGGTCGCATCTTTACGGCGACTAGCGAGAGTGTTGCCGGTGTAGGGGTCCAATACGATTTGACGAATCGCCTCATCTGCCCCGGTCTCTTCGAATATGTCGGGCTCGGAGGCGGTCCGCCCTGGGTACACCGCCCTGAACTTCAGGACGGGATTGTCACGCTCGATAGCGGTCTGCAGCGTCTGCAGGCCCAGCCGGGGTTGGCCGGCGGAGGCATGAGCGTGCGCGACCAGCGTATTGCGCAGCTCCGGCAGGAAGACTGAGAGGCTTCCAGTCAAGCCCATCATCGCCAGATAGAGTCCGGCACCCACGCCAGCCCACTGATGTATCCGAAACATCCAGATACGGACTGAGGACCGGCGCGGCTCAAACCACAAAGTGCGAAGCGATGACAGCATCGGTTGATCTCTCTACTTCCCAGGCGCTCTTTGGGGGCCGACCATCGACCAACCAGCTATCTACCTACTACAAGGACGGCGAAGGTGCCTTCGGTGATCGAACGCTTCGGCTTCTGGGTGGCATCGGCGGCCGGGGTGACGACCACGGTTGCGGCGGGAAGGAAGATCTTTCCAGTCTTCTTGTCGAAGGCCATCGTCTTGGCGCTCTGCTGGGTCACGATCGAAGGCTCGGCGACAAACTTGTCGGCAGACTTTTCATGGATCACCGTGATGTTCCCCTCGCCGTTCGAGATGAACGCGAGCTGGTCCTTGCCATCCCATCCAGCCGCATCCGTTCCCGAGCCTGTAGGAAAGCTCGCGATCTTTTTGCCTGTCGCGCCATCGAGGACGAGCGCCATCTTGTTATGGCCGCCGACGAAGAAGCGATCGTTCTTGCAGTCGACAGCAAGGCCGGTTGGCGCTTCGATGCCCTCAAGCGGCATATGGCGCTTCACTTCGAAGGTCTTCGGATCGAAGGCGCAGATCTCGTTCTTGTCTTCGAGCGCTACATAGATCAGGCCGTCCTTGCCAGTTACGACGCCTTCGCCGTCTCCGTCGACTGCGACCGTGCCGACAACTTCGCGGGAGGTGCCGTCGATCGCAGTGATATCGTGCGAACCGTGATTGTTGGTGAAGACGCGGTCGGACTTCGGGTCGTAGTAAATGCCGTCCGGCCCCTTGCCAACTTCAATCTTCTTGATGAGCTTCAGGTCCCCGAGGTTGAAGACGGAGACTTTGTTCTCCTTGCCGTTGCTGGTGAAGCCATGCTGCGAGGATGTTGCGATGGCAACGCCGTGAACGCCAGGCGTGTCTTCGATGGTGCCGACCTGCGCGCCTGAGTCGGCGTCGAGAACGACGACGCGGATCGAGTATGAGACGTAGACGCGACGAGCGTCGCTGTCTACCGTGATGTAGTCCCAGCTATCGGTGCCGGCGATGGGGAATCGCGTCTGGATGGTGTAGGAGGTGGCTGCGCTTGCGGCTGTAGAGGTTGCTAGCAGGATTGCGGCGGTGCGAAGAGTCTGTTTCATTGGAGTCTCCTGGATTGGACGTACGACCGTGAACGAGACCAGAGCGAGGTGAATAGCGGTGGCCTCGTTCATGGCGGGTTAGAAGTCGAAGCGCAAGCCGAACTGGATTCTGCGCGGCGTTCCACTTCCCGTCGCACCGGTATTGACCTGGCTGTTGGTAACGGAAAAGCTCGGCTTCGACGAGGTAACGGCAGCTTGCAACTTCGCTATCTTTGCGGGGTCGATGGTACCGGGTGCGGCGAGGTAGCTCGACAGCGCATACTCTGCGTTGCCGACCAGGGTGAAGTTGCCGCTCGTGCTCGCATACTGCGACCGGTTGAAGATGTTGAAGATCTCGGCGCGGAACTGACCGGTCACGCGTTCCTTGAAGACGGGGAATCGTTTCGCTGTGCCGAGGTCCGCCTGCCAGAGGTTCGGTCCGCGCAGCAGGTTGCGTGGAGCGTTGCCCCAGGTGCCGTCCTTGGGAACGGCAAAAGCCTCAGGGTTGATCCACCTTCCGGTGGCTACGCCGATGTTCGACCGGCCTTCCTGAGGAGTGAGGCTGACGCCCGGAACAAGGTCGGGACGAAGATTTGGCTGACCTGCATTGTGGTCTGTATTGTTTCCGTCGGGCACCACGATGACGGTGATGGGGTTGCCGGAGCTATCGAGGACCGCCTTGCCGGAGGTGTCCAGAAGCGGCCGGTTCGCGGGACGATCCAGCGTGACGTTGATGGGTAGGCCCGAACGGAAGGTGTAGACGGTATTGAGCGAGATGCCGCCAAGGACCGCTGCCACGACGCCGTGATTCAGGAATTGCTGCCCATATCCGAAGGGAAGCGTATAGATGGCGTCCGACGAGATGAAGTGACGGACGTCCTGATCGCTGGCGGCGTACTCGCAACTCAGGCACTTGTCGTTGTTCGGATAGTCGCTCTCGCCACCGCCGGTGCTTCCGTTGTTGAGCGAGTGGGAGAAGAGGTAGTTGAACTGGAGCGCGAAGCCGTTATGGAACTGCCGCTGCAAGGATGTCTGCCATCCGTTGAGGTTGGTGTAGTTGACGGCGTCCTTGTAGTCCACTTGGGAGAACTGCGGATAGGGACGGACGAGCGTGCCTACGTTGAAGTCGTTGCGGTAGGTGCGGGTGAACTGATGGTCTCCATGGCCGCCGATGTAGCCAGTATCGAGGATGAAGCGGAACGGTAGCGAGGTCTGCACCTGCAGGCCGTACTGGGTAACCCGAGGGTCCTGGCGGTCGCGCGCGAGACCACGCGGCTGCACCGCCTGCGGGCTCTGCGCGGCCTGGGCAACAAAGTTGTCGATAGGCCATGACAAGCCGGGGAAGGCCTGCGGCGTGAGACCGAACAGCGTGGTGAAGTTGTCGCTCGGCGCGTTCAGGTCGCCGATCTGGCCTTCTCCGTGATACAGCCCGAATCCGCCGCGGATGACCGCCTTCCCGCCAAAGATCTGCGGCTCATAGCTGATGGAGACACGAGGCTCGTAATCGCTGTAGACGGGAAGCGTGAATGCACCGCCCACCGGGCAGCTACCTCCGCAGGTGGAGTCGTCCCAGGCTCGGCTGCGGCCTTGGACCTCATGCAGCACATTCAGGAACGAATAGCGAAAGCCGTAGGTAAGGGTAAGGTTGGGGCGGACCTTGAACGTGTCCTGAATATAGGCGAATGACTCCAGTTTATGGAGGCCGTGAACGGGGACGTCCGCGACGACCTGTACGCTGTCCAGCTTGTTGGCCTGGAACTGCGTGAGGCCGTTGAACTGGAGTTGATGGACGCCTGCCTGGGAGTAGTTGTATTGCACTTCCTTCTCTTCAACCCCCGACTTGATGCTGTGCCGGCCCCAGGTCTTTGTAAGGTTGTCGATGAACGAGTAAGAGCTTGGCGCCGATTCGCTGACTTTATTGTTGGAGAGCGAAGTCAGTCCGCTTACCGCGAGCGCATAGTCCACACCCTGGTTGAGACTCAGATAGCCGGATGTCTGGCTGACGGCCCAAACGCGGTTGAAGCCGAGGATCGCTTCGTTCAACAGCGTGGGCGTGAAGACGTGAACGTACTGCACTGTGGCGTTCATGGGACTGGTGTCGGTCACCGATAAGTCGCGAAGGGCGCCGCTTGGGCCTGTGATGTTGGCGTGGTCAATATTGTAACGGAAGAAGATATTGTTCTTCTCGTTGAAGCTGTGCTGGACGCGAATCAGGTAGGAGTCTTCGGTTTGCCGGGTCGCAGTCGGTGAGGTGTAGCTGATGCGGTTGGCGTCGACGACCGCGCCGTTCCCGTGGGGGTAAGCGTCGATGAACGGCGTCAGCGACGGCGAAGCGGCTATAACGGCGTCACGGTACGCATCTGAGGGCACGGTCGCAACGAGGTTTGCCGCGACGTTCTGGCGGATGCCTTCGTACGAACCGAAGAAGAAGGTGCGGTTCTTGAAGATCGGGCCGCCAAGGCTCGCTCCAAAGTCGTTGAGCTTCAGCGGTGGAGTCTTGGCATCGAAGGGCCCCTGCGCGTCGAAGCAGCTATTGCGGAGGAAGTCGAAGATACCGCCGTGAAATTTGTTGGATCCGGTCTTTGATACGAGCTCCACTTGTCCGCCAGCCGTGCCGCCGGTATCGGCGCCGTAAAGCAGAGTGGCAACCTTGAGCTCCGCGATGGACTCGGTCGACGTTACGAGACGGAGCGAAGCGCTGTTATTCTGGGCCCGGATGCCCGAGGCGTCAACCCCGTCGAGACGAAAGTTGGTGTCGTCTGTGCCACGGCCCGCGAACCGGATCGTGCTCAGCGTGCCACCGCCGCTGTCGATCGCTCCGGGCACCAGCGTCAGCAGGCTGGCGACGTTGCGGCCATTCAAGGGAAGCTCTTTGATTTGCTGATTCTGAATGACGCCGCCGATCTCCGCGGTGCTGGCGCTCAAAGCGGGGGCGGTGTCTTCGACCAGCAGCTCTTGCGCCACCGTGCCGATGTTCAGGTGTACATCGAGCGTGCGGGTCTGTCCGACGACCAGCTCGATGCCATTGATCTTCTCGGGGCTGAAGCTGGCAGCCGAGGCCATGAGGCTATATGTGCCGATCGGGAGATTGCCGATGGTGTACGTCCCCGCGCCGCTGGTCGTTGTCTGGCGCGTCGCATTGGTGCCGTTGTTGACGATGGTCACAGTCGCATTCGCGATCTTGGCCCCGGTCGCATCTTCGATGGTGCCGTTGACGGTCGTCTGATAGTTTTGGGCGCGGGCGCCGTGCAGGCAACCCAAGGTCACAACAAGAGTCAGCATCCTGCTAAGTAGTTTCACTGCGTACCTCCTGAAACGGACTTCGTGGACTCCTGCCAGCCTGGGGCGGCCATCAGGATATGAAAGACATCGGTGTTCGAGATGAACCCGTGGACGCGTTCCGCTCCAGGCCCGATGGCCATCACCGGAACTTCCTCGGCGGTGTGCTCGTCTTCGAGCGACACAGCGGCGGTGATCTTTTTCCCTTCGTTCTTCTTCAGCGTCTCCGTGAGTCCTTCGCCCTTAATATGCAGGTCGTAGCTGTGGTCCGCCGTCCAAAGAATTAACGTGTCCTGCTTGTGCGCATCGGCAACCTCGCGCACAACTTTGTCCATCTCGACGATGCGGCGGAGTGAACTCGTTGTCTTGCTGGTATGGCAGTCCGAAAAGACGATGAGCACGAAGCCCTTGGGATTTTGCGAAAGCCGCGCGATCGCATCCATGACCGTCGGTTCGATCGCCATGTCCATCTCGTCGTCCAGCATCACGACCTTGGTCTGGCTTGCGTCGACGGTCTTCAACGCATCGACGGAATCAACAAAGGCATACCCATGGGCCTTGAGGTCTGCCGCTCCGTCCTTGCCCATGGCGGCAACCTGCTTCAATACACCCGAGCGCCCTCCGCTGTAAGCGATATCGAGCCCAGCTCCGCCGCCCCTCGGCGTAATCATCTCTTCGAATATTTCGCCCGACTTAGCGCGGTTGTTGTTGTGCGCGAAGAAGGCCGCAGTCAAGGCATTCGTCACCCCCTGCCTCTCGTCGTTCGAAACGGCGCCGGTTGAAAGGCCGTGCTCGCGTGCGTACTCGAACAGCGTTTTGAGAATCTCGCCGTCGTGCTGGTCCTTGATCGCGGACGAGGACTCTGAAAGCACACCGTTGTTCGTCTTCACACCAGTCGCTATAGCGGTCGCACCGGCCCCGCCGTCAGTTACCCACTGCGTGGCAGTCGATGTGTCGGCAAGGGCTACTCCGGGGAAGCTCTGGATGTAGAGAGACTGCGGCTTGTTATAGCCGTAGATGCTGGCGGCGTTCAGACTCGAAACACCCGTACCGTCGCCCATGAAGATGATGATGTTCTTGGCCTTGTTCGAATGCACCTCGTTCGACTGCGCGAAGCACTGGCCTGCAAGGAATACGCTGAGGGTGATGGATGCGAATGTGGACCGACGTGCCATTGTTTTCTCCTTAGCTCAGGGCGAGAGTCGAGGACTGATCGCGGGATCTGCGCTTGCGATCCTGAAGCCTTGACCTCACCCAGCGGGCTGATGAGTCAAAGCTATTCCCGTACACGGCGAGCGGGGTGAACGCAAAGTCATTCGTCGATGAACAACGGCTTAGGTTTAGCTGAATGCCCGGTCCGTAACGCGACGGCACGGCAGCTGGTGGAAATCGGGGTCAAATCCTAAGCCAATCATCAGTTATCTGTAATCACTCGGTGAGCGAATACACGTAACTTTGATTTATGCGCCTTCTTCATTGCCTTTGGTCGATTGCTGTCTCTGCCACACTCGCTGTAGCGAGCCCTGCCCAGAATCAATCAACGTCACCTGAGGGGACCGTGTTCGACCCTGCGGGAGCCAGGGTGAAAGACTGCACGGTCCAGATCGTTTCTGCCGCCGGGGTTGCCCTGCAACAGGTGACAACGGATTCCCTCGGCCTCTTTCATTTCAACGTCCTCCCACCGGGAGACTACAGCATGGTCGTCCCCGCGGACCATGGCTTCGCTGAAGAGATCCTTCCAATTCGCATTGCCCCAGGCAATGTGTCCCACCAAGACGTGCATCTTCACTTGTCAGAGGTAAACGAGAAGGTTGATGTGAGCGGCGATTCTTCCGCCGCTACTACGGATCAAGGCTCAAACGCCGACCAGGCGACCGCCAGCGCACCGCTCATTGAAAAGATTCCGGTACTCAACCAAGACATCATCGCTACGTTCACTCCGTTTCTGAGCCAGACCGGAGTCAACTCGAAGGGCGTGACGCTGGTCGTCGATGGTATCGAGACCAAGTCTTCCGGCGTCTCGGCGTCGGCGATCAAGTCGGTAAGCATCAACAACGATCCGTATACAGCAGAGTCCAGAAGCCCCGGCAAAGGACGAATCGAAATCGTGACGAAGGCGGGGACGCCGAAGTTCCACGGCACGCTCAACTTCACCTTCCGGGACGCTTCCACGGACGGAGTAACACCATTTGCCCTTGGCCGGCCCGTAGAACAAAGACAAATATACGAAGGCAACATTACTGGGCCGCTGGGCCTTGGCGGCAAGACGACGTTCTTGATCTCGGGTACGCGCCAGACCGATGACCTTCAGGCAATCGTCGATCAGGGAGCTCTTCTTGTCGCCACCATTCCGGGCGCGACAGCGAACATCGACACTCCCACGCACACGACGCTCTTCGCCGCCCGCGTCGCGCGGGAACTCTCGACCAATCACCGGATTTCCCTTCAATACAACGTCGAAGACATCATCACCCGGAACCAGGGCGTCGGAGGTCTCGTTCTCGGAGACGCTGGGATCAACACGCAATCGCGCGAAGATGACCTGGTCTTCAACGACAGCTATACCGTTTCGCCGAAACTTGTGAATCAGCTCCAGCTTTTTTTAGAAAAGGACCATAACCCAGTCCGAAGCTCCATCAATGCGACGAGAATCATCGTCGATGGAGGATTCACAACCGGCGGAGCGCAAGCCGACGTGCTCGACACCGAGAACAATGTGAAAATCAACGAGATCGTAAGTTGGAGCAAAGGGCACCATTTCATCAAGGCAGGCATCGCGATTCCCAACCTGAGCCGGCGTGCCTGGGAGGACCAGGCCAACCGGCTTGGCACCTTCAAGTTCGCTAGTGTTGCCGACTACAACGCCATGCTCCCCTACGCGTTCACGGAGCAAGCCGGAGCAGGCCGCACGGTGTTTTGGGCCAACGAGATCGGGACCTTCGTGCTCGACCAGGTCCAGGTGCACCCCAATCTCCAGATGTCGTTCGGCCTTCGTTACGATTGGCAGACCTACTTCGGCTCCGCGCACAACTTCTCACCTCGCATCTCACTCGCCTTCGCCCCTGGCAAGCAACGAACCACCATTCTTCGCGCGGGCGCTGGGGTATTCTACGACCGCGCTGGTGCCCGGCCTCTCTCGGAGTTGAGGCGCTACAACGGCAACGTTCTCCGCGCCGTCACGCTCTTGAATCCCAACTACGCAAACCCCATCCCGTCCGGCCAGACTATAGCGACGTTGCCTACCGACTTGGTTATGACCGCACCCGATGCCGGTATTCCGCTGCTCACGCATTACAGCGTTGGTGTCGATCATCAACTGGTAAAGGGCACGTCGATAGCATTCACATATCGCGGAAGCCTGGGTTTGAATTTATTTCGTTCGGCAGATGTCAACGCACCGTCCGGGCCTGCCTACCTCGATCGGCCCAACCCGGCATACGGAGTGGTGCGGCAGATTCAGACGAACGGGAGACAAGTCTCAAACGCGCTTGATGTCACCTTCAAGGGAACCGCGGGGAGATGGTTCAATGGCCTCGCGCAATATACCCTCAGCCATACGGAAAACAACAGCGGCGGTATCGCATGGTTCCCGGCGAATCAATACGATGATTCAGGGGAGTACGCTCGCGCGAACTTCGATCAACTGCAACGACTTAACGTGCTGGGCACCATCAACGAAGGTCATTGGCTAAGCCTGGGGCTGGCCGCCAATATTTATTCCGGCACGCCGTATACGGAGACTTCAGGTGTAGATACATTCAACACGGGTATTCTCAATGCGCGTCCGGCAGGCGTCGCGCGAAATACCCTTACGACTGCTGGATATGCAAATCTAGATCTCCGTTGGTCGCACGACTTCGCCTTGACAAAGTCTCGTGAGAGGTCGACAGCCTTCACTTTTGCAGTCGACGCCTTCAACGCTCTCAATCACACGAACTATTCCTCTTATGTTGGAAATGTTCAATCGCAATTCTTCCAACAGCCGACCTCGGCGCTGGCAGCGCGAAGAATCCAATTCACTGTACGATTCAAATTTTGACTTTACGAGTCACTGCAGGCTGTGAGGCACTCCACATGGCTCTGTTGCAGAATTTGCGACGACCGTGTGAAATTCGGCCAGCGTGTCTGGGGGGCTCTGGTGCAATCTGACCGTCGAACCGGTTACAGTGGTTTTTCAGGACGTTGAGGACCAGCTCTTCAGGCCTACTTGCTCCCCTGGTCGCGGACGATCCGAAAAGTGACTCCAGGCGTAGCGACTTACCCGGCCCGCCCCCGACGAACACCGCGGACCATTTGTCCGAAGAACCCAATCCCACTCAAGACCAAAGCGAAAGAACCAGGTTCAGGCACGGGGCTCACGCTCGGGGTTTCCACATGTACGTTATCCAGGCCGATGTAATCACCTCCGGCGGTCGAAGCTCCAATGAAGCTGAGCGTCGATGTTGATGAAGTCGCGGTGAACTGAAAGGTTTGAAGATCCCATACAGCGGGGTTCGGTGAGCCCGATCCTGACGTGAAGATACCGGCGACGCCCCCTGCCGACGCGGTCACGCTTACGGGACCACGCAGAACGGAATACGCGCCGCCATAGCCCAAGTCAAAGGTAACGGTATAGTTGGTCCCCGGCGTGGTGGTGAAGGTTTGAGAAACTCCCCCAAATTTCCCCACATCGGTATAACCGGTCAGATCGAGAAAGTAACTCCCGTCGGCGGCGGGGATGCCGTAGGGGTTACCGTTCTGGATCCATGCGGTCTCCGTACCGTTGAGTGTGGTCCATCCCGAAATTACGGTTGAACCGGAACTCAGTTCATCGACGTGGTTGACGTCTCCGACGAAGGTGCCCATGGAGTTTTCAAAGCTTCCATTGGTGATCGCATCGGCTTTGGCATGGCCAACGGTGAGACAAAAGATGACGGTGAATAGAAGAGCGGGCTTATACATGGTGGTTCCTCGTTTGACGGTGCAGGGATGGCTCCAAGGTTCTGGGTGCGGAAGATGTCGGTGGCCGGGCTATATCCGGATCGCCCTCCCGGCCACGAGAGAGGCGACTAGGGTAGGGGTACGAGATATCCGGTAATCGCGGCCTCGAAGGCGTACATTCCGGTGTTATCCACCGGGCTACCGGAGAGAAGGAGGACAGGGGGCACGCCAGGTTCCACGAAGTAGGTGACCGGGCCGCTCGCGATGTAATAGTCTCCTCCGATGGCGACGGGAGCGGGTAGAGTGATCGCGGCTGCGTTGACAAAGCCGAATGCTGCAATCTGCACGTAGGGACCAGACCCTGTGTGGGCTAGTTTGTACCGCGCGGAAGCATGCGTGATGACGAGACGAAAACCCACGGGAACAGGATTGAAGTAGATGGTGCAAAGATAGGGCGTGCAATACTGCGTGGAAAGATTGTCGGAGATGCTCTGCATATAGGGGTTTCTGCCGGGCTCATCCTGGTTGCGAACGAGTGCCGGTTTTTGTGCTTGGGCGGTGGGCGGAGCTAAGGCGAGACCGAGTGCGATAGCGGCGAACAGAGGGGCGTGCGAGAGCTTCATCATGATGGTTTCCTTGGTGAATCGATTTTCGTAGTGAGTGAGACTACAGCGCGCCGAGGCGGCACTGATTCCTTTGTCCGCGACGGACGCCCAGGAGGATCGCAGGCATGACCAGTCCGGTGAGTAAGAGAGCGATGGAAGGCGGCTCGGGCGTGACGGCGACGGAAGAAAAGCCTTCGGAGGTGATGTCCACGGCATAGGCCGAGGTCCTGACGGTGTTGCTGTCGGGATCGAAGTAGTCCGCCTGCAGTCCAATGAAGCCGTCGCCGAGCGTGCCCGACCCGTAGTTCTCCGCGAAGGAGAAGTTGTTGGGGAGAGTCAGCGCCAGCGTATAGACACCCTTGGGGAGTCCCAGCGCGACGAGTCGAGAGTCGAGGCACGCTGGGTCTGGAGCCGCAGGCCCGCAGCCCCCATCATCATTCGACGCGAGGAAGGTGGCATTCGGTCCGGAGCCGCGAAAGAGGGATACATACGGGTCGAATCCGCCTGCTGCAACCACGACGCCGTCTCCGTTGGTACCGTGAGGAGCGTCCGAGGTTCCGCCATAGCCGTAAGTCTGAATCCCGACACTGGAGGCGGATGCGAGATCGAACGTGATCAGGGCGACATCATTCGGGTTGTTTGGATCGAGTTGGCCCTGGTAGGACAACGTAGAGGTCGAGGCGGCCGCTGGAAGGGCGCATAGAAGACCAAAGCAGAGTGCGCGAACCCACATGGTGACTCCTTAGATTTGCTTGCTGAAACAGCTCGCGTCATCGCAGAGTTGACAACGATTCGCGTTCATCCGGTAAGGCGGTAAACCAGCGGAGATTTTGCCGCGGGAAGCAGATTTATTTTTCGAGCAGTCACCGAAGGATGGTCTCGATGCGTGATTATCCCGTCGTACCAGTGCGACTGCGGGGGCTGTCGCGGGAGGGAGCGGTTCTAAGTGTGTGTGCCGCCCGACCCAAAATCTACTGCGGAGACGCAATGATTGGCGAGTGGTTACCAAAGTGTTAAAAGGCCCCGGGTGCCGCGTTGATTCGTTGCGAATTCGATGGACTGTTGATGCGGGAACCGGTCTAATTGGGCCTGCCACCGGGCGTCCACGGCAATCTCATTGATGCAGGCTTCTGAACCCATCACGCTAGCGCTTAAAGATCTTGCGGCGGGCGATTCTTCCGCGCTGGATCGGGTGATGCCGCTCGTCTATCGGGAGCTGCGGAACCTGGCGGGTCACTATCTGCGCCAGGAGCGCAACGGGCATACCCTTCAACCCACGGCGCTGGTACACGAAGCCTATGTACGGCTTCTTGGCAATTGCCAACCCGCGTTCCAGAATCGATCTCACTTTCTTGGTGTTGCGGCACACGCGATGCGGCAGATCTTGATCGATCACGCTCGCACGCGAAACGCTTCCAAACGAGGCGGTGGACACGCGCCCCTTTCCTTGAATGAGGATATCGAGGCTTCTTCGGAGCGGCCTCCCGCGTTGATTGAGGTCGATGATGCTCTGCGAACGCTTGAACGGCACGACCCACAAAAGGCACGGCTTGTCGAGATGCGTTTCTTTGGCGGCATGACCGCCGAAGAATCTGCAGAGGCACTGAGCCTGCCGGTACAAAAGGTCCGCTCCGAGTTGCGCGTGGCTCAAGCGTGGCTCAAACGCGAGTTGGATCACCGGCCCGGGTTTCACAAAGGAACCTCGCAGTAAGCTGCAAAATCGGTTCCGGTTCTCCGCTTTACCATGTAGCGCGCGGCCGGGGCCTCAGGCAACCGCAGCTCACTTTAAGAATTGGTGCTAACGATGAGCCATTGGAAGCAGGTGGAGACAATCTTTCTCGAGGCGCTCGACCTTCCACCACACGACCGAGATCGTTTCCTGCGGCACTGCTGTAGCGGCGATCCGGAGATGCTTGCCGACGTCATGTCGCTGCTGGCCGCCGACGTTGAGAGTGAGGCGCTCATCGACGCCGCCGTACAGGATGTGGCCGCCAGCCTTTTCGACACACAGAACCTGATAGGCAAGCGCCTCGGGTTGTATCGCATCGACCGGGAGATCGGACGCGGTGGAATGGGCTCCGTTTACCTGGCGTTTCGCGATGACTCGGAGTACCAAAAAAACGTTGCCATCAAGATCGTCAGGCGAGGAATGGATACTGCCGACGTGCTGGAACGCTTCCGGCATGAACGTCAGATACTTGCGAATCTCGAACATCCCTATATCGCACGATTGTTTGATGGCGGCAGCACCAACGACGGCGTGCCGTTCTTCGTCATGGAATACATCGAAGGCAAACCGCTGGATCGCTTCTGCCGGGACAACGCGCTCGATTGTAACGCGCGCTGTGAGCTCTTCCTGCGCATCCTGGAGGCGGTTGCGTACGCCCACCGTGGCCTCGTGGTTCACCGCGATCTGAAGCCGGCGAACATTCTGGTGATGCCGGATGGAACGCCTAAACTGCTTGATTTTGGCGTTGCGAAGCTGCTCGGCGGCGACCTGGGTGACGATAGGACCAGAACTGGTGCGCTCCGCACCTTCACACCGGCCTACGCCAGCCCTGAGCAGGTCCGCGGGGTGCCCATAACCACGGCAACCGACATCTATTCGCTGGGTGCAATTCTGTACGAGCTGCTGGTTGGAATCCGGGCGCAGCAGATCGACATCCACACTCCCGCGGAGATCGAGAAAGTCGTATGCCAAACCGAGATTGCGCGGCCCAGTCTGCAGAAGCAAGAGTTGCACTCCGATCTGGACAATATCATCCTGATGGCAACGCGCAAGGAGCCGGAGCGGCGATACCTCTCAGCAATTCAGTTCGGGGAGGATATCCGGCGTTACCTGGACGGCAAACCTGTCATCGCGCGGCAGAGCTCGCTTCGCTACCGAACCACAAAGTTCATCCTTCGCAACCGACTCCAGGTAGCGGCAGCGGTCCTGATCGCGGCTTCTCTGATTGTGGGCTTCGGTAGCTCTCTGCGGCAGACGCACCGCGCGAATCTCGCAAGGGCGACCGCCGAAGCCCAGCGCCTGCTTGCGGAGCATCAATCGTCCCTTGCGAAAGAGGCCAGTGTCTCCGAGGCACAGCAGCGGGCAGCCGCGGAGCAACAGCGGGTAGTGGCCGAGCAGCAACGCGTTGTGGCAGGCGAGCAGCGCGATCGGGCCGAGCAACAGAAGACGATCGCCGACCAACGTTCCAGGGACATGATGGACCTGGCCGGCCGCACGCTTTTCGAAATCCATGATGCCATCGCAACGCTTCCCGGATCCGTGGCGGCGAGACAGACACTGGTGAATACGACACTTGCTTACCTCGAAAACCTCCAGAGGCAGGCGGGCCTTGATGACGAGATGCGCCTGGCTCTCAGTGCCGCTTACTTTAAGGTCGCGATGATCCAGGGCGATCCGCAGGGTGCGAGCCTGCAGCAATTCGATCTCGCGGAAAAGAGTCTGCTCAGAGGTCAGGCGCTCCTGATGCCGGCCTATGATCGTCGTTCGAACGAACTGGCCTTCATGATGCGGCTCGTCCAGATCCGGGGAGCGCTCGCGGACCTGATGTTTCGCACCGGACGGGCTGAACAGAGCGCGCGAAGCAACATTGATTTGCTGCCACTCGCTGACAGGCTTTTTCTGAAAAGCGACTGCGCATTGGAATGCAGAATGCAGGAAGCCGGCATCGAAAATAATCTCACCTACGAGCTTCTATCGTCCGACCCCTCCCGCGCGCTGCAACACGCGAAACGGGGCATCCAGTTGGACCGCGAGCTCTTGAAACAGTATCCCAATGTTGTGATGTTGCGTCAGCGTCTGGGCGCGATCATGGCGGGAGAGGCAGCCGCCTATCGGTCCCTGGGAGACCTGGAGTCGGCCCGGAAAGACTACCTCGAGTCCATTGCCATTCGCGAAGAGTTGCTGCGTGGCGACCCCACCAGTGTCTCGCTTCGACGCGGCCTGATGATTGTGTATGGCAACTTCGCCACCCTGTTAGGAATCGGCTGGTCACCCAACCTGAACGAGCCTGCGGAAGCGCGCATTTACGCAGGCAAATGTGTTGCGCTCGCTCGCCAGGCGGTAGCGGGGGATGCGAGTGATGTCACTGCCCGGCATGATCTTGGAATGAGCTTGAGCCGACTCGGGATGATCGATCCCGGTCCGGACGGAGTCGCACAATCTTTGGCGAGCCTGGAGGAGGCGCAAGCTCTGATTGAGCCTATTGTCAAAGTGAATCCAAAAGCCGCCGAAACCGCCAATCAGATCGGCACCATACTTGAGTATGAAGGACACCGCCTGGAAGCACTCGGCCGCAACGCGGAGGCGCTGGCACGGTACCAGGAGTCTTTGCGTATCCTGCAGCCCTTCTTCGATGGACAGAACGCCAGTGTTCTCACGCAATATTTCGCGGACGAACAGTACATCGCGTTTTTGGAGGCGTCCACTGGAGATACGACAGCGGCATTGGACATGGCGAAGCGAGCCCTCACTCAGGCCATGAAGATCAGCGGCGACTCCCTGGAGCGCACGGAAACGCAGAAAGTGGTTCTTGCCAGAGCCTGGTCCATCCTTGGGATAACGCAGTCCAGGCTGGGGACGCGGATTGAGGCAGGGGAGTCCGCCACAAACGCGATGAAGCTCTGGGAGACCATTCAGAAGCCTGTATTCCTTCTGCCCAATCGCGCTCTCATTTCAGACACGAAGGCCCTGGTGACCGCAGGGCGCGAGGAGTAAAGAGACAGTTTCCCCGCGATGAGCAAATTCCGGTTCTCTTAGTCTGAGTTAAGGCTGCTCCGAGCACGGTTGAGACGAGCCTGGCCCTCCACAGGAGATTGACGTTCGGTCCCACAATTGTCTTCGCCGCGAGATTGATAGACCCGCCAGCGGGCCGGCTTGAGGCCCATCCGGGCTGCACGCTGTGCCTTCACCAAGTGGACAGGAGGGGTCGCCTACCAACCGGGGAGATGCACGATTTATTGGGCTCGGTCAACTATGTACCCAAACCGAGCGGATAACGCCTGCTCGGAGACGCTGTTCGGTTCCTTGAAGGTGGAGCGGCTGCATGGGCAGAGCTTTCAAACCATCAGACAGGCCTTAGATCCAGTCGACATGTTGGCGCAATGTAGGATGCTTGTCCATGGCCTCCATCGATTCGGTCCGGCTACCGCAATTCTTGTCTTGCTGCTTCGAGCTCGCGAATGCATCGATCGACCGTTTGAACAGTCGCTTCAAGCATCACGATGGAGGTGGCGTGACGACTTCGATCGACCAGTTCGAGACGGCGCGCCTCAGACTGGTATCCATTACTGTCGGCGTTCCACTTTGCGATCAGCTTGTCCAAACGTTGGTCGATTGTCATGGAGCATTGTAGCTGTGGCTCCAAAGTTGATTTGTCGCTGCACTGCATGTTGGGGCTCATTAGAATTGTCATGGTGGCTAACCCATTAGAAGTGTCAGTATAGGTCCTTCTTTTATATAAGTCATCGTCGTGCGGTGGGAATGTGTGAAATCGCCGCACCTGGTGATTTCCAAGGGTTGTGGGAAGGATGGAACGGTTTCATCGTTCCATGCTTTCCATCAGCCCGTCATTTCCACCGCTTCGGGCGCGGCGAGTTCTGGTTTGTAGTCTGGCCCATAGACCTGACGTGGTCGTTTCTTGTATCCGCCCTTCTCGCTGTTCGTCATCACCGTAGGCATACGGTTGACGTCTTGTTGCGCCTTCACGACAGCCAGTGCATGCCCGAGACGCTTGTTCTCGACCACTGCTGTGTGGCTCACACGCTGGTCCTTGCTGAAAACGCGATAGGGAAGCGAGTGGCCCTTCCAACACACCTCGAGCGGACGATCGGCGAAGTCGTAGACCTCGACGTACTGGCCCGCCAGCTTGTCGGCTAGTTCACTTCGGTCCAGAATGATCTGCCTGCGGTCATAGGCCAGGCTGAGCTGTTGGCTGACGTGGCGCTGCTCGTGATGACACAGGATGTCAGCCAAACGCGAAGCCTGAACATTCAGCCTTCGATGCAGGTCCTCAGTTTTCACTGCAGGAACTGCGAACTTCTCGTTGTACTGCTCCATGAAGCCTGGCAAGAAGTCGTTGCCACCTTCCATGTTGCTAACGCCGGCCAGTCTCAGCTCCTTCACCAGACGATCTTGCAACGTCCGGTTCGCTCGTTCGACGCGGCCTTTGGCCTGACTGGAGTTGGCGCACAGAATCTCAATGTTCAACTCCGCCAGGGCGCGACCGAACTGCGTCATACCCTGGCCGCCCTTCGCGTCCGGCTTGTTCACCCGGAAGACGGTGTGCTTGTCCGAGTAGAATGCAACAGGGCAACCGTGCACCTGGAGGTAGCCTTGCAAGGCTGCGAAGTACGAATCCGTGCTCTCGCTCGGCACGAAGCGCAACTGCATCAGCTTACTGGTTGCGTCGTCGATGAAGACCAGCAGCGTGCATGGCTCGCCACGCTGCTCGAACCAGCGATGATCGCTGCCATCGATCTGGATCAGTTCGCCGTAGCTCTCACGCCTGAGTCGCGGCTGATGGAAGGTTCTTCGTTGCGTTCGCGATAGCCACAGACCTTCGGCCATCATCCATCGCCGCAACGTCTCCTTGCCGATCCGGAGCTGATGCCTGTCCAGCAGCATCTCCGTTGCCATCGTCGGCCCGAAGTCCGCGTACTTCGTCTTGACCAACTCAACCGCGTACTTCCGGATGCCGTCGTTATGACTCCGGTTCGATGTCTTGCCACGCGCCTTGTGGATCAGCCCGCTCCCACCGCTCGCCTCATACCGGGCCAGCAAGCGGAAAGCCTGGCGCTCGCTTACCGCCAACACGGCTGCTGCCGCAGCCACCGTCCGACGCCCAGCCCGCACGTCACTCAAAACTTCAATCCGTTTTAGATCACGTTCGCTCATCGATATCCAGCCCATCCTTAGAACCTGACAGTTCTAACGGGCCAGACCATGACATTTCTATTGAGTCGCTACAAAGCGTGTTGGTGCCCGATAGAAATGTCTCGTTGGGCGCCGGATAGAAATGTCAGTATACGAAGAAGGAGTCGTGGTGCGGTGGGAATGTGCGAAATCGTCGACTTTGACGATTTCCAAGGACTGTGGGA
>JAMFSC010000115.1 GCA_026225095.1 bacterium
ATCGTCGTCGGCGGCGGAGTCATCGGCGTCGAATACACCTGCATGTTCTCCGCCCTCGGCGTCCGCGTCACCCTCATCGAGCGCCGCCCCCGCCTGCTCGAGTTCGCCGACCAGGAGATCATCGAGGCTCTCAGCTACCATCTCCGCGACTCCCGCGTCACCATGCGCCTCAACGAAGAGGTGGAGAGCGTCGAAGAGATGCCCGACGGAACCGTCGTCGCCAACCTCGAGAGCAAGAAGAAGGTCCAGGGCGACGCCCTCCTCTTCGCAGTCGGTCGCCAGGGTAACGTCGACGAGCTCAACCTCGCCAACATCGGCGTCGAATCCGACTCCCGCGGCCGCATCCCCGTCGATAAGGACTTCCGCACAAGGCAGCAGAACATCTTCGCCGTCGGCGACGTCATCGGCTTCCCATCCCTGGCCTCCGTCTCCATGGAACAGGGCCGCGTCGCCGCCGCCCGCGCCTTCGGGGACGAGACCATCGTCTCCAATCCAAGCTTTTACCCATATGGGATCTACACCATTCCCGAAATAAGCTTCATCGGAAAAACGGAAGAGCAGTTGACCGAAGAGGACGTGCCATACGAGGTTGGTGTCGCGTACTATCGCGAGATCGCACGCGGCCAGATCCGCGGAGATACCACGGGACGCCTCAAGATCATCTTCCATCGCATGACGCACGCCATCCTCGGAGTTCACATCATCGGAGAGGGCGCCAGCGAGTTGCTCCACATCGGACAGGCCGTCATGGCGCTTGGCGGAAAGCTCGATTATTTCGTTGATACAGTGTTCAACTACCCAACTCTGGCGGAATGTTATAAAGTAGCCGCGTTCAACGGTCTCAACCGCGTCAGCAAATTCATCTAGGCAAACGCGGCGCGAAAGCCCGTTGCAACATCGAATCAGGCATCGGCCAACACGTCGATGCGTTCCGACTTTCAAGCACCGCTGATGAGATATCTGGTCCACTCACGATCGGACCAAATGGGGCATTGATGGCGAAGAGTATTGGCGTGACACTATCGGAGCGGGTCGTAGCGGGCTTGATCATTGATCACAAGCTCGCCGGCCCCCTGCAGAGCTTCCCGGAGAACCACGACGACGAGTACGCGCTCGTCGAGATGCACACCGACGCCATCATCCAGACCCTCTGCGAGCAGATCCTGCTCGCCGCCGGAAGCCACCGCGACATCACCTCTGTCGGAGTCGGCCTTCCCGGCATGATCCGCAACGGCGTCGTCGAAGAGGCCCCCAACCTTCCCCAGCTCAAGGGAGCCCGCTTCCAGGACGTCCTCTCCGCCAAGCTCGGCGAGCACGACATCGACGCCACCGTCTACGTCGTTAACGACGCCGACGGATTCGCCGCCGGAATCGCCGCCACCCAGGGCCGTCTCGACCACATCCTCCGCGTCTGGACCCTCGGCGTCGGCGTCGGCTACGGCCGCTATCCTTTCCTGCCCGGCGTCTGGGAGGGTGGTCACACCACCGTCACCCTCGACGACAAGGAGAACTTCTGCGGCTGCGGAGGCCGAGGCCACATGGAAGGCATCATGGGCCATCGTTCCATGCGCCTCCGCTTCCTCGACATGGAGCCCGAAGAGGTCTTCGAGGCGGCGGCAAAGGGTGACGCACGCTGCCTCGAGTTCAAGCGCCTCTGGCACAAAGCCCTCGCCGCCGGAACCGCCAGCTCCATCCATCTCGACGGCCCCGGAAAGTTCTTCCTGGCCGGCTTCAACGTCCGTTTCGTCGACCTCTCCATGCTCCGCGACTACACCCAGCGCATGGTCAAGATGAGCCCTCTCCAGAGCTACTCCATCGAGATCGTCCGCGACGACGCCGAAACCCGCGTCATCGGAGCCGCCGTAGCCGCCGAACAAGCCGCCATCCGCTAAAGGCCAATCGCTAGAGGCCAACCGCCAGAGTGGGCTCGCTGCGGGTGGGAAGTTGGGTGCCCCACCTGCGGCGCAACGCCTCACCGCGCCTAAGGTGGGCCGAAGCGCCACAGCCCCCGCCCCATCCCCCGGAAGTGCCATTGCCTCCCAAAAACAAAGAGCTACCCTCGACTCCATCCCAGCCATCCAAGGCATAGGAGCAATCGAAGAAAGCCCACCCCATTCTGCTGGCCCTGATCCTCGCCGCGTCCCCCGCCGTCCTCCCCGCCCAGACCGCGCCCCCACCTGCATCCCCGCACCCCAACCCCGACGCCAACGGCCTCTACCACATCGGCGACGGAGTCTCCCCGCCCAAAGTCGTGTCCACCGTCTTCCCCGAGGTCACCGAGCAGGCCCGCCGCGAGAAGGTAGCCGGCTCCTGCACCGTAGGCTTCACCGTCGACCCCAGGGGCCGTCCCCAGAACGTCCACATCGTCACATCGGTAGCATCCGCCGTCACCCCGGAGTCCCGCCCCGCCGCCCTCACCCTCGACGACTCCGCCCTCGCCGCCGTCCGCCAGTACCGCTTCAAGCCCGCCCTCTACCAGGGCAAACCCGTCCCCGTCGAAATCAACATCGAGCCCAGTTTCCGCGCACCATAGGTCCTTCGGTCATAAGGTTCTGGTCGAAAGGATCCATGTCCTTGAGGTGAACCATGCGACCACTGATCAAGCCCTTCCTGATCCTCCTGCTTGCCGCCCCAAATGCCGCACCCTCCCAATCCGACACCACGCCTACGCCGCCCCCCCAGCCCAATGCCCAGGGCATCTACCGCGTCGGCAACGGCGTTACCGCGCCCCAGCCCATCTCCATGCCCGACCCCGAGTTCTCCGAGGTAGCCCGCCGCAAGAAGATCGCCGGAGACTGCACCGTCGGCCTCATCGTCGACACAGCCGGCATCCCGCAGAACGTGCATGTCGTCAAGTCGATCGCCGAAGGCCTCCAGCCCAAACTCCGCACCGCCGCCCAAAGCCTCGACGAAAAGGCCGTCAAGGCCGTTCGCGAGTATCGCTTCAAGCCTGCAACCTTCGAAGGCAAACCGGTTCCCGTGGAGATGAGCGTCCAGGTCAACTTTCAGATCTTCTAAAGCCGCCAGGACGATCAGGCCGGAACGACCCACAGCCCTGTCACCGCTGACACACTGGACAAAACACCGTAGTCCGCCCACCCACCACCGTCTTCTTCAGAGCCGTCCCACAGGTCTTGCAGTCTTCCCCCGCCCGCCCATACACCGTGTGTTCCAACTGGAAGAACCCCCGCACCCCATCCGCATCCACATAGTCCGACACCGAAGACCCGCCCAGCTCGATCGCATGACGCAGCACCACAATCAGCGCCTCCCGCAGTCGCCCCAGCTCCGCCCGCGTCAGCCGCCCCGCCTTCCGCGTCGGCCGAATCCCCGCCCGGAACAAGCTCTCATCCGCATAGATATTCCCCACCCCATGCAGCAGCGTCTGGTTCAGCAGCGCCGCCTTGATCGGCGTCTTCCGCTCCCGGAACAGCGCAATGAAATCCTCGAGCGAGATCGCCAGCGGCTCCCGTCCCGGCCCTCCATAGCCCTCGCTCGACGCCGTATCTCGATGAATCGACAGCCGCCCGAACCGCCGCGCATCCACAAACCGCACCTCCTTGCCACCACTCAATCCGAGCACCAGGTGCGTATGCGGAGGGACCGGAGTCTCCGCCGTCGAGACCAGCAACCGCCCCGTCATCCCCAGGTGAACCAGAAACTGCGCCCCCTGCCCGTCCGGCCGAACCACATCGCAGACGATCGTCTTCCCCACCCGGTGTACCCGCTCGATCCGTGCCCCCATCAGCACCTCCCCGATCTCCTCCGGAGGCGTCTTGAACGTCTGCGGCTTTCCACTCGTCCAGACCGAGACGACCGTCTGCCCGCGCGTCCGCTCGTTCACCCCATTCGCAATCGTTTCGACCTCAGGAAGTTCCGGCATAGTCCCTCCAGCTTACCGGCCCGGCACGGAGTAGTATGATGGGTCTTTAGGAACAAGCGCGTTGGGTTGTGGAGTTTCGCCCATTTACCGCGCATTCTGGAGCCATTACCCAGTGAGTCAGCGTAAATCAGCAGTCATCCTCGGAGCCCAGTGGGGCGACGAAGGCAAAGGTAAGATCGTCGATGTCCTCTCCGAGCGCTTCTCGGTCGTCGCCCGCTACGCCGGCGGCCACAACGCAGGTCACACCGTCATCATCAAGGGCCGCAAGTTCGTCCTGCAACTGATCCCATGCGGCGTCCTTCGCCCTGAATGCAAAGGGGTTATCGGCAACGGCGTCGTCCTCGACCCAATGGCCTTTCTCAACGAGGTCAAGATGCTCAAGGATGCCGGTCTTCCCATCGACGGCCAGCTCTTCATCTCCAACCGCGCCCAGGTCATCCTGCCCTATCACCGGATGATCGAGCTCGCCGCGGAGAACGCCCCAGGCCGCACCAAGATCGGAACCACCAGCCGCGGCATCGGACCAGCCTACGAGGACAAGATGCACCGCAGCGGACTCCGCGTGGTCGACATGCTCAACTCCGCGCTGCTCCGCACCCACATCAACAACGCCTGCTACGAGAAGAACACCATCGCGCAGGCCCTCTTCGGAACCGAGCCCCTCGATCCCAAGGCCATCTACGAGGAGTACGCTCGCGCCGCCGACCAGATCGCGCCCTTCGTCACCGACACCGCGGTCATGCTCAACAAAGCCATCGACAGCGGCGAGAAGGTCATGTTCGAGGGGGCGCAAGGCGCGCTGCTCGACATCGACCACGGAACCTACCCCTTCGTCACCTCCTCCTCCGCGACCGCCGGAGGAGCCGTGACCGGAACCGGAGTCGGACCAACCCGCATCGGAACCGTCATCGGCGTCACCAAGGCCTACGTCACCCGCGTCGGCGAAGGCCCCTTCCCCACGGAGATCCACGACGACACCGCCGATCTCCTCCGCGCCCGCGGCCAGGAGTACGGAGCCGTCACCGGCCGTGCCCGCCGCTGCGGCTGGCTCGACCTACCTCTGCTCCGCTACTCCAATATGATCAACGGAACCGAGTGGCTGGTCGTCACCAAGATGGACGTCATGGACGAGTGCCTCGAAATTCCCGTCTGCACCGGGTACCGGATCCAGGGCAAACTCACCGACACCATCCCCGCCGACATGCGCGGCTTCGATTCCATCCAGCCCGTCTACACCACGCTCAAAGGCTGGAACGAATCAACCGAAGGCATCACCGAGTTCGATAAGCTTCCTGTCCTGGCGCAGGAGTACCTGCGCTTCGTTGAAAAAGAATCGGGAGCGAAGATCGGGATGGTCTCGACCGGTCCCGATCGCGACCAGACCATGACCCTGCCTGACTTCGACCAGGCCCTGCAGGCCTGAAGCACTCGGACACCCCGGAGGATCGATGCTAAGTTTTACGGTACGAATGCGGTTCGACTTCGCGGATCACGATAAGGTCGCGGAGATGTTGCGCCATCTCACCCTGGCCTCGCGCCAGGAACCAGGCTGCGTCAATTACGTCGCACACTTCGTCGACGGCGATGCCGGGACCGTCCTCATCTATGAGCAGTACGTCAACCAGGAGGCCCTCGACCACCATCGAGGCACTCCGCACTTCCATCACCACGCGATCGGGGGCCTCTACCAGCTCATGCGTGACCGCGAACTGGAGACCCTGGTCGCCGTCTGCTGATTTGTAATCTCCCGAGCGGGACCGGATACCAATCCCCTCTGCGGTTCGCTCGCGCAGCGCCGTATCCAGAGATTCTTTTGACTTGCAATTGAAATCCGGACTACTATCCGGTACGGCCATGCGATTCCGCTTCGCTTCTCCCCTGCCTCCCGTATCACCCTTCCAGGTTGTTGCTGCATCCCTTTTGATTGGTATCTCTCTCATCGTCAGCGGCTCAACATGTCTCGCGATCGGGACGAAGCATGGAATCAAGCGGGACGCCAAGCGCCAGATCGAGGATATGGAGATCCAGTGGCGCGACGCTCAGCTCACGGGAAACGTCTCCGAGATGGACAAACTGCTATCTGACGATTACTTCGGCATCTCCATGACCGGCCAGGTCAACACCAAGGGGCAGCAGCTTGATCGTATCCGCACGCGCAAGCTTGCACTCACCCGAATCGATCTCAGCGACGTCAAGGTAAAGCTGATCGGAAGCACCGCGATCGTAACCTCCCGGGCCGAGGTCGAGGGAGTCAACGACGGCTCTCCGATTCGCGGAAGCTTCCGCTACACTCGTGTCTATCAAAGAACCGTTGCGGGGCAGTGGAAGATCACGAACTTCGAGGCGACACGCATGTCTCCCTCAGCCGACCGCCCCGAGAGCGAGCCCCGCCCATAGACCGGATCCCGCTTCGATCTCGAAGCCCGGTACGGTCCCGACAGAATCGAACCCGCGACTTCGTTCCCTCCACGCTCTAATCACTGGCGCCTTCCATGCCCGCAAAGGCACTGCGCAGCTTCGCCCACGTCACGTCCAGTGTCTCAGGCAGAATGCGCGTCCCCGCAATTGCCGTCATGAAGTTGGTGTCGCCACTCCATCGGGGCAGGGCGTGCATATGGAGATGGTCGGCCACACCTGCCCCTGCAGCCTCGCCCAGATTCAGCCCGAAGTTCAGCCCGTTGGGGTTATAAATCTGACGGAGCATTGCATCGACTCGCTGAGCGGTGACTATTATCTCCTGGGCGGTGGCGAGAGGCAGGCCCGCCAGAGAATCGGCATGCTGGTAAGGGACGATGAGCACGTGCCCGGTCGAGTACGGATAGCGGTTGAGACAAAGAAAGGTGTTGTGATCCCGCCGCACGATCAGCGCCGCCTTCTCAGCCTCCTCGGCCCTCATCCCCTGTGCGACGGCAAAATCGACGGAGTGGATCATGTTGCAAAAGACGCAGTGAAGATCGCCTGAGTCTGGCAGATCTGCCGCTGCCCTTGAATCGAGCCATGCATTCAGGGCTTCCGGCACTCCCTTGGCGCGCGGCGGTCGCTCCCCCGTGATGTAGTCGTAGCGCCAGGGCGTCCAAAGTCGCTCCATGTTGGGAATATACCGTACCGGAGTGGGAGGAGATGGCGTCGTACTGAAGCGTCAGGCCGCCAACTTGACTCTGGGGCTAGAACGGAATATGCTTTCCAGTGAGCAACTGCGTGTGGGATCCAAGTGCAGACGCTCCTCTGCAAGTAGTTGTTTTCGCTCCTGCCTGCTTCATTGTCATAGGGAGTACGATTGTTCGGTCCAGTCCAGCGGCCGGCCTTCGAAACCTGAAGTCGACAATTGTATGGCGGAATGGGGCTTGGATCCTGGAGTACGCACTATCATGGTAGACGACCATAATCCCGATTACACCGAGAGCAAACCCCTGAACACCGAATTCGAAACCATCACGCCCGAGTCGACAGCGGAGCACGCCGACCTGTCAAACGAATTTACCCCAACCGAACACCAGACTGCGGAACCCACTCAGGCCGAAGCAGCTTCATCCACTCAGCCCGAGGATGCGCAGGAAACCCATGCGATCCAGGCTGAAGGCGAGGCTGCGACCCACGACGAGCCAGACTACGACGCTGCGGATTTCGCGGCAGCCCTCGCCAACTTCGACCGTGAACAGGCGGCTGAGAGCGCTGCGGCGCAGAGCATGACGGCTGAAGAAGTCGTCGTCACCGGCACCGTCATCAAGGTGACGGACAAGCATGTCGTCGTCGACATCGGCCTCAAGAGCGAGGGATTGATCCCACTCGAGCAGGTTCTCGACGCCGAGGGCAAGCCCAAGTTCGCGATCGGCGATACCGTCGAGGTCGTGGTGGAGCGCGAGGAGGCGGAGGGCGGCTATCTCGTCAGCTACGAGAAGGCTCAGCGTCACAAGGTCTGGGACAAGTTGGAGCAGGCGGCGAATGAAAAGACCCCGGTGAAGGGGATGGTTCTCAGCCGCGTCAAGGGTGGTCTTACGGTCGATATCGGCATCAAGGCGTTCCTGCCGGGATCGCAGGTCGAGGTCCGGCCCGTGCGCAATCTGGATGGGTACATCGGCACCGAGATCGAAGTCCGCGTCATCAAGCTCAATAAGAAGCGCGGCAACGTGGTCATCTCCCGCAAGGAGCTCCTTGAAGAGGATCAGAACGCCAAGAAGGCGGTCACGCTGTCGACCCTCGAAGAGGGAAGCGTTCTGACCGGCACTGTCAAGAACTTGACCGATTACGGCGCATTCGTCGACATGGGCGGCCTTGACGGGTTGCTGCACATCACCGATATGAGCTGGGGCCGTCTCACTCACCCCCGCGATCTGGTCAATGTCGGCGATGAAATTCAGGTGAAGGTCCTGAAGTTCGACAAGGATAAGCAGCGCGTCTCGCTTGGATTCAAGCAGTTGACCCCCGACCCATGGCTCGACGCCACCGAGCGCTACCCAATCGGTGCCCAGGTCCGCGGACGGGTTCTCTCCGTCACCGACTACGGCGCATTCGTAGAGCTCGAACAGGGAATCGAAGGCCTCGTGCACGTATCCGAGATGACCTGGTCGAAGCGGATGAAGCATCCCTCGAAGATGGTCAAGCCTGGCGACGAAGTGGACACGATCATCCTGAGCGTCAATCCGAACGACCGCCGCATCTCCCTCGGCATGAAGCAGCTCCAGGAAAATCCCTGGGAACAGCTCGAGGAGAAGTATCCCACGGGCGCGATCATCGAAGGCCGCGTTCGCAATCTCACCGATTTCGGCGCGTTTATCGAGATCGAAGATGGAATCGATGGCCTCGTCCACGTCTCGAACCTGAGCTGGACCAAGCGCATCAAGCATCCCTCTGAGGTTCTCAAGAAGGGTGAGAAGGTTCGCGCGATCGTCCTGGGCGTCGAGCCCGAGAATCGCCGTCTCTCCCTCGGCGTAAAGCAACTCCAGCCCGATGTGTGGGATACCTTCTTCGCCCAGCACCGCATCGGTGATGTCATCAAGGGCAAGATTCTGCGAACGGCCCAGTTCGGTGCTTTCGTTGAGATCGCTGAAGGAGTCGAGGGACTCTGCCACGTCTCCGAGGCTGTCGATGCAACCGGTCAGCCCGTCAAGATGGATGTGGACTCGGAACATGAGTTCAAGATCGTCAAGATGAACCAGGAAGAGAAGAAAGTGGGCCTCAGCATCCGCGCTGTTGGCGAAGAGGCCAGCCGTGCAGAGGTCGAAAGCTACAAGGAACGCGAGCACGGTGGTGGCAAAGCACCGTCTTCCGCCTCCAACAGCGGCAACAGCAGCAGCACCACGCTGGGCGACCTGATCAACTGGAAGCGCTCCGAACGCGAGTAAATCCAGCTTGGGAAGCGGTAGCAAATAGAAGGGCCACCCGCGAGGGTGGCCCTTCTATTTGGTGTCTTCCATGTCTAAACGTGCCCTCGGGCTCTCATAAGGCTCATCCAACCTGATGAAGCCCCTCGGCGTTCTTCAGCTTTGCCTCACGCGCCTCCGGAAACTCGATCATCTTCCGCGATGCGCGCTTCATGATCTCGATCTCAGCGTCCGCGAACATCTCAGGAGGCACACCGGCAACGGCCACATATCCGGGCGCATCCCCAAGCGCCTGAGCGATCTGATTCCAGCGCAGGAAAGGCGAGGTCGTCGGCAGCACGATCATCCTCCGCTTTGGCTCAGGCAGGGAAAAATAGGCAGTCCAGATGGCGAAAGCTGCACATACGGCGAGACCGTTGCCCAGGTTGACCGCAGAGTACATCTGCTTTCCGCTGACGATCCATGCGGAAACAACAAGGTTCGTTGTAGCCATAACGCCGAGTCCGAGGCTCGCACCAAATATCCGGCTCCCGTAAGAAAGGCCCATCGGGCGGATTGCGAAGCAGACGAAGAGCAGAAGGCAGAGCGTAAGAATACTAGAGGTTTGCTGAAGCTGGGCCACAAGGCGAATGACGAGTCTCAGTCCCGTCAGGTGCGGGCCGAACGCAAGGCCGACGGAAACAGCCAGCGAAATCGCGGCGGCCCACCGGAACACGAGTGTTCCTAGCCGCTGCAAGCCGCGCAGAGGCGCCATCGCCAGCATGTAGATGCCGTACACGCAGAGGAGAAGCAGAGCCGCTTCCAGGGCGAAGCTTACCCAATAGACATAGAAATAAATTTTGTAGGGAAGCCAGGGACTTGCGGCGTTATGGCTCCGCAACGTCAGGGTCACCATCATCGCAACATTCGAGATGAGCCTGACAACGAGGAATGCGGAGAGGTATAGATAGGCACGTGCCTGCTTGCGCACTAGAAGAGCCGCCAATGCGAGGCCGCAAACGGCCGTTTCCGCGATCGATAGAATATCTATCAGAGATGTGATGTCCACAGATTTGCCCCCGCGAGACTCTCATAGACTACGCGGGGGATAAGCAAAGATCAAGAGGCCCAGAACGGACCGGATTCCCAAAGTACTAGCGCCCCGCGCCCATAATTCCGCAGCCATTGGGATCGTCCGGAGGGCACATCGGAACTGGCATGGCGCTTGTCTTGGCGACGGTAGCCCTTGCGGAAGTCTGCTCCGCTTTGGCCGAGATGTGGAAGGAGGCGATGGAACCGGTGAGGGCGAGGGCAATGACGAGGGCGCGGACGATAAGCTTCATTTTGGACTTACTCCTTTTGTGTTTCGTAACTTTTCTCTGGACTCACCAGATGAGAGAACTATAGTGTTTAGAATGGTCTAAGTCTAAGAAAATAAGGTATATAACCGGATAGGATACAGGACTCTATTACTGAAGTCATGAGGAGCCGGCGTCAGCCAGATCGCGTCCATCCGTCAAGATGATCGGCCACTTCCGGAATTAGTGTCTGTCCACGAATGGCGGATTGAATCTGTCTCCGCGCCCTTCCCCCGGGGCCGGACGCATTCCCTGCTGCGTCCTCCTCCCGACCGGCGAGCGTCTACCGAAGATCCTCTGTGCTCTTGAAATATTCCTCGAGGTAGATCGCGGTGTATTCGACGTAATTCGTGGCGTACTTGAGAATGAGATCTCGATCCGCATCCCCGAGAGTACGCCGGATCTTCCCAGGCACTCCAGCTACGAGTGAGCGCGGTGGAATCACCATCTGTTCCGGGATCAAGGCGCCGGCCGCGACAATCGAGCCTTCGCCAATGCGAGCGTTGTTCAAGACAGTCGCGCCGATCCCAATCAAGACAGCATCTTCCAGAATGCAGCCATGCACCGTCGCGTTATGTCCGATGGTGACAAGATCTCCCACGATTACCGGATAGAGATGCCGCATTCCGTGAAGAACAGCGCAGTCCTGGACATTCGATTTGGATCCAATCCGAATTCCATTTACGTCGCCGCGCAGCACGGCATTCATCCAGACGGAGCTCTGCTCCCCAAGAGTCACGTCGCCGATCACCTGGGCGGAGACGTCGACGAAGCAGCTGGCAGGGATCTTCGGCCGAATACCTTGGAAGCTCCGGATCATGTGCAAGATTGTACGCTGCTGAGCAAACGGGAAGATCCGCCCTCCGGAATGAGAAATTTACGGCGATTTGGCTGCATACGTCGTCAAGCTGGAGTATCCTTGGGATTGCCCATACAGGGACGAGAAGAGGTGTATTCTCTTGGCAGAGATTCGAGTGCAAGAAGGCGAACCTCTTGAAAACGCGCTTCGCCGGTTCAAGCGCAAGGTGCAGACCGAAGACATTATCAAAGAGGTCAAGCGTCACTCCTTTTACCTGAAACCTGGTGAAAAGAAGCGTGTAAAAGAGGCGCTGGCGCGTAAGCGCAATCGCAAGAAGGTTCGGAAGGAACAAGATTAGCTTGTTCCCAAACAGAGGCTGCTGATTTTAGTGCGAGCCGTTTGCTCAATCGTTCGACTGCCCACCTCTGCTGGCTGGAGGTGGGCTACAGCGACCAACTAAGCTGAATTGCCAGATCACAAGCCGGTGACTCTCCGGGTGATCATATATGACACGAGAGATACGGAATTCCGCTTTGGCCTATTTCAAACTGGCCCCGAGTTAGCGATTTCGTTTCCAAGGTTCTTCGTGGAAAGAGAAGTTTCCTATGCACCGCCGGGCCCCGTTCTAGCAAAGCATGACCGCTCGCCGGGGATCGTTGCCTGGCTCAGAGCGATCATCCTTTTCCGCAACATGGGAGAAGTGAGATGGATTTTGTGGACCGCCTTTTGATCTGTGCCGACTGCCGACAAGAGTTCATCTTTACTGCCGGCGAGCAGTTGTTTTTCTTAGACAAGCAATTTAAGAACGACCCAAAGCGGTGCAAGCCCTGCAAGTCCCGGCGCGCTGGGATGGTCGCTGCTGCCGGCGCGGGGCCTGCGGCGGCCGGGATCTCTCGGACGGAGACCAGGACCATGTGCTCCGAATGCGGCATCGAGACGACGGTGCCATTCAAGCCGACGCAGGGTCGGCCGGTGCTCTGCCGGCAGTGTTTCCAGGCCAAGCGCGCCCCGGCGATCGCGGGTGCAGGGTCCATCAGCCAGGCAACGGCGGAGTTGGTGGCGGCTGCGGCGAACACGGCGGCGGGAGAGCATAGCGCATCGCCAACGATAAGCGAGACCCTCGGCGCACCGATGCAGCTTCCGTAGCCCTGGCTTCAGGCGACATCTGCGCGAGCCGGCTAGAGTTGTCGGTATGTAGGAGGGACACGCGGAGTGCTCTCGGTTTTTCCCCAGATGCCCGGCACGCGAACCGCAGCGCTGTGGCGCCAACGATACCAACCCTAACCCCAGTGACCCTAAGACGAGCAGATGGCCTCGTACTTCGTACCAGCCTCCGGTGGCGGCCGTCTAGCTTCTCGGAATCTGAATCACAGTGATGCTATGGCTCGGAAAGACATGCGTCAGCTTCGACTTGAAAGGCTCGGTGCGATTCGCAGGTGCGATGAGTTCGGGATGCATCTCATCGTTCTCATCGAGAATTGACTGCCCACTGATCGTACTGACCCTTGCCACCCCGGCTCGCAATCCAAGCAAGATACGGTGCAGACCCCAGGACAAAAGCGAGTGCGGGCAGAACCAGAGATGCGACTCGCTTCGCCATGCCCGACCAATTCATGGATGCTCGACCGGGCTGGCTTGCGGGCGAGGTGCCGGTTCATCCACCGTCAGGATTCGATCGGCCTTGACGTCGTTGAGTGTCTGCACGATCCCGCTTGGCCATCGTATCTTGATGCTCGCTGCCTTTGTCTCGGCCCCAAGGCCGAAGTGTGCTCGCTTGTCTCCCGACGAGAGATAACTCCCCGCCGTCGAGACGATGACCGATTGCGTACTCGCCGCAGTTGTAAGATCAATCTCCGCGCCAATGCCATCGCGATTCGATATGTGCCCCACCAGATTCAGCGTCAGCCAATGATTGCGCGTCGGAGTCTCGTTGTGCAGGAGGTGCAGCGCACCTCCATTCGTGGTCACGACCGCGTCGACCCTTCCATCATTGTCAAAATCTCCCAACGCCATGCCGCGCGCGACCCAGGGCTCCTGAAACGCAGGGCCCGACCTCGCGGAGACATCCACGAAACCTTTGCCAGTCGAGTGCGCAAGCAACATCGGCTCCTTGTAGTGAAGCTGAGGGAAATTCAATTCCACAGTATCCAGGTCATGTCCCTGGGCGACGATCAGGTCCTTCAACCCGTCGTTGTCATAGTCAAAGAAGTGAATGCCCCAACCTGAGTGCAGCAGGGTCATCCGAGCCAGGCCCCCAACGTAGGTGTCATAGGTAAACGAGCCGTCTCCGTCATTCTTATAAAGCGCATACTTCTGATTCGCCAGATTTGTAATCACCAGGTCCGGCAGCCCGTCGTTGTTGTAGTCCTGCGCGTCGATCCCCATGCCAGCGTACGTTCGACCGTCGCCGTCAACCGCAATCTGCGCCAGCATTCCGGTCTCTTCAAAGTGGCCTCCGCCCCTGTTCTGGTAGAGAAACTGCGGCATCGAGTCATTCGCGATCGCCACATCGACCTTGCCATCGCGATCGAAGTCGGCCAGCGCAATGCCAAGACCTTTGCCCGGCAGGTTCAGCCCGTACTTTGCTCCGACCTCGGTAAATCGCCCCATGCCATCATTGTGATAGACCAGCGCGGGAATCGCAGGAAAGATATCGGGGTGGCAGAAGGCACGGTACCCCTCCCGGTGCTCGCCGCACCACACATCGTCCCAGTCCCACTTCACGTATCGCAGCACCATCAGGTCCAGCAACCCATCGTTGTCCAGATCGACCCACGCCGCAGACGTATACCAGGTCTGTCCCGCCGTCTTGACCCCGCCCGTTCCCGAAGCCTCGGTCACGTCCGTGAAGGTCCCGTTCCTGTTGTTGTGGTACAGATGGTTGCCGCCGTACTCCGTAACGTAGAGGTCTTCAAAGCCATCGTTGTCAAAGTCGCCCACGGCGACCCCCATCCCGTAGCCAACGCCCTTCAAACCAGACCGCTCCGTCACATCTTCGAACGTTCCGTCCTTCCGTTGGTGATAGAGACGATTCCATTCCGCCGGGCCTGCCTTGACCGGAGTGAATCCCTTGGGCGCGGGATCGGTCACACTCGCGCCGTTGACAGCGAAGATATCCAACAGTCCATCGTTGTCAAAATCGAATACGGCGACACCCGAGCCCATCGTCTCGATCAGATACTTCGTGGGGGTGTGCTGCGCCACTCCTCTAAAGTCAATCCCGAGTTGCGTGGCATGATCGACAAAATACCCCGGCGTCGCATCGTCTGCAGCTGTACTCGGGTTCACCGTATGTTTCGGAGCGGACTGCCCCTGACCACGAGCGCTTACGCACAGACAAGCTAGCAGAAGTAGAGTCTCCAGATTTCCTGTGCTCCGTTGCTTCATTGAGCCAGGGTCCTCTGCGCGGTCGATCCTTGAGCCGATATCGGTGCTCCTCGCTCTGTAAGCTTCCGGATCAGATCCACCTCATGCTGTCGATAGGGTGTGCCGTCATTGCGGAAAACCTCGTGAAACCAAACGGTCGGCTGCGAAACAGTATACGGCCGCTCCCATGAATCCCACGGATAATACGTCTGCGTCTGCCCCGCCACGAGTCCCCAGTTGATCGCGGCAACATGGTTCTGCTTCGCGATCGGGAGGCTGCCGTCAAAGGTCGACCCCGCTCCACGAGCCATGTACTCGGTGCACAGGATCGGCCGCTGCAAAGGCTGCAGTTCCTTGATCCGGGCCTCAAACTCCTCGGGCCAGCCATAGTTGTGGAAGCTGATCACATCCGATTCCGCCAGCTGAATCTTTGTGGTCTCGCTCTCCTTCGCAGGCTCGGACCAGTTCCCCGTCCAGACCCCGCTGGTTAGGGGCTGCGAAGGCTTGGCCGAGCGCGCCCAAGCAAAAACCTTCGGCAGAAGCTCGTTCACCCGCCTCACCTTGGCCGGAAGGTCCTCAACCCGATCCCCGCCCTTGTTGTCCGGCTCATTCCAGATATCCCATCCCAGGATGCGCTGATCGTTGGCGAAGGCTCCAACGACGCCTACCACATAGCTCTTCAGTTCCGGTTCTGCCGCACGGTTCAGCAGGCGTTCCTTCCCTGGGCTCTGCACCCACCCGGAGTTGTGCACGCCCGGGATCGGAGGATGCTGCGGGCCGAGGTGCGGGTCCGTCTCCCAGCAGGAATCGAACAACACCAGCAGCGGACGGATGTGGTGCTTCGCGGCGATCCTCAGGAACGTGTCCAGCCGCTGCCGGAAGCCCTCCGGGTCCTGCTTCCAGAGTTGGTCCTGCAGGAACACGCGCACCGTGTTCATGCCAATCGACTCAGCCAACCCTAGTTCGTGGTCGTTGATCTGCGGATCAAAGGTGGCCGCCTGAAACATCACCAGTTCATTGATCGCATTCGACGGAATATAGTTCGCGCCGACCAGCCATGGCTGCGCGGTGTACCAGTCATTCGCCTTCTGCTGTGACCAACGACCATGCTCCTGCGCGATGCCGCGTCCAGGGAGGAGAATCACGCAGAGCGTGACAAGGAACGCGGAACGAATTTTCATAAACACCCTTAGGTTCGTCTGTGTATCAGGGAGAGGCCAGTACATCGACAACACGATACACCAAATTGAAAGCGTTTACATAGGACCGACTGGCGCGATAAACTCTCGGTCACGTCGCAGAGTCTATTTCCGTCAACAGCCCACCTCGTAGCAGTTGGTCGGTGCGATACTCAGAGAATAACCTGCAAACAATATCCATGGGCCGTACTCCGAAACTCCGTGCTCCCGCGCTCCGCATGGCCGCACTTCTGTCCACGTAGACGAACTCACGGGTGACCTTGCCCTCGAATGAGTCGCTCTTAGCTGGGCCGGTATGGGAGATTGATTTATCCCCGTGGTCGTCGTGGCGGTGGGAGTGCGGGAATCGGCTTCATTGATTTCCAAGGGCTGTGGAAAGGGTGAAAAACAGTCTCATCGTTTTTTATGCTTTTCATAGCCTGTCACTTCCACGGCCTGCTGCAATTCCCAACAAGTTCAGGCAGCGATCTTTGTCGCTTCTTCCCAGGCCTTCTCAACTGCATCGGGCTGGTGTAGTCGAGTGCATCCGGGTTTGGTTATACCAGAGCAGCCAGTTCAGCGTTGCATCCTTAGCCTCTCGTATCGTCTCGAAGCGCTGGCCGTGCAGTCGCTCGACCTTCAGCGAGCCGAACAGCGTCTCGCTGCAAGTGTTGTCCCACCAGTTTCCCTTGCGGCTCATGGAGGGCAGAAAGCAGTGACATAGTGCTATACCTCGCTGGAGTCAATAAACATAGGGGTTTGGGCATTGCTGGCGACGCGCGATGGAGATCGGCGGCCCGTTTTGATGAGGCGGACGGCTCTATGGACGGCTGGAAGGGTGAGGTGAGCACGTTCGATCATCCAGGGTGCGAACTTGACGACCTGTTTTGCCGGCAAGGTCTTCTTCTCGATCAGTTGGCGAACCGATGCGTCACTGATCCCGAGTGATTCGGCTGCTTGTTGCATCGTGATCCAGAGGCGCTGTTCCGGCGGCGGACATGCCGGAAAACCCTTCGTATGTCGAACGTGCTGGACACGCTTCTCCGTCCAAGTGTTGGCGTGACCTGTTCGATAACCCAACCGATTCAGGATAGACACGATGGCGCGATCGTCGCATACAAGAGCGAGGTCACGAATCAACTCCGTTACTTCCTCGGAGTTGACGTTGTTGTGGTCGCCAGTCCTGTTCTTGCGCACTGTCAGTTGGGTATGAGAGCCGCCAGCCCAGTGCAGCTTGAGGTGAACGGCGGGAGGCTCATCGATCGTGTCGGCGACGACTTCCTCAAGCACGGTTCTGAGGATGCGCTTCTTCAACGCCATCGGCGATTCGGGATGATCCCACAGACGTTCGAGATCGTCGCCGAGTGCGAGTAGCTGCGCGCGCTGTTCCGGCGTGAGTTGCGGTGCCGATGCGGTGGCTTCTTCGAGGCGTCGCTCCAGATCGGCGGCATGTGTCAGCGCGTTGTTCCATCGCTTCTCCAGCTCGGCGGCGACGAGGCGGTTCTCCGGCTCCGTCGCCTGATACTGCCGTTCGATGCGGCCGGCTTCGTAGCCCGCCTTCTGGAGCGCGAGTTCGAGCGAGCGCCGCTTCTCATCGGTACGGCTCTGGGTCTGGTTGAGTGCATCGAGCGCGGCCTGCACGCCGAGAGGACGCAGAGCTTCGAGCACCTCGGCTGCGATCTCCCGGTCGACGCGCCAGCCAGCGAAGGTGATGCAACTGCGCTTCAGCTTGTGGGCCCGGTCTCCGCTGCACCAGTAGCGTGGGAGCGGTCCATCCCTCTTGCTTGGGGTATAGAAGACCTGCAACGCGCGTCCGCACCGCCCACATCGCAACAATCCAGCCAACAGCGCGGGGCCGTTGCGAGCCGCGCCGTTCGGTCCTCCCATGCGGGCGTTCCAACCTGCGTTGGAGCGGATCTGTTGCTGGTTACGCATGAACTCTTCCCACGTTATATACCCTTCGTGGTGATCCGGGATGACGACTTCCCACTGGTCTTGTGGTCGGGCGTGACCGCGTGTCTTACGGGCGCGGCCTTCGACGATGGAGGTGCGCGTGTGTTTCCGGCCCCAGACGAAGACGCCTGCATAGGCCGGGTTCTTGAGGATGCCGCAGAGGCTGGAGTAGATCGGTTCGATCCACACCGTCTTGCGGTTGCCGGACTCGCGCGAGAGCACGGGAAGCGGGAGTTTTTCATCGCGGTACCAGAGCAGTACCTGACGCACGCTGCCCAGCTCATGGAACTTGCGGAAGATGCCGACGATGGCCTCCTGCACTTGGCGGTCGGGCGTCTTCTCGATGCCTTCTTCTTCGGTGCGGACGTAGCCTAAAGGCACTTGCGTCATCACCATGCCGCGCCGCACCTTCTGACGATGCGCCTCCATCGCCCGCTGACGAAGCAGGCTGATCTCGAACTCGCTCATGGTACCCTTGAGGCCGAGCAGGAGGCGGTCGTTGAGCAGGCTGGGATCGTAGACGCCGTCATGGTCGATGACCAGGGTCCCTGCCATCGCGCAGAGATCGATCAGGTGATGCCAGTCGCGGTTGTTGCGAGCCAAACGCGAGGCCTCCAAAGCGAAAACGGCTCCGACTCTGCCGGAGCAAACTGCCTCAAGCAACTTGCCGAAGCCGGGACGTTCGACCGAGCCCGTTCCAGTGCGGCCCTGGTCTTCATCGATGACGACGACACGCTGAAAGCCAAGCGTCTGCGCCCGCTCGCGAAGGTCGTACTGGCGACGCTGCCCTTCAAGACGCGTCCGGACTTGTTGCATGGAGGACTGCCGTACATAGACGCAGGCCTCCCGATCAATGTGAATGGCTTGAATCTTCTCGCTCATCGCTCTCCTGTTCTACGTGGCTTGCGCCGCTCACTGCTGCGAGCAGCATCTGGCTGAGTAACTCGCGGCAGCGCGCCTGCGCTGCCTGAGGAAGCTGTTGTGGGTTGGGCTTGTCCCAGGGAAGATATCCCTGACGCGGTGGGCTCACAGAATGCACCTCCTGGCGAAGATGCTTCTGAAGGTAGCGGCCCAGGAGGACCGGCGTCGCCTGGCTGCGCGTCGATCAAAGACCGAAGTGCAACCAGCGCGGAGAGCGTAATCAGGGGACGTTCGGCCACCGACATCCCACGGCAGTGCTCCTCATCCAGCATCCACGCGGGAACGACAAGTTGATCGCCGCTGGGAAGAAGCAACTGAAGCTGGTCCCGAGGCTGGCCGGAAAATGAAACGCGCCGCACCAGCGTCACCACCTGGCCACACTGCGGATGATGAGGATAGTGAATCGTCAGAGAAACATGGGTAGTGTGTGAGTGCTTCGCGTGATGCAATGCCCCTGGAGCAGTTTGCTGAACTCATCGCTGGCATACTGGTTGCCGCGAGCGCTATGAAAGATGAGTCGCGAAGTTTCATTCAGACTGCGGCCCATCCATGCCATCTCCAGCGCGTCGACAACCAGATCGCAGCGTATATCGGGGCGCATCGACCAGCCAATGACCCTGCGGCTGAACAAGTCGATCACGACGGAAAGAAACGGCCAGCCTTCCTCAGTCGCGATGTAGGTGAAATCGCCTACCCACGCCTGGTTGGGTTCCGATGCCGTGAAGTTGCGATCGAGCACGTTCGCCGCAATGGGCAGGTTGTGCCGACTGTCGGTCGTCGCAATGCGAAATCGTCGCTTGCCACGGGCCTGGATCGCGTTCTGCTGCATGAGCCGTTGCACCCGCCGCTTTCCCACGCGAACGCTCTCTGCCCGTAGCTTCCGCCAGACCGGGGTCCCCGGCAAGCGCTTTTGCTTGCTGGGGTGGAGATGCGCGGCCATCCATCCATACGTACCTCGATTTTCGGCGTAGACGGCGCGAATGTGAACCAGCAAGATCTCGTCGCTGAGGTGGCGGCGCGAGGCGATCTTGTGCCGCCGTGCCTGATGTTGGTGATAGCCAGAGACGCTGACCGCAAGCACTCGGCACTGCACACAGATGGGCCAGACCAGTTTGTTGCGCAGAATAAAGGCGTACCTCATCGCTGGCCCTTTGCGAAAAACGCCGTCGCTTTTCCCAGTATGTCGCGCTCCATGGTGACCCGCGCCAACTCGGCTCGCAGACGGCGGTTCTCCATCTGCTCGGCGCTGACGACTGCCTTGCCCCTGACTGCCGTCAACG
>JAMFSC010000116.1 GCA_026225095.1 bacterium
CAGCGCCCGCTGTCCAGTTTTTCCATGCAACGGCCCACATTCTGCGCACAAAAAGCTTCTGGTGAAACATTGGGAAATTTCGATCGTTGCCCGCTAACCCTTTTAGAACACCATGGATGCAGGAAACCAGCAGAAAACGGCGATTTCATACCACTTTATTAGAAGTTGAGAGCCCTGTGGTCTGACCACTTGGCCCGTAAGATACCGGCTCTATGCAGCGTTCCCGACGCTGACTGGTTCGAAACGGAGCAAGGTTCACAGAATAAGGTAGCTGCATGACTTACCCTGTAGCTTGTCGCGGAGCCGGAGCATCTCCAGCCCCCCCGTTTCTCTCAAGTTCCAGTCTTTCAAGGAGTTCTACCCCGTGTCCTTCTCCGTTCGCTGCCGCACCCTTCTCGCTTGCCTGCTCCTCAACTGCCCGATTCCCACGCTCCTTGGCCAGACCGCCGCCAAGGCTGGCGTTGTAGCCGGACAGGTGAACTACACCCAAAACGTCTATCCGTTTCTTGGCGTGGACTGGGGCGGCAACACGTTCGTCGGCGCGGCCCTGCCCTTCGGCATGGTCAAGGTCGGGCCCGATATGGAGAGCTTCGACGGGCGGCCATCGGGCTTTGGCTATGTCTCAGGCGGGCGGATCCTTGGCTTCAGCCATCTCCATCTGAGCGGTGCGCAAGGAAAGTACGGCAACGTCCTTATGATGCCGGTCACGGGCGAGTTGAACCTGAACGACATCAAGTCCCCCCGCACGGCAGAGGTGAATCACCCCGGATACTACGCCGCGCGTCTGACGCGGTACGACACGCTCGCGGAGCTGACGACGACCCGACGCGTGGGCCTGCATCGCTATACCTTCCCAGCCTCGAAGGAGGCGCATCTGACGATCGACATCGCGCACTGCCTCGATCGTGGGCCTGGGTCAGAGTCGCAGAGGTTCCTGGGCGGCGAGGTCCATCTTGTCTCCGACCACGAGGCCCAGGGAGTCGGACGATATGCCGGAGGCTGGAACAAGGGTGGCGAATATAAGGTCTTCTTCTCGATCGTCCTCGACACACCTGCCTCCGGAACCCGCACATGGACAGCCGCCGGCCTCTCTTCATCCCACGATGCCGTGATCGATTCCGCACAGCCCCTCGGCGCAGTCTTCGACTTTGCGACCCACGCAGGGCAGGTCGTCCAGGCCAAGGTCGCGATCTCCTTCGTGAGCATCGCCCAAGCCCGCGCCACCCTCGCCGAAGAGGCCACAGGCTGGCACTTCGACGCAACCCGCAAGTCCGCGACAGACACCTGGAACACCGCGCTCGGAAAGATCAAGTTGAAGGGCGCATCGGACTCGAAACGGGTCCAACTCTACACCGCGATGTACCACACCATGCTCATGCCGTCGGACCGCACCGGCGAAAACCCCGGATGGCAGTCGAGCGAGCCCTACTACGACGACTTCTACGCCGTCTGGGACACCTACCGCAGCTCCGGACCTCTGCTCACACTCATCGCCCCCGACCGCCAGCGCGACCTCATCCGCTCGCTGATCGATATCTATCGCCACACAGGCTACATGCCCGACGCGCGCAGCGGAAACGACAACGGCCGCACCCAGGGCGGAAGCAACGCCAACATCGTTGTGGCCGATGCGTGGGTCAAGGGCATGAAGGGGATCGACTACAACACAGCCTTCGAAGCGATGCTGAAAGACGCATCGGTTCCTCCCGCGAACGCGCAAAAGGAGGGCCGTGGAGGCATCACCGACTACAACAGCAAAGGCTTCGTCACTCTCGCCGACGAGCGGTCCGGATCACGCACGGTAGAGTATGCGTACGACGACTTCGCCATCGCCGAGTTGGCCTGCGGACTGAACCGGCCGGCGGAGGCGAAGCTCTTCGCGACCCGTTCCAACAACTGGCAGAACCTGTGGGATAAGAATCTGAGCGATGAGGGCTTCCGTGGATTTCTGCGTCCGCGCAACCCCGATGGAAGCTGGGCTGAGCCGGATCTCCAGGTGCGGGGTACGTGGCCGGACTTCTTTTACGAGGGCGACCTCTGGACCTACTCGCTGTATGCTCCGCATGATGTGCGCAAGGTGATTGAGATGACAGGTGGTAACAAGGCCTTCGTAAACCGTCTCGACAATATCTTCGGGCGGCAGCACTTCGATGTGACGAACGAACCCGGGTTCCTGATTCCGGTGCTCTATAACTGGGCCGGGCGGCCCGACCACACGGCGGAAGTCGTCACGATGTTACTCGAAAAATGGTTCAGCGCTCAGAGGAGCGGGATCCCAGGCAACGATGACTCGGGCGCCATGTCGAGCTGGTTCATCTTTCACTCACTTGGGTTTTATCCGAACGCCGGCCAGGATATCTACCTGATCGGAACCCCCACGTTTCCCGAGGCCGAGGTGCAGGTCGCACCGGGCAAGACGCTCCGCATCGTCGCAAAAAACCTGGACTCCGAGCACATCAACCGCTTCGTGCAGACCGCCACGCTGAACGGCGCGCCACTGGAGCAGTCCTGGTTTCGGCATGAGCAGATTGCGGGTGGCGGCACGCTGGTCCTGACGATGGGCTCCGCGCCTTCTGCATGGGGCACGACAAACCTGCCTCCAAGTCTCTCGGATGCAAGCTCGCCTCTGTGCGCTCAGGCTCGCCCGGACTCGCCCTTCCGTGCGAACGTGCCGGATTCGACGCCGATCGTTGCAAGCCTGCCCAGGGGTACCGTGCGGATGAACCAGATCCAGGTCATCGGCACGCACAACAGCTATCACGCGGGCATCGCTCCGAACGAGTCGAAGGTGTGGCAGGCGAAGTATGCCAAGGCCTACGAGGGCCTCGAGTACAGCCATCCTTCGTTGACGCAGCAGCTCGATGGCGGCGTGCGGCAGATCGAGCTGGACGTGTTTGCCGATAGCAAAGGCGGCCGATACGCGCATCCATCCGGGCCCGTCACAGCCAAGGCAGCAGGGCTTCCCGCCGATCCTCCGTTCGATCCCGAGGGCATCATGCAGAAGCCCGGCTTCAAGGTAATGCATGTGCAGGATGTCGACTATCGAAGCACCTGCCAGCCGTTTACCGGATGCCTCGATGAGGTCAAGCGATGGTCAAAGGCGCATCCGGGGCATCTTCCGATCTTCATCCTGGTAGAGACCAAGGAGGGATCGCCCAGGGAATCGAAGCTGACAGAGCCGGAGCCCTTCACCTCGTCGACCTTCGACGCACTCGATGCAGAGATCCGCTCGGTGTATTCGCCTGCGGAGATGATTACGCCGGACGATGTGCGGGGTAACTTTGCCACCCTCGAGGTGGCGGTGCTGGCACAGCAGTGGCCTTCACTCGACAGCGCGCGGGGCAAGGTGGTCTTTCTGCTGGATCAGAGCAAGGTCGGCCCGCTGTATCTGGCGGGACATCCTTCGCTGAAAGGTCGCGTGCTGTTCACGAACTCCACTCCCAGCCAACCGGATGCGGCGTTTATCGAGCGCAACGACGGACCCGCGGGGGATATCGCGGCGCTCGTGCGGAAGGGCTATCTCATCCGCACGCGGACCGACGCGGACACCAAAGAGGCTCGCACCAACGACACCGCACACCGCGACGCTGCGATATCAAGCGGCGCACAGATGCTGAGCACGGACTATCCAGCAGCCGAACCTGCCAAGTGGTCAGGCCACTTCTCCGTCGCTCTGCCAGGCGGAGCGAAGGCTGCACGCTGCAACCCAGTCAATGCTCCAGCCTCCTGCAGTGAGCAGGCGGTTGATAGCGAGAGGTAATTGCGGCTGATGGACGCAGCCGGCCAGCGGCGGTAACGGGAGTGCTGTTCGATCTGCAGCACACACACTCGAGCGTGCCGCCGCTGACAATGTGGGTGCAATTTCGGACCTGACTCCGGCTACTCAAAGGAATCCTGCTGGAGGCTTAGTCGCATCAAGCTCATACCCAAACGGCCCTATCGCGGCCTCACCATCTGCCACTCCAGGTGAGCCCGCACAGCCGGCCACTCCGAAGCAATCACGCTGTAAACCACCGTATCCCGCAGCGTGCCATTCTGCGCAACTACATGGTTCCGCAGAATTCCATCCAGCTTCGCCCCCAGCCGCTCGATCGCCCGACGGCTCTGCTGGTTCATGAAATGGGTCCGGAACTCCACCGCGATGCACCCCAGCCTGTCGAACGCATGCCCCAGCAGAAGCAGCTTCGCCTCCGTATTCAGCGCCGTCCGCTGAACCCTCCGGGCATACCACGTCGACCCGATCTCTACCCGCCGGTTCACCGCATCGACGTTCATGTAGGTGGTCATCCCCACGATCTCGCCCGTCTCCGCCTCGACCACCGTGAACGGCAGCATCGACCGAGCCTCCTTCAGGCGCAACCGCCGTTCGATCTCCCCCCGCATCGTTTCCGCTCCGGGGACACTCGTGTACCAGAGCGAAGAAAGATCCCCATCCCGCGACGCCGCCACCAGCCCGTCATGGTGCTCCATCGAGAGGGGCAGAAGCTGAACACGCCGGCCAACCAGCCGCGTAGCCTGAAAGAAATCCGAGCTTGGGACCGGAGCAGTGGGATTCACTCCGCTAGTCTACCGCCCGCGGAAAAACGAATCATCCCAAAATCTCGGCGAGCCCTGTTACCGCCCCATCGCCATCGATCTCCGTGAACCGGCCACCGGAGCCGGAGGAGTATCGGTGACGGTGTAGAGTTCTCCCGCCCGCAGATACATCTTCCGCATCTCGTCCCCATTCAGCGGTCGCGCACCCCGCCGCCCGAAGACGGCCAACTGGTTTCCGTTCTCATCGACCGCGCGATCCCGATCGATGCCCTTGGAGACGGCCAGGGCCTCACCCTTCATCTTCCGTGTCGCGATCAACACCGGCTCTGGCTCCGGGCTGAAGCCATAGAAGTTCTTCTGCGTCCCCGGCGAAAAGAGTTGGACGATCCGCATTCCGTTCTTGCCGTCAGCGACGAACGCAAACTGACTCGAACTCACCATCCCGATCTTCAGGTCGTTCGTATCGTTCAATGCGCCGTTGCCATTGAACATCCTGTCCATCTTCGGATGTTCAGGCTTCTCCACGTCCACGATGCCGATTCCGTCCTTGCCATCGGAAACGTAAGCGTAAGTTCTCGCGACATACACATTGCGCGCATCCGCAAACGGAATCGTCTCGCCAACGCGCCGCAGCTTCTCCGGACGAGTTGCATCGAAGACCTTCAGACCTTCCCTATCGACCACAAACGCATACCGGAACTGAACGGCAACACCACGCCCTTCGACGATCTCCGGATAGGTGCCAATCACCTTCGGCTGCAGAGGATTCTCAAGCGATACCACAACCATTCCCTTGTCAGCCACGATGTAAGCGTTCGTTCCCGCGATCGTGATCCTACGAGCACCATTCAGGAGTCCATCCGGATTGAACGTCGTTGCACGCCGCAGGAAGTTGTTCCGCGGATTCCCATCGAGCAGCGTTCCAACCCCAGTCTTCGGATCCCCAATCACCACCAGGCCTTCGTACTTATCCGTCACATACAGGAAGGCATACAGCAGGTGAATCGCCTGTTCCTCGTTCTCCTTGATCTGGGTCCGAAGCGGATCGAGCGCAAGCGTCGATGGCGATGCGATCGACGTCGCATACTTCGTCTTGACGTAGAACCTCTGACCAAGCGGCGAAACCGGAGCAGACGTCATGTGCTCCGAAACATCCTTCACATCCACATCCGCAACGTCGAACACACGGAATCCACCTTTGCCCATCGCAGCGTAAAGATACTCACCACGCAACTGAACATCGAGCACATCCTCACCCTCGTGCTCGCGAGCATCCCTGATCAATCTTCCACCTTCGACGAACCGCTTGTAGTCCTCAGGATAAGCGAGCTTCTGGAAGTCGCTCCCCGCGATCACAGGAGGCTCCGTGCTGGCCGCAACGGGTACGGCCTCGAAGCCATGGTCCCCATTGGCCACGTAGACATACTTGCCCATGAAGTTGAGGAAGTTGGTTCCCTGCACAAGCAGTTGAGCCATCCACGCGTTGTTATCGCCGTTCGCCGAGACGTGGCAGTCCGTGCAGCCCTTCGTCTCCTTGCCCCTCACCGTGTGCGGGACATACGTGCTAAAGGCCTCGCCGCTAAATCCGGGAGCCGAGATCGTCTGTTGCGTCTGGTAGATCCAGTTCCGATTGGCGTTCTGGGAGCTCACCACCACCGCACACGCCGACCGAACCGGAGCGATCTTGTTGCCCGTAACCGTCCCATCGATCCCGAGCATGTAGACGTCATCGCGGAGCACCTGGAAGTTGTATGCAGTCCAGTTGCGCGTCGTCTCGCCCTCGTTATGTAGCATGGGCATCTTCTGGTTGGCGGACATCGAGAGATGGCATCCGAAGCACGAGGTCGTCCACGAAGAGTGGCAGCTCTGGCAGGTCATCCGCTTGTCGTTGTGCGCCAGCCTGGTCATATCGTCCGTATGACCCCAGGTCACGCCGTCCGTTTGGAGCGTCTTCGCCAGCCGGGACTTCTCGCTGTAGTGCTCATTGCCTGGAGTGATTGTGTCAAGCGTCTGCACGACCTCCCACTCCACATGCTCGTCGACGTTCGACCGCTGCCACAACTTGCCATCGCGCCAGTAGAACCTTGCCTGCTTGAAGGGCGTCCGCATCCGCAGCAGGTTAGAAGACACGTCATTCGCGGACGCAGGGCCACTTGTCTTCAGCGTCGCCCTCTGCTCAATCGTCCCATGGCAGTCGACGCAGCCGATTTCGATCGCGTTCCGCGTCTCCCCATAGAGCTTGCCGTTGCCATGTACGTCCTGCGTAAAATGGCAGTCGATGCAGTGCATCCCCTTCTCCAGGTGGATGTCCGCGAGGTGCACCGCTTTGCCCAGACCTTCGGGATCTTCCGGAAGCATGTTGTCGTCTTTATCGAGCAGGTTCCCCTTCCGGTCTCGCTTGTAGACCTTGCGGAAGATCCACCCATGCGAATGGAAGTCGGCGAACTGCGTATCCTTGTTGTCCGCATTGAACTCAACGGTTCCAACCCGCTCCAGGAACTTCGGATCCGCCCAGTTCCCCCGCGGTGCTGCACCCTCCGGATTCCGCACCCGCACGTCATGCAGCTCCTGTTCAGTTGGATTATGCTGCTTCGCGGGATACATCTTCTCCCCGTCGGCTTCGTTGTCCCACCACGTAAATCCATAGTAGGTGGTCACCATGTTCGTACCCGGATGCACATGGCACACCATGCACTGCGACGAAGGGATCATCTTCGTGAACTGATGCGTCAGCGGATGACCCGACTGGTCCTTATTGATCGTGGGATCGGAGCTGATGCTCTTGCCCAGATTCCCATACTTCGCAATCTCACCCGAGTGAGATGGGTCTCGGTCATTGGCATACACCACATGACACCCCGAGCAGCCCGACCCGCGATAGTCTCCCGGCTCATCGTTCGTCCCGGGAAACGATAGCAGCGGATCGAGAAGGCGCGTCTTCTGCAGACCGAGAAAGACTGGATCGGTCCGCAGCTGGGTGCCCAGGCCGCGATCACTCAGCTTAGTATCCGGCTTGCCCGATAGCTCCTCTCGATCCGGATTCCCAATCTCCGACTTCTTCTCGCCACCCTTCTCAAACGCCCGCAGCATGTTGCCGGGTTCCGAGAACTCCCATCGCTGCAAAGGATCGAGGTACGGCAGAACTCCCTTCATCTTTGTCTCTTCCGCGGTCGGAGGTGGGAAGCTTCGCAAACGCTCCGGCTTCCCATCGATGTCGTAGCTCTCACCAAAGTGCGGATTCTTCAGCGGAAACCCGCCATTGTTATACAGGGCAGCGCTCCACAGCATCGCACCATGGGTCATCATGCTCGTCTTCACATTCCGCGTCTCGGCGGCATGGCATGTGCCACAGGTCTCCGGAGCCACGCGCAGATCGCCCGGATTCACGAACCGGATGTACTCGTAGCTCTCCTTCAGCCAACGCGTATAGACCCGCACCGGATGGCCGCCGTTCTCCAGATCCTGCGGGAAATTCGGCTGCACATGCGCGTTCTTCTCCGCCGCCTTGTACTCCGCCGAGCCCTTCACGCCCACGCTCATCACGTCGGCCCGACCGCCATGGCAGTCCGCGCAGCCCAGCGCGACCGTGTCCTCGGTATGCATGTTCGGGTGTTCGATCCCGCGATGGCAGCTCACACATCCGGAGCTCGCGCGCTCGGCTTCCTCGGCGGATTCCCCCTGCTTGATTCCCGTCGCCGGGTGCGACCCAATCTTTACCCTCTGCCCACTGGCCGAGGTGACCGTCGACTTCACATCGACTCGCGCCTTCGTACTCGGCGTCAGAGCCGTTCCGTCCGTTGCCTGCTGGCCCGCCTCTACCGCCTGCAGATGTTCGAAGCGTCCCATTCCCAACAGCGCCCCAAGCACCATCGCAAGCGCAATCCCGCGGCGCATGACGACACGATCGGTGCAGCGAGCGAAGAAACGGAAGAATCGAAGCATCTCGGATGACTCCATCTGTAAAGCGTGTTTTGTGACTAGAACTGAAACTTGACCAAGAGAAAGCCCGAGACCAGTGTCTGGCTGTTATAGATATCGCGAAGTCCACGAAACGGCACCAGCGCCGTGATTCCACCCTCCAAGACGAGATTGTCCGAGAGGAAAGGGCGATAGATCGCGCCCAGGCCGGAGTCGATCCCGACCGTTCTGCGAATCCCATTCTGCTGCAAGAGAAATACCAGGGGTTGCGTCCGTGCGAACTGCAGAAAGTTGACGTTCCCGACAAGCTTCAACGTCGGCAGTACGTCCACATCCGCCCCTGCGTTGTAGAGATAGAGCCCCGGGTTCACGAACTGCGACTGCCCCGAATTCTTGTCCGAACGCAGGTCCGCAAGCAGGCTGTCCGGAGACTTCAAGGTCACACCCGCCCGTGTCAGCGGAATGCCTTCCCGGTTGAAGAAGCTGAACGCGCCCCCTGCAAACGCCACGCCATCGACGATCGAGCTGAATCCCCGCGCCGTCCCATCCCTGGGATCGTCATCGCCGGACGCATACAACATCGAAGCTCTCAGTCGATAGAAGTCGTGATCCTTAGAGATCTCCACCGCAGCGAACTGCGCATTGATATCGGTCTTCCTGCCTGCGATCTGGTTGAGCTCATCCTGCCCATAGACCTCGTAGAACGCGTGCGTGATGTTGTATTCCTTGATGTGCCCATCACCCGTCCATCCAAGGTAGTTGGCATCGACCCGGTGCGGAATCACGTTGCCGATTGGCGCCGGACGCTGGATGCGCCCGTTGTTGTCGTAGTAGGTCGTCCCGTTGTCGCGCACGAAGTGATAGCTGAACTGGGTCGTATACCCCTCGGTCAGAAAGTCCTGGATGAAGAGGTTGCCGATCGCAACCTGCCGGGATCGACGCCTGAAGCTGTTCAACCCGCTGTTCGTATCCTTCTCCAGCAGATCAAATCCAGCCAGGTTGTACTGGATGCGGTTCGACTTCAGATCACCGAAGATCCGCACTCCCGGCTGTTCATCCGCAAACACAAACCCGCGAAAGTCCGATGCGAACTGCTGAACGCCAAACCGGATGTTGGCAAAGTCATAGTTGGGGCCGAAGTCATGCAGTTTGATCTCGACAAATCCCTCCTGCAAACCCACGTGTCCATCGAGCCGCGTCGTACCCTGGCGGACATCCGGGCTTACCACCTGGAACTCGCTGGCGGTCAGATAATTGATATTCGCAGCGGGGGTAAAGCGGATCCGGTAGTCGACCGGTCGAAACGCCGCCGTATCCCCGTGGAACAGATCGAATGTCATGCGAAACGTCTGCTGCATGAGTGCCTGGCCACCCCGCCCAAAGAATCCCGGCTCCACCGGCCGCGCGGTCGATTGGCCGGCCGGGGTCGGAAGCCGAACGCCTTCCGCCGCCGTAATCGAGTCGCCGGTGAAGCTGAAGAAGGTCTTGCCGAAGAGCGGCTTATCCGCCTTCAGTACGTTGCGATTAAACGGGTCATACCAATGTCCCAGCACGTAGGGCGATTCATCCCTGACACCGTACCGGTGATAGTTGGGAATCGGAATCTCCCATCGATCACGCTGCGGCACGAAGTTGGCGGCTGCCGGCGCCAGGGGAATCTCCTTCGGGACGACGACCGCGCCCTCCGCATCCGGACGCCGGCTCAGTTCCTTGTAAGAACTCTCGCCGAGCGTCTCCATCGGCCGTTGCGGCAGCGGATTCGTATAGTTTGTAATGATCTCCCGCAGCTTTACCTCGATCGACAGCACCTCACCCGCGCGAAGCTCCACCTGCGGACGCTCGAGTCTCTCGCCATTTGGCCGCGTAAACACAAGCCCATACGTCCCCGGCTTAATACGTAACATGCGGAAGATGCCGTCCCCCGATGTAACCGCCGTCGGGGCCGAGCCACTCCCGGTCAACTGCACGCTCACCCCAGGCAGCGGTCGCCCTGCCGCGTCCAGCACCTGTCCCTGCAAAACCGAGTACGCAGCCATCTTTTGTCCCGGAATCCTCTGTCCCGGAGAGCTATCCCGATTCAACTCCTGAACTTTAGAATCTCCCGGCTGAGCCTGCGAGTCCGTCTGCGTCGGGGACTGACCGCTCGCGCCCGCAGGGGTCTGCGAGATGCACCGTCCGGCCAACAGAAGCACGGCCAGACACCACGTCGTTTTAGGCGTTCCATTCAGCAAGAGAAAGGACTCCGGGTTAGCCTAACGTTGACCGATCGATTGAGCAAACAGAATCGCCATCGCGACTCCGCCTGCCTGTCCACAACATCCGGCTGGGCACTCCATTTCTGCTAAACTCCCGCTCATGCCCGCAGAGATCTCCCCGATCGATCCCCTCATTGCAAGGCTCGATCAACGCAATGAACTCTCCCGACTCTCGAGTCGTCTCGAGTTCCTGTACCGGATGACCGAGGACACCCAGAACACCATCCGATTCCTCGATACCAAGGCCGCCTTCTGCGTCACGCTGCTGTCGGGCATGGTCGCCGGCGTCATCGAGCATCCCGGCGACCGAACCCACCTTCATCATGTGCTCTACCTTCTCTTCATCACCCTGGTGGTCGTGTCCCTCCTCGTGTGCCTTCGCGTCATCTTCCCCACCATCAAGCCGTCCAGCAGCATCTTCGGATCCACCGGACCAAAGTTCTACGTCGGCCATAACAAGGCACATCATTGGCTGCTCCATACCCTCAAAAATGACGTTGGAGAGGTTCTCTCCGAGACCCATAACTCTTACCTGGCCGAGATGCAGTGCGCCACCGACGACGATCTTCTGAACTCCATGTGCGATGAGGTCCTCATGGTGGCTCTCATCCGCCAGGTCAAGAGCGATCGCCTCCACACTGCCATGTTCTGTCTTACAGTGACGGTGGTGCTCTTCGCTTCGGTCATGATGTTCTAACGATTTGTCCCCCTGGGTGGATGGGGGCTAGCGCGAAATCTACCTCACCTGCGCCAGCACGCTGGCGATATTCTTGACATACTTTCTTGCCCGGTCGGCCTCGTTGGCCTCCGGGTTCGCCGCAATCGCCGCATCGAAGTGAGTCTTCGCGGCAGCCAGCATCGCAATCTCATTGTGCTGATTGAACTTCTCCGAATACAACACGCCCAGCCGGTAGTTCGCGAACAGGTCATTCGGCATATACGTCAACGCTGTATTGCAGTCGCGAATCGCAGGGTCAAGCTGCTTCTGCATATACTCGCTGTCGCACAGTCCAAGGCTCGCCTGCCCCCGCAACTCCTTCCAGATGTCGGTCTGCGCCGCCCGCTTCTTCTTGCCCAGACCAAGCAGGTATCCGGCAACATAATAGTTCAACTGCCCTGCCTTTCCGGTATCGAAGTTCGACAGCGCAAGGTAGCTGTTGTACTCCGCCTCGGCCTCTGTAGGCTGCTTTAAATGGCGAAGGCTCTCCGCGAGCCAGAAGTGAGCCTCTGCGTTCTTCGGATTCAGCTTGATCGCCGTCTCCGCGGCGGTCTTCGCGTCAGCGTAGTCATCCTTGCGAAAGTAGGCCTGCGACTCCAGGTACCATGCCATCCCTCGGGTCGGTTCTCTTCGCGTCACCACGTTCAACTGCCGAATCGCCTCATCCAGGTTTCCGGTATCGAGCAGCGCCGCCCCATAGCTCGCCCTCGCTTCCATGTAGTCCGGGTCGAGGTCGATCGCCTGCTTGAACGCCGCCTGCGCTTGATCGTCCTGAAACAGCGCATTGTCCACCCGCCCCAGGTAAAGGTAGGCCTGGCTGTACTTCGAGTCGATCTGGATCGCCTTCTCGAAGTGCTCGGCGGCCTTCTTGTAGTTCTCCGCGTAGCCCTTGTTGTAGAAATCGATGCCCTTGTCGAACTCGTCCACCGCCGCATGGTTCGCCCTGCGCGCAATCAGCAGCCGGATGCTCACCGTGGTGTCCTGCCCCGGATAGACCTGCTCCTCGCGCGGGCCATCCGGCTCATATCCCATGTGAACGCCCTTGATCGTATGCGCACCAGGAGCGATACCCGGCAGACGCAGAGGCTTGTCCTTGCTCACGATCCCCGCGCTGCGTCCATCCACCCAGATCTCCGTGTTGTCCATGTTGGCTTCAACGATCAGGTTGCCGAACTGCGGCGGAGGCAGGTTGGCGCCCTTCACCCGCGAAGCGTTATAGGCCAGCACCATGTTCGGATCGAAGCTCCCGCGCTCGCTCGTCGGATTCTGCCGCGCATCCGTGGCCAGGCGAACGTTGGTGTGGACATACTCCGCGAGTTCATCAGCGCTCACCACCCCATCGCCGTCGGTGTCGGCCTCGCCCTCCAGCCCCTTCACCACATAGTAGGTAAAAATGCCGTGCCCGCCCCCCCACTTATCGCTCTCGAAGCTCTGCTCGCGATCCCTGCTCGCCGTCAGCGAGAAGAGCGACTTCTGCAGATCCAGCAGGCTCTGATTCACCTGCTTCCGATCAGTCTCCGGAGTAATCGCACCCGAGTGGCAGGCGTCGGTGATCAGCACCTTCCACTTGCCCTTGATCCTGCCGCCCACCGTCGATCCCAGCGACTCCATCGGATAAGCCGTCGTCGCGACATTATGGATGTCGACGTCATAGGGAGCCAGGTATCCCTTTCCGCCCGAAACAAATCCATGCCCCGCGAAATAGATCAGTACCCGGTCGTTGTCCTTGGTCACCGACGGCAGCCAGTCCTCGATCTCGTGCCGGATATTCGCAACCGTTGCCCGTTCGTTGATCAGCTTATGAACGTTCTCCGCCGGAAACTGTCCTCCCTCCGGACTGATCAGCGCCGCATAGATGTCCTCCGCGTCGCGGTTCGGAAACTCAAGCTGGGCCGAAGCCGGAAGGTTCTTGTAAGCCGCGATCCCAATGACAAGCGCATAGCTTCGCGGGATCGACACCGCGACGGTGATCCCGCTCTTCGGAATCACCTTTAAATCACGCGTGGAGTTCTGATCTGGTGTGCCCTGAGTAGCCTGTGGGTTCTGGCCAGCCGCCGGGCTCTGGACCGGACCCGTCGTGGCCGGCTGAGTCGCCTGCGCCGTCAACCTCATTCCAAAAAAACTCGAAACTAAGATTAGAAGGAGTGCTCGAAAGACTTGCATAGCTGAATCCTGACGGCGTTCGGGTAGATGCTGCGGTAACCCCTTGCTCACTGGTGAGCCAGACGAAAGGTATACAACATCGGCGCAGAGCCCGCTCCATTCACCGCGACCGTTGTCTCCCCTTTTTTCTTCGAGAAGATGATATCGCGCGAAGCTGCTCCCGCGATGGGAGCGAGCGGCGCCGGCAGCGCCGAGCCCGCTGGAATCGCAGCCGGACCGGCCGAATCGTCCATGCACTCACCGCGCGCCCGGAAGATCTTGTCGTTGCAGCGAGGCTTCATCGAACTTACCGGCCCGGGGGCCACAAACGCTGCCGCAGAGGGCGTCGCCAAGGGTGTGGGACTGAGCAGGAAATACAGCACATCGAAGCCCGCCGGCCCTTGCACCTCAAACCATCCCTCGTCGACCGCCGGGACCAGATAGGTCTTATCCGGAAACACCCGATTGTCCGCGCCGGTATCCGCAGCCGGGAAGACGGTCGAGAATCGACCGGATGTGCCCTGGTTCATCACATAAAGGTAACCAAGATAGTGGCTGCTCAACCGCATCCGAATGACGTCCCCGGTCTCGAAGACATGGCCCGTCGCCATCGCCTCGACCTTGCCGTTCTTCTTGCGCTCGAGTGTGATCTCGATCAGGTCCGGAGCAGATGCGGTGCGCCCCTCACTCTGAGCGGCTCCCTCATACGCTCCCTCGCCCACAACGGAGCTCCCGGCAACCGCAGAGGCATTGGGTCGTTCCGCCACGGATTCCGGCAGCGCAGTCAGCAGACACAAAAGCAGAATCGGTGCGATCAACGGAGTACCTCAGAGATAAAACGACGACCCGCCAGAGCTGGATTTTCCTCCAATTCAAATGGTCGTCGGCAATGCCATGCTACAGTAACGAGCTTTCGCCCGGCCTTGGATTCAAAGATTCCCGCTTGAGATGCCAAAAAGTTACTTCCGATTACTTCTTTATCTGAAATTACCTAAAGTCTATTTCGTGCGTCCCGGCTAAAAGTTCTACAATCGCGAAGTCCCAAACAGACCATTCATCTGGAATGTGAAATCCGGAAGATTCTTCCGTGCGTCTCGCATCTAGATTCCACCCCGGGGAAATACCATGCCGTTTCGTCATTCCACACGTGCGTCCATCGCCGTGTTCCGCACCAGCGCGCTTCCAACGGCAGTTGGCGCATGCGTCTTCTCACTGCTCTCCGGCTGCGGAGGAGGCATTCGCACGGCCCTCACCACCCCCGGCGCCAGCACCCCATCGACCCCCACCGCCGCCGCCAACAACACCGGGCCCCAGCTCGGCTACGTCTGGAGCGACAAGGCCCAGACCCTCCGGCCCGTGCTCGGCGTGCCCGGCTCGTCCCTCCTCGGCGACTCCGTCGTGCCTGCTGGCGTCTACGTCAAGGCCGCCACCTCCGCTCTCAGTAGACTCGCGCTCCTCGAAGAGACCGACGGCGCCCTCAATCTAATGACCCTCCCATCCGGCCAACCGTCGCGCCTCTCCGCCACGATCGCCGCCGGAGCCGAACTTCGCTTCTCCCCGTCCGGCGTCGACGCCATTGCGTACCTCCCCGGAGCCAGCGAAGTCGTCCTCTTGACCTCCCTCGCGACCACCCCCCACATCTCGACGGTGCCGTTTCCGTCCGCCATCGCGGAAGCCACGGTAAGCGACTCGGGAACCATCGCCTCCGCCCTCACCCAGGGCGCCGGCGCCACCATCCGCACCATCACCCTGTCCGGAGCCTCTTTCTCCGCGGGCTCGGTGGTCGCGCTAGGCGGTCTGGCCTTCGTCGGATCCACCGAAAACCTCCTCCTCGCCGACTCCGCCCAGAACAGCCTCATCCTTATCCAGAACAGCAGCTCCGCCCCTGCGCCCGTGCTCCTCGGCAGCGCCAGTCTGCTCAAGGCACCCCAGGGAATCGCCGCCACTCACGATGGCCACTGGGCCATCCTCAGCAACTCCGGAGACACCAACATCGTCCGCGTCGACCTCACCTCCAACTCCGCACCGCAGGTCTTTGCCTGCGCCTGCCAGCCCGCCACCGTCGCGCCCCTCTCAGGTCTTGGCGTCTTCCGCATCACCACCGCCGACACAGGCCCCGCCTGGATCTTTGACGCTGCCGCATCCACTCCCCGCGCGCTCTTCATCCCCGCCTCGGCCAGCCCCTCCGCGGTGACCCAATGATTCGCCGTCTCCTCACCCGATCTGCCTTCCTCGTCGTCCTGTCGATACTCCTGCCCCTGGCTGCCCCGGCTCAGACCCAGACCTATCACCTCTCCAGTTCGAATCCCTCCACGCTCCCCTCCGGCAGTGGAACAACGACCCTCATCCTCTCCGGAACCTTCCCCACCTTCGGCTCCACCTACGGCGTCTGCTTCTACGCCGGAGTTCCCAATACCCCCATCGTCCCCATCTCATCGAGCCGGACCGCAGCCTCCATCAGCGTGTCGTCCGATGATTTCCTCGTCCCCGGCAACGCCTCCATCTATCTCGCGCTCGCCAGCGACACCTGCACCGGAACCAGCTCCGGCCTCTCGAACGCACTCCCCTTCGTCATCTCCGTCCAACAGGAGTACAGCATCGCCGACTCCACCCCGGGCGCCATCGGAGCCGGCAGCGGCGACACCCTCATCACGCTCAGCGGCAGCGCCCTCGCGGATCTCAGCAACTTCCAGTTCGCCATCTGCTTCTACGCCGGAAACACCAACTCCCCCATCACCCCCAGCTCCGCCGATCAGTTTGGCGGAACGTTCCTGGTCCCGGCCTCCACCTTCCAGATCCCGCCATCCCTCTTCTCTTCCAGCCAGTACAATGCCAGCATCTATGTCATACCCGCCTACGGAACCTGCAACGGAACCAACCCAGGCATCTCGAATACCTTCACCCTTCCCATCGCCTATCCCACGCTCGACGCCTCCAGCCTCGCCGCCCTCCCCATCAACGCCATCCCGGGCAGCGCCCCCACCAACTTCGAGATCACGGGAACCAACTTCAGCACCACCACCCAGGCCATCATCGCCTACGGTTCCAGCTCCGCCACCAACCACGCTGGAAGGGTCGTCGGCAACGGACTCGTCATCCCCACTCCTATCATTCCCACGGGAACCGCTGCCATCTCCATCAAGGCCTGCAACATCAGCGGCTCATACAGCTACTGTTCCTCCTCCCTCCCCATCGCGCCCTACACCCTCAAGCCCACCACGACCCAGATCTCCGGAACGACCGTCACCGCCGGCTCGCCCACGCCGATCACCGCCACCGTCACCGTCGATCCCTTCACCCCCGTCTCGACCGACAGCGGACTCTACATCCCAGGCCCTCCCGCTGGCGTCGTGATCGTCACGGAGAGCGGTCAACAGGGTTTCACCACAGACGGCCCCCTCCAGGTCCAGCAACTCGGCTTCACCCCCGATGGCTCCCGCCAGATCAACATCAACGTCGGAAGTGGGAGAATAGGCTCCCCAGGAACGGACGCAGCTCACTTCCACACCCTCGATGCCTCCCCCACGCCCGTCTCCCCCGTGATCACCACCCCCTTCACCTCCCTCACCGCCGACTTCAACAAGGACGGACTCACCGACGTTCTCTTCGTCCAGAACGCCGCCGGCACCATGCACCTCTTCCTTGGCACATCACCTGCCGGAAGCCTGCAGTTCGAGCAATCGCTCCTCTTCGCCCGGTACTGCTTCTCCCTGCCCAGCGTCGCCGTCGGAGACTTCAACGGAGACGGATACCCCGACATCGCCTACGTCTGCGGAGACTCCGGTGGAGGGGCCTCCCTCAACATCGCCTACAACCTGGGCGACGGAACCTTCGACCCCAACAACACCACCTTCATCGCCAGCACCGGAGGAACCGGCATCATCGCCGCCGCCGACCTCGACCATAACGGAACCCAGGACATCGCCTTCGCCGGCGTCACCAGCACGCACAACGGCACCCCCAGCACCTACGGAATCCAGACCTTCCTCAACACCGACGGCAACGGAACCTTCACCACCGGACCCGTCACCCCAACTCGTGACAACCCCGGCACCCAGATCGTCGCGAAGGACCTCAACAACGACGGAGCCGCCGATCTCGTCCTGCTCCACGTCGACCCAAGCTCCGGAGCCACCACCGTCCAGACCTACCAGAACGACACCACCGGAGCCTTCACCGCCGCCTCCTCCTTCCCCGTAGCGGCCTCGACCTCGAAGATCTTCGTCACAAGCTTCACCGATACGTCCTCCTATCCCGACATCGCCGTCGTCGAGCCCGGCGTCGGCATCGCCATCGCGCTCAACGGTCAGACCGGCGACCTCTCCTTCGGAACTCCCGTCGTCACCTCCATGCCCGCCATCCAGGACGCCGTCCCCGGAGACATCGACGCCGACACCCTCACCGACTTCGTCTACAACGACGGCACCGACATCTCCGTCCTCTACGGCCAGGGAGACGGCACCTTCAACCCCACCAGCAACACAAGCTACAGCACCAGCTTCGTCGCCGCCGGCATCCCGACCACCGGTACCTCACTCGTCGCCGCCACGGATCTGAACAACGACAGCTTCGCCGACATCCTCGCCGTCGTCGCAGACTCCGGCGATGTGACCAGCTACTTCGCCAGCACCTTCCTCACCACAGGAAGCCTCTCGACCCTCGACACGGTCACCCCCGCCCTCTCCACCGGTTCACACACCCTCACTGCCACCTACGCAGGCAACATCAACCTCCTTGGCTCCGCCGGATCGGGCACCGTCACCGTCAACGCACCGAAGGTCAACGCTATCCTCTCCGTCTACTCCACTCCACCCCAACAAAACGGCTATACCTCCGCGCCGATCTCCCCCGGCAGCCCCTACGCCTTCACCTTTTCCATCCTCGGCAATCAAGGCGTCCCGCTCCCAACCGGGACCATGACGGTCTACAGCGGCGATATTGTGCTCGCCTCGACCTCCACGCTTACCCCCGGCACGGCGAATTCCAGCCAGGGATCCATCTCCTTCGGAACCCAGGCCATCGGAACCCAGAACTTTACATTCCGCTACAGCGGAGACACCAACTACAACACCGCCTCCGGTACCTTCATCTGGACCATCACCCAGGTCACCAGCGAAACCAACATCCTCACCGTCACCTCCGGCGGAAGCCCCGTCACCACCATCCCCGTCGGCAGCGTCGTCACCCTCACCGCAACCGTCTTTGCCTCCGGAAGCCCCATCACCCCCGGACAGGTCCAGTTCTGCGATGCTGCGGCGACCTTCTGCTCGGACGTCCACCTCCTCGGCACCGCCCAGCTCTCCGGCACCGGCACCGCATCCATCAAGTTCGTACCCTCCATCGGATCTCACTCCTACAAGTCCGTCTTCGTCGGAACCAACAACTACGCCGCGTCCGCCTCCGCGAACTCTTCCCTCACCGTCACCGGAGCCTACCCCACCACCACCACCATCGCCCAGTCCGGCACCCCCCGAAGCTATAGCCTCACCGCCACCACCACCGGCTTCGGCAACAGCGCGGCACTGGCCCCCACCGGCACCATTCCCTTCCTCGACACCAGCAACAGCAACGCCGTCCTCGGCTCGGCCCCGCTCGGAGCCGCCACCTACGCCTTCGGCCTCAACAACTCCTCAAACCCCGCCGTCCGCTCCGAGACCGTAGCCACCGGTGACTTCAACGGCGACGGCATCCTCGACCTCATCGTCGCCAGCGACAACGCCCCGTCGCTCACCGTCCTCACCGGCAACGGAGACGGGAGCTTCACCACCGGCACGCCCATCGCCCTCGCCGATCTACAGTCAGGACCCATCGTCGTCGCCGACTTCAACGCAGACGGCAAGCTCGATCTCGCGGTTCCCACCAACGGCAACAACGTGGTGATCCTCCTCGGCAACGGGGCGGGAGGATTCACCTTTGGCCCATCGGTATCCATCGCCGGACCCGCCTCCGCCATCGTCGCGGGTGACTTCAACGGCGACGGCATCCGGGACCTCGCCCTCGCCGTCACCCCCTCGGACGCTTCGCCGCAACTGCAGATCCTCCTTGGCAGCGGAGACGGAACCTTCACCGCCTCTCCCAACTCCCCGTACATCGCCTACTCCACCGTCAGCAGCCTGGCCACCGGCGACTTCGACTCCGACGGCATCGCCGACATCATCGTCGCCAGCGACTACACCGGCGGTCCCAACGTCCTCACCCTCTTTCTCGGAAACGGCGATGGGACCTTCCACGCCCCTGACATCGCCTCTCCCGGCGGCGACACCCCAAGCAATATCGTCGTTGCAGACTTCAACGGAGACGGCAAGGCCGACATCGCCACCACCAACCAGGCCTCGAACACCGTCAGCATTCTCCTCGGCAACGGCAATGCAACCTTCACTGCCGGAACCGCCCCCTCCGCCGGAACAAACCCATTCGCGGCCACGCTCGGGGACTTCAACGGAGACGGCAAGGTCGACCTCGCCGTCACCAACGTCAGCGGAAACGAACCCACCATCCTCCTCGGCAACGGTGACGGAACCTTCGCCACGCAACCCGCCAGCGGTCTCACCTCCGGCTATTCCTTCTCTCTTGCCGCTGGAGACTTCAACGGCGACGGCCAGTCCGACCTCGCCGTTCCCAACCTCTCCACGATCGCCATCCTCCTCGCACAATCCACCCAGACCGCCACCGCCACCGTCACCGGCATCAATCCCATCGGAACCGGAACTCACCAGGTCGACGCCGCCTACCCCGGCGACACCCACTTCCGCGCCAGCACCTCCACCACCACCCCCCTCACCGGAACCACCCTCACCCCCATCATCAACTGGGACAGCCCCACCACCAACCCGGTCTACGGAGCCCCCCTCTCCGCAGCCCAGCTCAACGCCCAGGCCACCGACGGCGCCGGAAATATCCTCACCGGCACCTACGTCTACACTCCGGCCGCAGGAACCATC
>JAMFSC010000117.1 GCA_026225095.1 bacterium
ATACCGGCGTCTTTACCGCCATCCGCGACCTCTTCGCCATGCTCCCCGAGTCCCGCGAGCGCGGCTACAAACCCGGCCGCTTCAGTTTCAACGTACAAGGCGGACGCTGCGAAGCCTGCCAGGGCGAAGGCCAGCGCCGCATCGAGATGAACTTCCTCCCCGACGTCTACGTCCTCTGCGAAGTATGTAACGGCCGTCGCTACAATCAGGAAACCCTCGCCGTCAAATTCAACGGCTACAGCATCGCCGACCTCCTCGACCTCCCCATCGAAGACGCCGTCCCCATCCTCAAAGACATCCCCAGCGTAAACGTCAAGCTCCAGACACTCGTCGACGTAGGCCTCGGCTACATCCACCTCGGCCAGTCCGCCACCACCCTCTCCGGCGGCGAAGCCCAGCGCATGAAGCTCGCCCGCGAGCTCTCCAAGCGCCAGACCGGCCGCACCCTCTATCTCCTCGACGAGCCCACCACCGGCCTCCACTTCGACGACGTCCGCAAGCTCCTCGAAGTCCTCCACCGCCTCACCGATCTCGGCAACACCGTCATGATCATCGAGCACAACCTCGACATCATCCGCAACGCCGACTACATCCTCGACATGGGCCCCGAGGGCGGCGAAGGTGGAGGAACCGTCGTAGCCCACGGAACCCCCGAGCAGATCGCCACCGTCCCCGCCTCCTACACCGGCCAGTTCCTCCGGCAGCACTTCGAATCCCGCCCCGGAGCCGTCGCCCTCCTCCCCAGCCCCGCCAACGCCGGCCCCCAGCCCACCGAGATCCGCGCCGCCGCCGACCGCGACAAGAGCCTCAGGCCGAAGTTCGAAGCCCCCCAGAAGAAGACCGGCGTCCCCACCGCCAAGCCCACCGCCGCCCCCGCGAAGCCACCGTCAAAAAGAGCCTCCGTGAAATCCGCCGCAGCCCCCGTTTCCGGTGCAAAATCGAAGAAGGCTCAGGCTCCAGTCCAACCGGCCAAGACCCCGGCCAAAAAGGCCTCCAAACCCTCCGCCAAGACCGCAGTCAAACGTTCAGGAACCGCAGTCAAGCGTCCGACATCCGCAATTAAGCGTTCAGGAACGACTTCAAAATCAAAATGAGCAGCCTCCCACCCCTCATCCCGGTCGAGCAAGGCACCTACGAGCAAACCTCCCCAGCCCCTGTCGAGGGAGAAGCCCCGCCGCGCATCCCCAACCTCGGCCACGCTCTCCTACTGCTGCTCATGGCGATGATCGCCTTTCTCCTCACCCAGGGCGTCCTCTTCCTCTCCACCGGCGCCATGCGCGACCCCCACCGCCTCGCCCAGCTCTCCCACAATCCCAAGGTCCTCATCGCCGTCCAGGGCGGAATCTATCTCATCACCCTGCTCGCCGCCTGGATCGTCTTCCCCCTGATCTGGCAGCGGCCCTTCGCAGAAGGCATCCAGTGGAACTCCCCCAAGGCCGCCAAATTTGCTCTCAAGCTGATCCCCGCGGGTGTTGCCACCTCTCTGATTGTGCAGGCTCTCTCCGGCCTCATCGCCATGCCCAAATCGGTCCCCATGGACCAGTTCTTCCGCACACCATCCGATATCTGGTTCGTCGCTGCCTTCGGAACCCTCGCCGCACCTGCGGTCGAGGAGATCTTCTTCCGCGGCTTCCTCTTCCCCGCCTTCGCCATCGCCTACGACTGGCTCTCGCTCCACCGCACCCCGGAGGCCATCCTCCTCTGGCGCTCCACCACCACCCTCACCACCGCCTCCTTCTTTTTCTCCGGATTCCTCACCTCCGTGCTCTTCGCCGGGCTCCACGCCGCCCAGCTTGGGCACACCTGGTCCGCAGTCGCACTCCTGCTCTGCGTCTCCTGCTTCTTTACCTACGTCCGCGTCATCACCCAGTCCGTGGCCTGCTCCACCCTGCTCCACGCAAGCTACAATCTCACCATCTTCGTCACGACCTTCCTCGCGACCGGGGGCTTCCGCCACCTCGAGAAAATGACGAGATGACGAAATGACCGACTGGCAGGTTCCCCGGTCGGCGTGAAGTTGGGTGCCCCACCTGATCGCGACCGAACGCAGCGAGCGGAAGCCCCGTTCTAGCTCTGATTTTTAACCCGGGAAATCTGCCATCTGCTGTTACCGTGACATGCAGGATCGTTCGACCAATTGTCAAAACCCCGGATCAAAACTCTCAAAAGGTCAACAATATGACAAAGCGGCGAAGATTCACGGGCATCCTCCTCGTCCTCACGCCCCTGATCATCCTCCTCTTCGGAGCGCTTCTCACTCTCCTGCTGGGTTCGCTGGGCATGGACATCCATTTCGAACCAAAGATTCCGTTCTCTATCGCGGGAGTGATCAATGTCCCGCTCCTGATCATGTGCGTAGGCATACCCATCTTCGTCGCCTGCGTCACATCAGGCATCAAGCTCCTGAAGAATCCTTGAGAAGAGCCGCCTCGTCAGGGCAGCCCGGCACTAAGCCCAGAACGAGATCGTCTCAGCCACATCATCGGTCTCTTTTCGCCGTCGCCCCCGGCTATCCTGCTCGTTCCCGCTCCCCTGCCGAGAGCCCCGGTCAGACGCGGCGCCGGTCTCCGACACCGCGTCCCCGTACTCTCCGCCCCCCGCCAGCGCGATCGCAGCCAGCTTCTTCCGGACTTCAGACGCCCGTTGCGCCTCTGCCGTCCGGTTCAGCTGCAACGTCGAGTACCCCGTCTGCAGGTTCCCTTGAATCCCATGAATA
>JAMFSC010000118.1 GCA_026225095.1 bacterium
CCCAACCCAAAAGGGAAATGAAGGGCCCAGGAAGACCACCTGGTTGATAGGCTGGAGGTTGAAGCGTGGTAACACGTGTAGCTTACCAGTACTAATCGCCCGTTCGGCTTGTCCATAGAATTTACTCTGCGCAGTGAATTGGTTTCATAACTGTCCACTGTTCTAGAGTCATTCAATACAAGCTTTGTAGTTATATCTTTTGGAAGAAACTACGCAACAATGTAACAACGTCTAAAACCCAATCTATTCAGTTGTGGAAGATCGCGAGAGCGAGATTTCGACAATTTGCCGGTGAGTTTACTACGAGGGTCACACCCGTTCCCATCCCGAACACGGAAGTTAAGCCTCGTTGGGCCGATGGTACTGCACGCGTAAGTGTGTGGGAGATTAGGTGATCGCCGGCATTATCTCTGAAGAGCCCATCCAAAAGGTGGGCTCTTCGTTTTGCTCGAAGGATTTTGACCGAGCACTGCGATCCGACATCATTGACTTGAACCATTGGGCCACTTAGCATCGGCTCCAGGTGTTTCGGAACTGGAGATCGTTTGGATACGGGATCGGCGCGGCGCAGGTCGGGATACTTTGCGGCCTTGCTACTCATCGTCAATTTGGTCGAAGACGGCCTGCCGCGCGTTGGCTCTCCGTTCCAGATGCAGGTGGCTGTTCTGCCACTTACGGGAATATTCCTCTATCTCGCTTATCGTTTCTTCTTATTGGGAGATGAGGGAGCTCGAGATCGGCCCGCGGTCGAACTGGTGATCGATTGGCTTGGCGATGTGGCCCACCGGATGTGGGTGGTCTATATCCTTGAGATCCTGTTCGTCATGCTGTTCTTCTCCGAGACGACGCACTACGCGGGTCTTGGGTACCGGCTCCTACTCTTACCGACTATTCTGGTGTTCAGCTCTGCCTTGATCACCCTCGGCCTTATGACCTGGAGGGGAAGCTGCGTGCCGCCGGCGGCGATGCTGGGAATCTTTGTGGGCTCGTATGCGGCGGGCCACATCCTCGCGATTGCCAGCTTTCCGCTCAACTATCTGCGCTCCGATATGCTGCCGGTGATCTTCTGGGCGGATCGGGCGCTGCTCGCGGGACAGAATCCCTATCAAACGTTCCTGGTAGCGGACCGTATGTACGATTTCCCCTATCTTCCGGGTATGCTGCTCGCTTTCGCGCCCGCTCAGGCGCTCCACCTCGATCTCCGGTGGGCGGCGATAGGGTATACCGTCGGCGGTATGGCCTTGGTGTATTGGGCGACGGCAAAACATTTTCGTCCGCAGGCTGCGTCATTGATCGGACTGTTTGTACTTTGCCCGTACCTGCAGTATCGTCATGAGCTGTATACCCAGGGCCATTTCTTCTCGTTGATCCTGGTCCTCGTGCTTGTGCAGCGGCAACGCTTCGCCTGGAGCGCCGCTGCGTTTGGGGTCAGCATGATGATCTCTCAGTTCAGCTGGGTCATCTTCCCCTTTTTTCTGCTAAATGGGCTCCGCCGTGGAGGCTGGAGAGAGGTTGGACGTATGGGCTTGATCGCCCTTGGGGTGGCCGCGTTGGTGGCAGGACCATTTTATGCATGGGGTGCGGCCAAGATCGCTCACAACGCAGTCGGGCAGTGGGACAATCTGGCGCATGCAATTGCTCGTCCAATGAATCTTTCTTTCTGGGCGACGTATGTAGTCCGGCCGAGCCAGCTTAAGTGGATTCAACTAGTGGCTCTGAGTGGAGTCTTCATTTACTGCTGGGTGCGGGGTCGCTGCGCGGACCTGGCCGACATGCTTCGCTGGATGATCGCTGCGTTGATCATCTTCATCCTGTTCAATGTTCTGCTGGATGGATATTTCTTCCTGATGCTGCTCGTCCCAATGCTTGTCTTCACCTGTGTTGCCAATGGGTGGTGGGAGGCACCTGGGATCGTGGCCGAGATTCCAGTGTTGCACGCCTAGCCTCTGGCTTCCTGCAGATGCCTCAGTTGGAGGGAGTTGTCGGGGGCGACGCTGGCTCAGTCCTGGATAGATGCTTCGCTCTCGAAGGAGGGTTAGGCACCTTCGGAACGGACGGTGAGTCGGGTGGCTCGGGCGGAGTTGGCGGCGTCGGCATCGTAGTTAATGGAGCAATTACGCCCCGCTTGACGGAGATATCATTGTCGGTCGTATTGATGCGGATGAGCGAGCCTCCGCCCCCGACCATTCCGGAGAGGCGGCCGGTGTTGTTGTCATCGCTCTTGCTAAGCGAGGCGAAGTCGGTCTCGACGTCGCCGTCGCGGGTCTCGGCCTGGACGGTGAAGGCGGCGTGCTCGGGAACGGTGACGTTGACAGAGCCGTTGCGGTTCTGGATGGTCAGATTTCCTATAGGCGGGGCGCTGGTGATGTCGACCGAACCATCACTCGTGGTGACCGAGACATCTCCTGCCACGCGGTCTAGCGTGACGTTATAGCTGCGCGCGCTGAGCGACACGGGGCCCACGATCTGGTCTCCGGATAGTTCGCCGCGGCGGATATCGACCTCGCCATTGAGCCGCGCGAGTTGGAAGTCGGTGCGGCTGGTATGGAAGCGGAACGCCCCTGCCACGCGTTCGGCGTGGGTCTTGCCGAAGAAGTCTCCTCCGAGTGTGACGGCTCCGGTGACATCGGCGACATCGACGTCCTTGCAGTTACCCTGGACGGTCACGCTGCCGGTGATCCCCCGGGCGCTGAGGGACGAGTTCTTGTTATTGATATGCGTTGTGACGCTACCGCCGATCGCATCCACTTCCACGTCGCCGTGATTCGCGGTAATCGTGACTGGAGCTTTCAGGGAGCTGAGGTGAATGTGGCCGTGGTCGCCCGTCACCGTTACAGGTGTGGCGTTGGGAACGGTGATCGTCATATCGGCGCGTGAACCTTCAATTGATGGAACATTCAAGGTGACGGAGTTGCCGGAAGCGACGAGAACCGGAGCGAGCTGCCGGGCCTTGTTCTCGGCCTCTTCGTCGGACCGGGAGTAGACCTGCTTGTGAGCTGAGATGTGGATCTGTCCGTCGTCGCTGGTGCCGCTGACGGCGATGTCGCCGTGGGGATTATTGACGATGAGCGACGATCCGGCGGCGATGGCCTGGTCGAACATCTGGTCGCTCTCGTGCCGGTCACCGAGGAACTGATCGAGGTTATCCTCGTTCATCGAGATACCGTGGGAGAACCAGTTGAGGTCTCCACGGGATGCGCTGAGCACGATTCCGGGGATGCAGAGAAGGAGCATCAGGAAGATGACGCCACCACCGACCCTGCTGCGGCGATAGTAGGGATGATCCTCGGGGCGGGTCTGGTCGAAGGCCCACTCCGCGAGCAGGATGACGCCGCCAGCCAAGAGGACAAGGGGCCACCAGCGTTCGTACCAGGAGGCGACGCTGGCATAGCTGAGCTGGCCGATCCGGAGAAGGAGAAAGACTACTCCCACGCCGATCAGGAGCAGCGGACCGAGCATCGATCCGCCGCGGACTCCGCGCATGCTGCGCATCTGGGCGCGCTGCTGTTCACGATAGAGCTTCCACTGCGACCGCGTGACGTCGCGCTGGGCCCGCGCCTGGTCACGCATGACGCGTCGCTGGAACTTCCAGTCGCCCTGGGGCGGGTATGGAGGAGGATAGGGTGGGGGTGCGCCGGCCATGTCTATCGTCCTTCCTGGTTGTCCTGGTTGGGAATCGTCTCAACGGGGACGACAGATGCCTGCGATGCGGCTGCCGTCGATGCATATGGCGGTGTCGGTGGTGCGACCGGAGGGTAGCCGTACATACCGGGCGCGGGGCCTGCGCTGTTGTAGACAGTCCGCTCGAGGATGGTCATGATCCCGGCGGTGATGATGAACAGGGGCCAGCTTCGGCTCCACGGCAGGATATTGAAGTCGGCGAGGAAGAAGATGACGCCGAGCAGGATCAACCAGACGGCTCCGCGTGCCGCCCGGAAGACGCGGATACGATACCCGGCGGATCCGTCGTCGGCGAGCCCGAGGCCGGTGCGCGTCATGCGGTGGACGAAGAGCCAGACACCAAGCGCAAGGAACAGAAGGGGCAGCAGAAGATGGAAGTGCAGGTCGCGGAACAGCCCCGAAGTGTTGAGCAGGAAGAGTGTGCCCAGGGCGATCAGCCAGATAGCTCCGGCGGGGAAACGGTTGCGCGCTACAGGATAGGGCTGGTCGTAAGGTACGTAGTCCTGACCGTCAAACGGCGGGTTTCCGTAGGGCGCACCACCCGAAGGCGCGTTGACCGGGCTGTACGGCGGATTCGAGTGGGGATACGGTGGTGCGTATGGGGGAACGGTTGGGTTATAGGGCGGCACGGGGGGGACCGGGGCGCCGTACCGATAGCTCTCCCACGGTGCGCCCCAGTTGGAGCCTCCGGCCTGGCCGGGCGCGCCCGGGGACGGAATATAGGGAACGGCTGCACCGAAAGGCCCGGCGGCTGCGTTGGGAGCGGCTGGGCCGCCGGGGGCTGGAGGCGTCGCTGCATAGAAGGGCCATGCCTTGCCGAATCCGAGGCGCTCCCCAATGTCGTTGAGTCCGAAGGGGTTCGGGAGCGGTAGGCCGTCGCGGCGGGCACGCGCGGTGTGGTGTGCTTCGATCGACTGATAGGCGACCCAGCCAAAGACAAAGAGAGCGAAGATTCCATTCGAATCCGCCAGGCTGGTGAGCACAGCGAAGATGACTAGGTGGACGATTCCCTTCGCGTACTGCCCGTTGTACATGGCTCCGACGCCGGGGATCAGCCCCAGCAAGGCGGCCAGGCCGGGATTGGGGACGTCCCGGGGAGGAAATCCACTGGGCGGTATCGCTCCGGCAACACCGGGAGGAATTGGCCCGGTGCCAGCGGCAGCAGCACCGGGAAAGGCCGAAGGGGCACCGGGCTCAACTCCGGGATAGACATAGCCCGTGGATGCCGGGCTGGCTAGTTTGACTTCGTTGCACAGGCCACAGGGAAAGGCTCTGCCCGCCAACCGATCGGATTCGGAGGCGACGGCGCGGCCGCAGATCTGGCAGAAGCCAGCGGGTTGTGGATCGGACTGATTGGTGTCGTTCATGACCGATCTCCTTTCGATTCAAACTGATCTCCCCAGATCGCGGAGTGACTCGACAGGTCCCGCGGATAGAAGCTGTCAAAGTTCAAAGGGCCTCCGAGCACTGCCAGCATGCGTGACTCACGTGGCATCAGCGGCTCGCGCCGGCTCGTTCCCGGACCACCCTTAGAACGGGGCTGCCCTCCGGAGGGCGCGGCGGAAGGCGACTGGTTCTTTCGGTCGCCTTCCGGTTGCGAGTTGGGACTCCCATTCTGCGGCTGGATCTTGTCTTCGGAACCGCCAGGCTGGTTGGAAGGAGAGGCGGAGTCTGAGTCCGTCCGCCGCATATCGCGAACGCGAGCCTCGAGCTCATAGACCACGCGCAGGTTGTCACAATAGCGGACGACGCTTGCGTTCGCCTCATGGAAGCCTTTGCGGATATTCGAGGGTTGCAGATCGCTCAGGCTGAGTTCGCTGACCCGGATTCCGGTCAGGTTCATGGTGAGTGCGATGGAGAAGAAGGCCATCGCAGCCGTCATCGCCAGCCTCGGCTGCAGCATGGTCTGGCCGATGGATTGGAAAGCCGACCGGAGACGGAACGGAAGCACCTTCGCTCCCTGATAGCCCGCCGCACCAGGATAGCCGGTCACACCGGGCCCCGGCCGCCCATAGAGGAACGCCCCGGGTGCCGGGTTTGGCGGTCCTCCGAGCGGTGCACCGGGGATGAATCCACCGGGATAGTTCGTTGCCGGGACCGCTCCCGGAAAGAGGTTCGGTGGGGCTCCGGCTTCGTCTACGCCGACCGCTTCGACCGCAGTCCCGGCACCGGCCTCGACGGCGCTGGTCTGGGCTCCAATGATCTGGGCCCCGCTGGTTTGGGCAAGGATGCGTTCGAACAGCGCCGTCGACGGTACCGGCCTGGGATCGCGCAGCATCTCCAGCCAGGCCCCGCCGCGCTTGGCGTCGATGAACATGCGGCTGCAGCTGGTGCAACTGGCAAGGTGTCTGTCGAAGAATGCCTGGTCCGCCAACGTGGCGGTACGGTCCAGCACATCCATCAGGAGTGCTTCACACTGTGCGCAGATCTGCGAGTTCGCAGGGTTTGCGCTTCCGAATTGGTTCATCTCGGCCACTTAAACCACCTGCCCTTCTATACGTTGCAAAAGCCTTGCAAGTTCTCCGCGACCGCGGCTGATGCGGCTTTTCACGGTACCTTCGGGAATCCGAAGGACCTCCGCGATGTCTTTGTAGTCCATATCTTCAAGATCCCGCAGGATAACCGCCTCGCGCAGTTCGGGCGAGAGCTGTTTCAAGGCCTGTTGGATGCGAACCTTGAGTTCGAGACCGGCGACGTGGTGCTCCTGCGAGGGCCGTGGGTCGGCCAGGCGATCGGCCATGGTGGGGCCGTCCGGTTCGCCGTCGAAGGTCGTGTCGAGCGAGTCGCTTGCACGGTCCAGGCGCGTCCGGCGGAAGTGATCCACCAGCAGATTGCGCGCCAGCGTCGTGATCCACGTCTGGAAGCTGCCCTTCTGCGTATCGAAGCTGGCCAGATTCCGGTACACCTTCAGGAAGACGTCCTGCGTCAGGTCTTCGGAGTCGCACGCCGAGGCCGTAAACCGGTAGCAGATGGCATAGATGCGCCGGTGCTGCGTCGCCACCAGTTGCTGCCACGCATGCTGGTCCCCCGCCATGCACTGGCGAACCAGTCTGGCGAGTGCCTCCTGCGCGGCTTCCTGTTCCGGCGTACGTTCCAACGCGGTCTGCTCGATCTTCTGGGATGTCAGCAGTGTACCCTGTGGCTTCAGCCCTGTGGCGGCCTCAACCAGCGACGCCGGGAACTGATCCGGACGCCGCACTTCGGGAACCCGAACCGCACCCGGCAGGTGCGATGCAGGATGCGTCGCTGTACGCGAGGGTCGCCTGGGTTGCAGCGGCCGGGGAGGTAGCCCAAGTGTCGGAATCGCCATGTGAAGAACGCCCATGGAGATTCAATACGCAAGGGCTCTGCGTGAGGTTCCCCGCGTGTCCCCGTGAGGGTGGGGAGGGTCGCCTCTTCCGGAACGCCGCTTCCGGAAATGGAAACGCGCCCGGATCACCGTCTATCCGGCTCGCGCCAAGTTGATGTCACCCCTGCAAGCCGGCCTGCGGCTAGTCCGGTCAAAGTGACCGGAGCTAGTCGCGCCTGTAGCGGTATGGCAACTTGCCACCGAAATACAAAACAGAACCGACGATCCCGATCCAAAACCAGTGACCATACCGAGCCGACTCTGGAAACAGGTCGTGGCCGAAGACCAAAGAGGCTGAGAGCAGCACGAATCCAAGAGCCGCCAATCGATTCCATGCGTCTCGTGTCTTGATCATTGAGCCGGGATGACCCCGCAGGCGATGCGGTTGCCTGCAGCTCCGGTCGGGTCCGTCTTCATGTCGTCCGGCTTCTCGTGAACCATGATCGACGTTCCAAAGATCGAGTTCGCGGCTCCCGGCGTCATGGTCAGGCCCTCCACCTTGTAGGTAATCTCGCCGGTATGGTTCTCGCCGATCGTGATGTTCTTGGGAAGGTCGCCGTTGTGATGGCCCATCGGGTTTTCGAGTCCATGCTGCTTCTTATCGGGGTTGAAGTGGCCGCCAGCGGTCTTGAAGTCAGGCGCCTCGCAGACCGGGCTCTGGTGGATGTGCACCGCGTGATCGCCGATCGGAAGGTTCTTCAGCTTCACCTGGATCTCGACTCCGCCGTTCTTCATCGGCGAGAAGGCCGCGGTCCCGGCATCTTCTCCCGTCGACGTCTTCAGCGGAACGACCACTGCATCCTTCTTCTTGGCAAAGGCGGGCAGCGATAGGAGGGCGAGTGCAACGATTGCAACTGGGCGCATCATCATCTTTGATCTCTCCGGAGACAGCAAGTCAACATCGAATTGCTCCCCAACAGAGTACCCCAGCGTGAGCCATGCGACAGAGGCAGCGTGCATGTATCGTTACTTTCATGAAGAATTCGCAGTTTTGGCATCTGTCCGCTGCTGTCCTTGTCCTTTCGCTCGGCCTTCTGACGACCAACGCCACGGCGCAGAATCCACCGGCCAATCCTCCAGCCGACGGTGCGAAAGACGCCAAGCCCGCTCCGGCGACACCACCCCCACTACCCCCCGACGCGCACGTCCAGCAGACCATCCAGATCGACGGCAGGACGCTCCACTACACCGTCACGGTCGGAACCCTGCCCGTGAAAGGCAAGGACGGCAAGCCCACCGGCGAGGTCGTCTTCACCGCCTATACCCTGGATCTGCCTGCGAAGGACGCGCCCGCGAACTCACGCCCCGTCACCTTCGCCATGAACGGCGGTCCCGGCGCGTCGTCGGTCTATCTCAACCTCGGCGCCATCGGACCCAAGAAAGTCGCCTTCGGATCCGAAGGCGACAGCCCATCCGATCCCGCCACGCTCACCGACAATCCAGGAACCTGGCTCGACTTCACCGACCTCGTCTTCATCGACCCCATCGGCACCGGCTACAGCCGAACGCTGGTCAACGAGGCCGACACAAAAAAAATGTTCTACTCCACCGGCCCCGACATCGAGTACCTCTCGCGCATCGTCTTCGACTGGCTCGTGAAGAATGGACGCATGATGAGCCGCAAGTATTTCGTCGGCGAGAGCTACGGAGGGTACCGCGGCCCACGCGTGACCCACTACCTCCAGACCCGGCTCGGCGTCGCGCTCAACGGCGTTGTGTTGGTCAGCCCGTACCTCAACCCCAACCAGGGCGCGAACGAAGACCTCTCGCCCCTCCCATGGATGATGACCCTGCCGTCGATCGCCGCAGCCCACCAGGAGCGCGAACACGCCCTCACCCAGGCCTCGATGGACGCCGTCATCTCCTACACGCGCGGTGACTACGCCGTCGCCCTGATGCGCGGCCGCTCCGACCCGCAGGCCACCCAGGCCATGTTCCAGCGCGTCACCGAACTCACCGGACTCGATCCGCTCTTCGTCAAACGCTCCGGCGGACGGCTCGAAACCCAGGCCTACCTCCGCGAGGTCTTCCGCTCCGAAGGCAAGCTCGGCAGCCGCTACGACCCCAATGTCACCGCACCCGATCCCTTCCCCTACGATCCCGACCAGCGCTCCAACGACCCCATCCTCGAGAGCATCATCGCTCCCACCACCACGGCGATGGTAAACTTCGTCACCCAGACCGTCGGGTGGAAGGCCGATGGACGCTACGAGGCGCTGTCGATGGACGTCAACCGCCAGTGGGATCATGGTGGCGAGGAACTCCGGCGCGGAGCCGTCGAGGACCTGCGAGAGGCCGTCTCCGCCGACACCAAGATGCGCGTCCTGATCGTCCACGGCTGGAACGATCTCTCCTGCCCGTTCATGGGCTCGATCCTGACGGTCGACCAGATGCCTCTGCTCGGCGACCCGACCCGCGTGCAGGTCCGCGAGTACCCCGGCGGCCACATGTTTTACAGCCGCACCACCAGTTCGCTGGCCCTGCGCAAGGACGTGCAGGATCTGGTGGCCAAACACTGATCTGGCGCGGAGCATGGATGTGTGGGAACATTCTGTACCATGCTCCGCC
>JAMFSC010000119.1 GCA_026225095.1 bacterium
AGCCGAAGTGGCACCAACTCGTGTCTCTGGATCGCTTCCTGAAAAGTCTCGTAACTTTTGATTCTATGGTGCCCGGAGGGGGACTTGAACCCCCACACCCACTGAAGGGCTACGGATTTTAAGTCCGATTTTGATGGTTCTCAAGTCCCTCATTCTAAAAGACATTATGGAATAAAACCTTATAATTCATATATTTACACCACCATTGGCTTTGCACTGCGTCGCACTGTCCGGTACCGAAATCCGGTACAAGTGGTTCCCAAAGTGGTTCCCTGCCCTGTGGCCGTCAGACGAGCTTTGTCGAACTACGGTAGTTCCGACATCGCTCGCCTTGTGAACCGTTAACACTCTGGGGGTCGCGATAGACTGCCAACGTGCCTTCCAACGAACTGGACCTTTTCATTAGGGATTCGAATCGCCTCATCAGCCGACTCCAGCGCGAGATCGAATCCACGCAAGTCTATGTGAGGTCGAATACTGACGAGGACAAAGTTCTCGGCGCTCACCTTCGGCGGATCTATATGACGGCGAAAGCGACCCTCGGCCTATGTTTGGTCCGCAATGGCCCTGACGCGTCAACATTGGCCCGCTCCGTCCTTGAACACGCCGTGAGTGTCTCGTACTTGTGCCGGACCGACTCCCAGCGGAGGTGCGCTGCTTTCGTCATCGACAGTCTCACCTCAGCTGGGAAGGCTCATCTGAACGCTAGCAAACACTTCCCCCTCCTCCGGGCAGATTCGGTTCAAGCACAGAAGGCCATAGAAACGGGAGAGCAGTCTGGTCACCAATCCCGGTTCGACTCACAGCTAACAGATCTCATCGCCGAAGGAGAGCAAGACTTTTTCGAGTTCGTTAGGGAAATTCTGTACCCTGTCCTATCGGATTTCGCACATCCCCGTGCGAATGGTATGGCTCATTTGGCCCCACCAAGTCAAATGCCTTTCGACTTTCGATACCAACCATTAGTGGAAGAATGCGAATCCGCAGCATTAACCGTGCTCTGGTGCACGCTGCTGGCGACATCCGAGATCGAGATTAGTTGGGGCCTAGATTTCAAGGTTGATTTCATTAAAGAATTCGAGACCATCGCGAGTAGACATAAGATCATGAAGCCAACATGGTTCGACAAATTCCTACTCCCCCGGTTTGTTCCTAAGCCAAATCCGAAGCCCAACCCCAGACCTTCTCAAAAGAAGCCGCCCACCCACCAGAAAGGGCCCGGGCCTCTTCGCGCCAAACATTAACGGCATTTTCGCCTATTCTTCGCCTATACTCATCCCATGGGCTTAGACATAGGCGGCCACTACGACGTACCGGACTGGCCGAAGATGGGTCCGTCTCTCCTCATCGCCACCGCCCTCATCCTCGCAATCAGAACGGCCAAGTGGTCGCCGATCTCCCGCGTCCATGAGAGTAACCGAGATCTGGAAGTCGAGATCGAGTATGCATCGCACTTGGCTGGCCGAGTGCTGTCGGCTCTGGTGGTCCGGAAGCCAGAGATCTTCACCTCGAAGAGAGTGCCCTGGTATCAGGCCAACGACGACGATGCCCCGAAGTGATTAGACTGGTTCGAAACTCTGGAGCGTTTACATGGGCGTTATTGGCGACGGCATGGATATATTGAAGCTGGTTGATAAGGGGCACAATGCGCCTCTATACAAACACATTGGCGAATGGATTGAGAAAGTGGAAGCTCTCCAACGGGAACGGGACGATCTGAAGGCAGAGGTCAATGAATTACGCAGGATGCTGCAATTCAAGGGAACCTTACTTCGAATAGAGGGCCACGTCTTCGTTGAGGGTGATGACGATGAGATCTGTCCCCGCTGTGCCGAGGTCGATGCGCATGTCGTGCACATGCTGAGCAGAATGCCTCAGGAGCGCGGGTTCCCGCTCGCAGGTTGCCCAGAATGTAAAACCACCACGGATCAAGCTTCTGCGGTCAGACGCAACCGATAGCGGCCTCTCCGGGGCTGTATAGGACATTTCATGCCGCCATGGTCATCTCCACCATCATTGGCGGCCTCCGCATGCGGGTCTCCCGCCAGCTTGTCGAGGCGGGTGACGTAGGTCGAGAGTCGCTACTGTGTCTTCAATGCTTCTACGCCCTCCCTGAGCCGCCCAATTTGGGTTTCGAGATTGGCTGTCATCTTCCGCACTTCATCGAGAAGTCTCCCACTGTTTGATTGGATCGTCTCCGTCCACGTCTTCATCTGAGATAGGCGGGCGGCCTCTTTCTCAATTACCAGAATGGCAGAGTCAACACAGTCCCAGTCCCGCTTGTCTGCGTCGCGCTCCTTCTGGGCGCGGACACAAAGAGCTTTCGCCACAGAGAGGCCAGCAATCAGGACGACGTCTGAACCAGTCTTCTCGGCGTCCCACACCACGAGGATGTCACTGCCATGGCGTGCGAAACTAGGAGTTCCCTGCGGAGCGGTACTCGCGGAAAAGACGAAGAGCCCCACGGCGGCACCACGATTCTTCCGAGCCTCATCAATCTCTGCCAAAGCCTTCAGGACTGAGTAGCTGGCGTCCTCTTTCGCTTCGACCACAAACTTCGCACCAGCCGCTGCACAATCTGCCCCCAACTCGATCACCATGTCGCCTTTTTTGCAATTCTTGATGAGACCGGTATTCGTGCCTGTGCGCGTGGGCAAGTCGGCCGCCTTCTGCACCTCCGCCGAGATGAACTCGCACACAGCATGTTCAAAATCATGCCCGTGCTGCGTGGAGCGTGCTGACTCCTGCTTCCTTGCCTGCATCGAGTTGAGAGCAGCCATCACGTCCGTCTGAAATCCTGCGGCCTTTTCCTCGTGTTGGTTCAGGATTCCGAGAAGTTCCCTCTTGAGCCGGAAGAGAGCTGAGCCTTCGGCGTCGAGCGTGAGGTTAGCATCAATTGCTTCCTTGGCTCCGCTAATGACAGAGGAAAGCCTCGACAGTGCCGAGCCGTCCTGATCGAGCGAGAACTCCTTTGTGATGGTCTCCTCTGCGACTTCGACTCGTCTAACCAGTCTGCTCAGAGCCGAATCTTCTTTGTCGAGAGAAAACTCCTGCACCACCGTACTAACTTCTGCTGCGAGGTCTGTTCTCAGGCGACCATTCGACTGCGTCAATTCGTTGACGAGTCGCTTCAGTGCACTGCCATCATTGTCCAAAGAGAACTGAGCAAGGATTTGCTTCTTCTCTTCGCTGCTAACCTCCGCGATGGCAGAGCGGATTGCGGACACCAGACCATCAGATTCTGACGGGTTGAGTAGCCTCATGAGCGGACTGCTATCACCGATATGGGCAGCAAGTGTTCGGGCAAGTTCTGAATCGTCCCCACCAATCTGACGACGCATGACCTGTTCAAGTTCACCGTCTTGTTTGATGAGCCGTTCGACACGCTCTTGGAACCTACCGCTATTCGGGTCAAAATACTCCTTGAGGCTGGTGGTGAGATTCGAGTGAATGTCGGTTCTTGAGCGTTCCAAAGCTGCGTTCATGTCCCTTAGAAGCTGTTCGCCTTCTCGCCTCACTGCGTCAGCGTCGATTTGTCCACGAGCGTGCTTGAGAGCTAAGACCCCGATTCTCAATGCAGCGAGAGCGTACTCTTCACGCTCTCGTCCGTCCGCTCTCTGGAGCAACTCGGTAACAGTCTCATGATCGGAGATGACCAAGGTAAGCGGGATCGACTGGGAAGAACTGTCTACTGAAAGTACCGGTTTCCGAGGAACCTGCGGCTCGGCGAGGGCGACATCTGACATCCAGGACGCTCCATTCTGATCTGTATGTGCTGAATGTGCTGACAATTCCGTGTGATCGATCAATCTTAGAGGTTCACCAGGTTTGAGAACCGGGCGTCCTCAAGGATGAAAGGACAAGCCTAGCCAATGATCTTAGCAACGAGTCCGCCGATTTGACGAGATTGTCCAAGGCTGCGGGGGGGCGTCGGCCAGCGATTCCACCAGCATGGCCCTGGCCTGGGCGTGCTCTTGCTCCTCTTCCCGTAGATGGCACGGCCCGCTGTGGTTCGATGGGGATTCTTGGGCCGTCTATATGTGGAGGCGTGGCTGTCTCACTCTCGATGTGTTGGAGGAGGAGGTAAACCGCGTCGGCCCGATCGTGTTCCCGCGCTATCCGGGGTTGGCTATTTGGCAGATCAAGTGGCTCGATCGCTTGGTAGAATGCACTTAATGAGCACGCACGCCTCACAGTTCGATGAATACCAGGCTTGCTTGTATTGCGGCTGCCCCGTTGCGCATGAGTGCGCGGGTGTTCCGGTCTGCGACAAATGCTGCATCGGGTCAACTGACATGGTCATTGCCTTCCCCGAAGCCAAGGAGTTCCTCGAGAGGATCATCGAGTACCGCGTGCATGGGAGACCTCAACCGGCACCTCAGTACATCCGGGCCAGACGGGAAGACTTCATAACTAGCAGGCGTCCTACGCCCGAGACTACGCCTTAGGTTTACGGATTACCGTGTCGGGGCGACATCCTCAACGACAACGGGTGGGCGACGCATTCTGAGGGCAAGGTCAATAACGTGTCTGGCGGAGACGACAGTGCCGAGTGGCGGCAGGATCCCAACGGAAGGTGGCAAAGATCACCATTTCAGTCGAATCACGTCTCCCCAGTTATTCTGAAGTGGCTCCTTGCTCACATCAATGGTTCGATGTCTACCTGTCGAGCCGACCGCTTGGGATAGATCGCTAAAGGAGTTGCATTTTATCGTCCCACAGCCGCAGCCTAAAAAGCCAAACCTCTCGAGTCCTGTAAACGTCGCGTCTTGGGCGAAGTGGGCGAGAGCTTCGCACTGGCACGCAGCTATGAGCGGATGACATTCCTGACCGCAGCCAGAAAGATGGTTGGTCACGAGCTTTGTTGCCTGCCAATTTCGACACGCATACACAATCGACTCGAACGTAATGTTGTAGTAAAGATCACGCCAAGGAAGGCCACGATTTTCGGGAGCCACAAGCGTCTTGCAGCAGTCTGCTGTTCCGAATGGCACGAGAATAGCTCCTCGGAGCTTCCCTCCCTGTTTGCGCGAGCGCAGGGCAACCATCGTGACATCCGCTCGGGACGAGATTTCATTTGCCCATTGGATGATTTCTCTCGTTGAAATTCCAAGCTCCTGGGAGAGAAACTTGACAGGCAAGGGGCCGAGACCGCCTTCGGCAGAGGTAATCAGCGCATCCATCGACTCAGTTACGAGCAGACTGGCGAGTGTGGAATCTGCCTCATAAAAAATTTCAATTTCCCCCCCGGCACAAGTAGGCTGCTTATCTAACAGTGACATCGTATCTCTTTCTCGAATGGGTTTTATTACCCACACTCAAGTGACTGTACCATCACCCGCCGCCGCCACCATCGCACGCGGTGCCTCTCGAAAGCCGAGCATCTGGGCGAGTTGAAGAGGCCCCCTCTCGTCCAACTAGGCGGACTGGAAACTGGCCGATACTCCAAAATCAAGCCTGTTCCACCATTTGTCGCCATTCGGAAAACCGCTCCCGCATCTGTGAAGCGGGGCTCGAAGGGTGTCGTTGAGGGATGACTGCCGGAGCACATCGTATTGGCTTCCCCGGGTTGGTTGGCGTCATTTGACGTATCATTCTTCTTTAGACTAGGAAGGAGTCTCAAATGCGATCGAGGCTGTCTTGCGTCAACCATTCTTTCCCGCGTGGGGTTCAAATTGTCGCCAATCACGAGGCTCGGCCCATGGCGGTTGAGCATCCACAGAGGCCAGCCAGAATCTCAGATCCGCTTATGATTGGCCAATGAGTTCTAATATCTCCCAAGGGCTGATCGACGCCTATCAAACCACGGATTTCCGAGTCGGAAATGGTTCTGAACATTTCACCCTTCGCATCGGATTGCCATGCGAAGCACTTAAGGAACTTTATGCAAGTCGAGAGCAGTCGTCCGCACTCTTCATCACCGCCTTCAATCCGTGTAGTAAACAGCAGGAAGACGATCTCAATCAGGCCGCGCAAAGGTCATTGTTAGCAGAGTTGCGAACTCGGACGCCAGATCTCATCCACGGGGAGGGTGTCAGCTCTATTGGCGATTGGCCAGGCGAGCCTAGCTGGCTCGCTCTTGGATTGACCCTCGAAGAGTCGAAAAGGCTAGGAACCCGTTTCGGGCAAAATGCGGTCGTGTGGGCGGCCGAAGACGCTGTGCCGCTGCTCATCCTGCTTCGGTGACGTATAGCAGTGCGAGTCCAGGACGTTGGTATCACGAGCACTCGCAACCCGGGCTTTAACGTAACCCAAGTGAATGTCTCTAGCAGGTCGTAATATCTCTGGACCGACTGCCCCAAGATTCGCCGATCTGGGAAGTAGCACTCTCAGGCGACATAGCGTTATTTCTGAGGGTTGAATCGTTTACCCGACAGAATCGTCGACCCGGCAGAATCGTAATGGCAATCAGCGCGATGATCTGACTCTCCCTGGGATTCCCTTTCAATGGTTCGCCTCTGTAGTGTCTTAGTGTGAGGTCCTATTCCTCGCACACGGGGTAACGATGATGAAGGATACAACGATCCGAGATGGACGACGCGAGATTATTGGCAGATCAACAGAGTTTGCTAACGGCGATACGGTAGCCCGAGATGCAAGAGGCATGCTCGTCGGTCGAACGAGTGAAAAGTTCAATACGACTCGCGACAACGAAGGCCACATCGTGAGCAGCAATTCCTCCAATCCCGGACTGCTATTCCGAGACCGCTAAACCGCTGGGCGTGATCCCCTCAGAGAGGTGTCGGGCCTGAGAGGGGATCGCGAGGCTCACTAATAAGTTCTCGGCCATAAAGGGAGGACCATCATGTAACATCCACTGAGTAGCCGCGTCCCCGAGTGAGTCACATCGTGTATTCACTCCTCATACCACCTCCTAAGCCATCCAACGCCACCGCATTGGCCCTCCGCCATTGGTTCGCCGCCTGGCTCTCGGCCTAAGAGAAAGCCCCATGAGAATCTTGGCGTTGAGTGACACGCATCAGCTGCATCGAGAATTGGATAGGCTCCCGTCCGCAGATTTATTGCTTCACGCTGGGGACTGGAGCTTCCTTAGCAAGAGCCTTGCTTCAATCCGGGATTTCAACCAGTGGATCGCTGAACAGCCGGTGAAGTGCGGGGCCGTCCTGGTGCCGGGAAACCACGAATTCTATTTGGAAGCCGATTCTTCCCGCCGGTCACTGACTTCAAATGCAACAGTGCTTATAGGGCAGCGAATGACTGTGGCAGGTCTCAACATCTGGGGATCCTCCGTTACCCCAATGTATGGTGGTGCTTTCGGCATGTCCGACGCCTCTCAGCGAGCCCGGCATTATGCGCAGATACCACTAGATACTCACATTCTCGTGACCCACGGCCCACCTTACGGGTACTTGGACGGACTTGCTGGAACCACCGAGCATCTGGGGTGCCGTGAGTTGCTTGCAGCGGTACAGCGTGTGAAGCCCCGACTGCACGTCTTCGGACACATTCATAGCGGCTACGGCATTCTCGAAACGCCACATACGATTTTCGTAAACGCCGCGCTGCTGGGGCCCGAGGGAGAAATTGCCAACAAACCTATCCTGCTTGACCTGCAGCCCCTGCGGCGTGGAGGAGTCAAAGGTCGGCGGGATATGACTTCAAAGGCTGAATTGCGCAGCAAGGACGAGCGCTTATGAGGAACAATATGGCCAAGGAAAAACCTCGATCAGACGGACCGCTAGGTGGAGGCCTCATTCAGAAAACATTGGAAGACGTCACTTCGTCCACTCATGATATCTCGCCCGGATGCACCTCTGTTGAAGCGATCTTCCCCGGAATGCTGATGGGAAGAGACGCTGAAGAGTTGTTCCTTTCGACCCATGTATTCAGGGGCTTGACTCTTCTACATCCAGCATGGGATTCGTCGGCGATAAGTTATTTCACGGCCGAAGATTTCTTGGTCGTGATCGAACGATGTAACGCGCTGAACGTCCACATCATAGGCATGGAGATTTTCACTCCAAGGGGCCAGTTGCTGGAGATCAATATCCCTGAAGATGATTCCAATGCGTCTCATATTGTCTTCGTGATGAAGTATCAGCACCGTCGCAAAGTGAATATCTCAGCTACCTATTGCCTCGATCGATGGGCGGCGTCTATAAACTGGAGCTCGTGATCGGGCAGGCTTATGACTTCTGTGGGTTGATCGGGCGTCAATGCCCCGGTCGACTTCTACGAGATGCAGACGCAGCCCGGACGGGAACAAAGGTACAGGACTAGCCTAATGACAGGAAGAACAATAACCGAGCTCGCTCATGTACGTCGCTACGCGGATCGTGGGTTGATCATCGATATGCCCATAGAAGGGGACCGATTATCTTATCGCGCGGCCAGCGGGGACAACCTTGCACATATACTTGAGCGGATCAACTCCGACGTGGACTTCATGCTAATCACGTCCTTCAGGGCCTGGGATCCGACAGTTGAACCTCCGCGTGCCGTCTCGAAGGTCGAGAATGAGTCTACGTTCAGAGCTCTTCCGGCGGCCTTGAGGTCCAGGTTCCGAACCAAGATGATCGGGGCCTACTGGCTCATCGCTCACTGGACGGCCTGCGCAGGACTCGCTGAGGAGCACGCTGAGGAGCCCGCCTCTCGGTGCGAAGATTTGGGCGGCACGATCGTCGATGGACTGGAATACTCGTGGCTCATCAAGAAGGATGACCAGAGTATCTCTGAAGAAGATTGGATGGCGGCGGCTATCGAGATCGCGGAGAATTTCGGGCAGAGCGCCTTCATCATGCGTTTGAATGGCAAGACCTCGGTCTACGGAGCGACGGGAAACTTCTGGGAAGGATTGTTGACGGATCAGTCAATCCTGAACGCGCAGCAAACACTCTCGGAACTCCGCTCAACCACGCCGAAGTTTGACCATACAGAACTGCGCATAGCCCGGGCTCGGGGCCGCATCCAGAAGATCGCCTTCAGGCCTAGCAAGACTGCTTCCGAGGTACCGGCGGAGAGCGAGGGTCGCCCCGTCGGGGGAACGGTCGCCAAGCTCTCTTCCTACTTCGTCTTGGGTACCGGCACTCCCCACACTCCGGAGATCTTTCTGGCGGTGCCTCACTGTAACTCAGCCAGGATGATGTTCTCTCACTTCGGAGTTAGTTACGGGTTGACCGGTTTGGTCGCCCGCTCTGGTGCGTCGACGAGGGAACCGATCGACCCGACACGGCCAATCCGCCTGCAAATCGTCACCGAGGACGGTGCCTCGCTCACCGTGAGGGAGGCACCAGGCTTGTTCGATGCCTTCTACTCGTGGCGGAGGGCACCGGAGCGATCCGCCCTCGAAGCTGAGCGTTGGCTCGACCTGATCGCGCAGGCCGACGCCGTCTGCAAGGCGCATAAGATCGAAGCCTCCGTGAAGACGGTTGAAGTCGATAGAACGCCAAGCAGGTCTCAACGCAACCGCTTGGCTCGAGAAGACCGCCCCCAAGGAAGATCTGAAATAGAATCACAGGGAAGGAACCTCGATGAGCATCCTGGCTGAGTCCATCATCGCCGCCTTCGATTCAAACGCTGATATACAGTGGTCCTTGGAGACAACCTCCAGGGCCATAGCTCGCTTCTCCCTACCCGGCGCTAAGGTCGAGGTTACCTTCCAGTCCAACCACGAGGATTCTTATAGATGGCCTCTTCGGCCGAGTTCTGGATTTGAAGCTCACCCCCTAAAGCTGAAAGCCCTAGTGGATCAGGAGACGCAGGGTTAAAATCTCGCAGGAGACTCCCATGGCTGGCGAGGTTGAGATCGACTGGTCTGATTGTGATGAGGTGGAGCAGATACCCGGCAAGGTGAGCGGTGTTCCGATTCTGAAGCGCACACGTGTCCAGCCGGAGGCGATCACCGGCAACCACGCGGACGGATTCACGGCTGTAGAGATAGCGGAGATGTTCCGGCTGGATCTCGACCAGGTGAAGGCAGTCCTCGACTACGCGGCCCGTGAGTCGACTGAAGAGCGCCCCAAGGCAAGACAGCAGTCCTCAAGGACGAAGGCCGCCGCTCCCGCAGAGATGGAGATCGACTGGTCTGGTTGTGTCGAGGTGGAGCAGGTACCGGGAAAGGTAAGTGGTGTGCCGATTCTTAGGGGCACACGAGTTCAGGCCGAAGCCATCGTGGGGAACCACGCAGACGGCTATTCCGCTGTGGAGGTCGCCGCCATGTTCGAATTGGATCTCGATCAAGTGAAGACCGTGCTCGACTACGCGGCCCGCAAGGCGGCTGAAGTCCAAACACTCCCTACTAAGGCCGACGTTCCTGCCGAGACCGCTCCCCTAGAGGTTCAGACAGATTGGTCCGGTTGCGACGAGGTGGAACAAATGCCTGGGAAGGTGAGCGGACGGCCCATTCTGAAAGGCTCAAGGGTCATCGCAGACTCGATCCTCCCGAACTTCGAGGGCGGGTACAGCGCCGAAGAGATCGCCAACGACATATACGGTGGCATCACAGTAGAGCAGGTCCAGAAGGTTCTGGACTATGTGCTAGACAAAGTCGCTAAGGGCGAGCCGGTATCCCGAGCGTAGCGAAATCCCCCAGGGCGGCCGACCCCGTGCTTGCTTGGGGAGAATGGGGGCCAATAAGGCCAACCCTGAGTGGCCCGAAGACCATCACCAAAAAGCCTTACAGTATCGGTCCCCCGGTATACTTATAGACGGGCCCACATTCCGTCCTCGGAATTGGATCCGTCGGGGCGCGTGACAGTGGATGACTGTCACTTCGCGAGAGCAAATGTCGCTAAAGAACCGAGGACGACGATACTCCCCTCGGACCGCGCCCCTGCGCAATGGATCTTCTTGGAGGCAATGTTTCATTGGAACCTATCCCTCTTTTTGATGGGAATTCAGGAGTGTGTTGAAAGGAAACGCGGATCTCGCAACAACCGTGTAACCGCTGGGGGTGGGAACGCAACGGCTAGTCGCATCGCTGTTTGCACAATCTTGATAACTCGCCGCTCTCGCCAAAAACGCCATATACGGACCAGCGTCAATACCGACCGGATCACGCAGGCTATGATTCAGGAGCTCTTGATCTGGAGGCATAGCCTATTAGGTATGCGTTCAAGTCCAGGGGAGGAGCCTAGCTTGTGGGAGCTTGCGATGTGAAGATCATGCAGATAATTTCTTAACAGGCGACGTTTTCCCAGAGCATGAACGCGACGCTGTGTGGCTGCAAATGCCCGAGGCAAGCCGTGGGTCGCAGAAGACGAGGATGAGCGGCAGAAATCTGCGGTGGCATTAGAGAAGTTTGTCGCCTATCTAACCGGAAATCCACCTACTCGGCGGCGGCCGACTGGAGCAACCCGCGCATTCCGTGAGTGCTGGAAGACGGATAATATTACTGACTCCGAAGCGATCCTGACCGTGTGTCGTAGAAGAGGCCGGTAATGGTTCCGTCCTGTATGCGCCTAATGACCTCATCGATTACGGGTAGCGGAACGATGAACCATTCGCGCGGCTCGACAGCAATTCCGAACCGGTCCGGAATTCTGAGTTCCAATTGAGCAGAAGCGAACACTCGGTGGATCGTCTGCTCGAAGCTGAAGCGACGAATGTTGGCGAGTTGCCAGGTTGCAACAATTTTGACCGGCGCTAATAGATAGGTTGCGTCTCGCTCGGCGTTCGCGACGCGGTCCTCGACCCTGCCGCCGGTCACCCCTATCTTGTGAAGTACATCCCTTAGCGCTGCGATCTCTGGCTGTTTTGACAGGCTTTGCAACACGTAGATGGTTCCGCTGACGATGTCTCCCGGCTCCATCCGGTCCCCGAAGAGCGGGCCCAGATCCGGCGTCGTGATACGACGCCCGTTGCGGTGCTTCTCGTAGAGCGCCCGTTGCAGGGACCGCAGGAGGAGGTTGCTCTCGCTGCCGTTGGAATAGACAGCCCGCAGCCGTCCCTGGGTGTCGGCGTTCACAGTCCGGAAGGTCTCTCCCACCGCAGCCACGTAGACCATCTGCCCGTCCAGAATGAAGAAGTCGTGCTGCTCAATGCTAGCGTCCTTCTCGAAGGGCTTGGTGATGCGCCGTCCGGCTGCAAGATCCGCCTCCGCGGCCTCAAATAATGGACGGTAAAGGTCGAAGTCCTTGCACTTTACGCGTTCGGCGATGTAGTCGGCGGATCCGGCCTCTCGCTTTGTTTCCAGAGATTGCACATGAACTAAGGTACCGATGTCTCCGGGATCACTTTCTGGAAGCGGGGCCAGCACATCGTCACCACTCAATGCGTCGAAACTCTCACCTCTTTCGGCGGGCACTGTGAGCAGGCCAAAGGGATCCAACGGTAGCAACAGCGTGAGATCTTCCTTCGGCAGTTTACGCAGCTGGTCTAGGCGCACCGCGTACAAGCGCTCGAAGATGTCCAGGTGCGGGCCGTGCTTGGGAGTTCGGTCATTGGCCTCGCGGAAACGCAAGACGTCCTCGAAGCCCGCAACAATGCGCTCCTGTCGCGGGGTGTATCGAACGGTCTCCGGCTGTTCCAGCTCAATAATACCCAGTGCCTTGAGCAGCTCATCGCCTTTGAGCTCCCGCGGGTTCTTCACAGTGGGCCTTCGACCGCTTTGGCCTTGTTCTTCGCGTTGAAGCGACGGTATGCCGCGATACCCTGTGCCAGTTTGCTTTCAAACGGATCGTTTGAAACGATCTTGGGCGGTCGTCCATTCTCGTTCTGCCAAGATAGAGCCCGGCGCGTTAGATCCAGTGCCTCATCCTCGGGGATGTTCACCTTGGTCGCGGCGATCTTCTCCTCCATCTGGCGCAAAGTTTCCGCGTTAAGCGTCTTCGAAAGGATCGTGTAAGCTTCGCCGAAAGGGTTGATCTTGTCGATCAGGTCTACGCTGAGCTCGCGCACCTCCAGCACAAACTTGCGCACCCCCTCCAGCAGCCCTAGGTTGGTGTTCGCCTTCTCTCCGGTCTTGATCGCAGTCTGCACCAGTGTCAGAGCGGCGACGGCCCGCTGGCGAACAGCCTCAACGTCTTCCGGGCTGAGATCGGGATAGCGCTCGGCGATGATCTTCGGGATGCGTAGCTGCGTCGTCTCCTGCGGAAGGGTTTCTGTGTCGAAGAGCGCACGGGTCAGCGTTTCCTTGTCCTGCACCACGGCCGCGATCACATCCATCAGGTCTTCGCGGCAGATGCGAGCCGCCTCCGGGCTCATCCCCTTCAGGCCCTTGATCTCAATCTGAAGTGTGCCAGTCTCTCCGTCGACGCCGACGTTGGTCTTGCCTTCTTGGTAGCCGTCCGGGCCGTAGTCGAAGCCAGGTTTGGGGCCGGAGTCCTTGGGGGTGAAGTCGAAATGCGGTGCGATAACTTGCTCCATCAGCAGGCTTACAGCTATGGCCTTCAGAGTGTCGTTCACGGCCTCTACGACGTCGCTTTGGTCGGCGGCGGGCTCGGCGACCAGGTTGGTGAACCGTGCCCGAGTCTTGCCTGGAGCGTCGCGCGTTACGCGGCCGATGATCTGCACAATCTCAGTCAGGCTGCTGCGGTAGCCGACCGTGAGCGCGTGCTCACACCAGATCCAATCGAAGCCCTCCTTGGCCATGCCCAGGGCGATGATCACATCGACGTGCTCGCGATCGTTTCGATGCACCGGGTTGCGTAACGCGCCCAGCACTTTGCTCCGGCGGTTGAGGTCTGAGTCATCGACTAGGTCGGCGACCTTTAGAACGCGTCCGGTAAGCTTCTCGCGGACCAGGTGAAAGTCAGTGTCCGAGTCGCGACAAATCCACTTGCCCAGCGTATCCATGATCCCACTGACCTGCTCCTCCTTGGTTCCCATACTGGCGGCAGAATTCACGGGGGGAATGTGTACGATCGTCTTCAGCGACGGGTCCAGCACGTCCCCGATCGAACCCGGGTAGCCGCGCGAGCCGTAGAAGGAGTAGCCGATGTCCAGTGCTTTCAGGTATTGGTAGCCGTTCAGCTGCTCGTAGTAGGTGTAGGTAACAGTGGCAAAGCGAGCCTCGTCCTCCGGGCTCAGCACAGCCGTCGCATCGCCACGGAAGTAGGTTCCGGTCATGGCGACGACATGCACCTTCGCGCGGACCAAGAGCGCCTTTAGCTGCGAGCCGAGCACGTTCGTCTCGCCGATGGAGATGTGGTGGAACTCGTCAATTGCGATCAGACGGTTGTCGAAGGCTTCTACGCCTAGCGCCTCTACCGCATAGCGAAAGGTAGCGTGGGTGCAGACCAGCGCGGAGTCGTTGCTGGCCAGGAAGTCGCCGACAGACTTGACCTTGCCCTGGCTACCATTCTCGTCGTCGGCTCCTGGCATGGCGCATAGGTTCCAGCGCGGCTTCACTATCCAGTCGGCCCAGAAGCCGCTCGTGGTCAAGGGCTCATCGCTAAAGCTTGCACCAATCGAACGCTCCGGGACTACGATCAGGGCCTGCTTCACATCCTGGTTCGCGAGCTTGTCCAGCGCTACGTACATTAGGGCACGGCTTTTGCCGCTGGCTGGGGGAGACTTTATCAGCAAGAACTGTTCGCCGCGCTTCTGGAAGACGCGCTCCTGCATAGGCCGCATGCCCATCTCGTTCACATGCGCAGACCTGCCAGTGCTGCCGGTCGCGATCGATACTGAAGGGATGCTTGTGCCGCTCAATCTGCCACCTCCGCCGTCTTGCGGCTCACTCTAGTCTTCCTTGCTGCCTGTTCGGTTCTGGATGCCACCCTCTGCATGTTCGCATACATTGCAAACAGCTTCTCCAGCCGCTCGGTGTCGTTGCGGAAGCGGCGACCGATGTATATGCGTTCCAGCACCTCGTCGTTGGCGTCATGCGCGGCACGCAGGTTCGCGGGCATCGTCTCAGGGTTGTAGAGGTGGGCGATGGTATCCGGATAGTGCGCCTCTCGGGCCAGCAGGATGTCCTCGGCGCAGCGGGTCAGGTCAGTCTTGTTCTGTTCTGTGAGCGTTGGCACCGGGAAAGTGTTCCAGCCGAGAGTGTTGGAGTAGCGGAAGTCGGTCTTCATCTTGCCGCAGACTGTCCCAATCCAGACTAAATGCAGCTTCGAGGCAATCAAAGCCATGTTCCAGAGGGGAGCGTCGTAGAGTGCGAGCGCGAGGTTTGAGATCCGCACATGAGCAGGCAACAATCCGCATGGAAGGTAGGGGCGGCGTTCTGACGAAACGCTGGGGATGATGATAGTATGTTGATTTCCGACGATCGTTCGCTCGAACTTGTAAGGCGTATCGAGACCAGCGAGTCCTCGTTCGCTACCATGCAAGCGGTATTCGCGGACAAGACTAAGCCTCGCGTTAATCGGCGGAATGGTAGAAGCGAGCGGTGCTTGTGCATCAGTAATCCAAAGGCAGTATCGATCTGTACCATTGATGAATTCCTTTGAACCCAGGATTGGCTTTATCAATGCCGCCGCTGCTGGGTATGAGGCGATCAAGTCCTTCGCCTCATCTGGTGCGAGAAGAAGATTTCCCTGATCCCTTGGAATGTTGCCGCCGAACATGATCGCAATATTAGAGATCGGTTCATTAGCCCTTTCGACGATGAGACTTTTTCCGGACGTCAGATAGAAGTTGATGTTGTCGACATTTTTGCGCTCTTCTCCGTCAAATATGTACTTCGGCTTGACTTCAGCATTTGCCACGCCGACGATAACGCAGATTACCTGCGCGTTCTTGGTCGCGTTGTTGCCCCACAGGAAGTCCTTGTAGCAGAAAACAATTGCCTGTCCAGCAGCGATGATCTTCGGCCAAATCAATGGAACCTGAACCCCTTGGCAGACGGAATTGGTGGACACGAAGGCAAACCGATCGCCTTGTCTGATGTAGTCCGAGGCCTTCCAAAACCACCCAGCGATATAGTCCACCGCACGGACGTCTTTCTTAGCTATACCTTTTAGGTCCTCCTTTTGATCCTTCGTCTGATACTTGTCACCGACATATGGCGGATTCCCGCAGATGAAAACCTCTCCACCCTCATTCTCAAAATCTATCTCCGGTTGCGCCAGCGGCGTCTGGAACAAATCATCTGAACGCAGCTTAACTCCTGTCCCCTCGGGTGGGCACACCTCCAACCAGTTCAGCCGCAAGGCGTTACCGCAGGTGATCCAGTTCATCTCATCGAGCGGCAGAAACTCTTCCTTGGCTGCGAGCGGCCCACGGTGCAGTACATCGCACTGATACTCCGCTATAACCAGCGCCAACCGAGCGATCTCCGCCGCGAAGTCGCGAAGCTCTATGCCGCGGAAGTTCTTCTTTGAGATCTCGGTGGGGCGCATGTGCTCGCCTCGGCGAGCGTTGATTTCGGCCTCAATCTTCCTTAACTCCTTGTATGCGATGACCAAGAAGTTGCCGGAGCCGCAGGCAGGGTCGAAGACGCGGATCCGGCTAAGGCGGCGGCGCAGGTTCAGCAACGTGCGACCGTTGTCGCCCGCTGCCTCCAGCTGCGCAAGCAGTTCGTCTAGAAAGAGCGGGTTCAGGACCTTCAGGATGTTGGGTACGCTGGTGTAGTGCATGCCCAGAGCGCCACGTTCTTCATCATCTGCGACCGCTTGGATCATAGAGCCGAAGATATCTGGGTTGATGTGCTTCCAGTCAAGGCTGCCCGCCTGCAACAGATAGCTGCGGGCGATGCGCGTGAACTGCGGTACCTCTGTCGAACCCGCGAAAAGACCACCGTTCACATAGGGAAAGGTGACCGCGTAACCGGGCGTGTTGTCGGGGTTCCGGTTCTCCTGCTTCGTGTTCATTGCCCGGAAGCAGGCCTCAAGGACCTGGTGTGTGTTGATGCCAACAGACTCGCTGAACTGCTCGACTGTGTTGGTGAAGAGGCTCCGGCTCAAGAAGATGTCGGTGTCTTCCGCGAAGAAGCAGAAGATGAGCCGCGCCATGAAGTGATTCATGTCATGGCGACGCGCCTCGGACCCCCAATCGGGGTTCTGGCGGAGTAGTTCGACGTAGAGCTTGTTCAGCCGCCGGGTGGCGCGGACGTCGATCGGGTTGTCCTTGATCTCGCGGACAGTGGAGATCCCGGCGAGCGGGAGGAAGAAGCCGATGTGCTCGGCGAAACGGGGGTAATCGGGAGCGATGGCCTCACCCGTGAGCAGGTCCTCCGCTTCAAGAACAATTCCATCAGTTACCAGGATGAACTTCGCTTTGGCGTCTAAAGTACTTGCACTGCCCTTCAGGCGTGCGAAAGTGACACTGGTTTGACCTGGCGGGCACACGGCGATGTGAATGTTCGACTGGAGAAGAACCCCACCGGGGACGTCGCTCCGGTTCAAATCGCCCTTCCGCAGCCTCATCAGCTGCGTCTCTTTCTTGTCGAAGGCCTTCAGAAACTCGTAGGGGAACTCGGACGCGTCAAACGGCTGGGCCGCGAGGTCGGAAACTGCCGCTTCAATCTCTACTGCATTCATAGGTGTCCCCAGCAAGTATCGCAGAGAGAGCTTGTACGCCAAGCAATATATATTGGGTACTGGTCTTGGACCAACTAAGCGCCCGCAGCCAACTTCTGTACCGTCGTCGCGGAGATCCCCATTTCTGCTGCGATCTTCCGCACGGATAGGCCTCTCTCCTTCAACTTCCGAAAAGCACGCATCTTGGCACCGTCCTCTTCCACCTTCGGTCGCCCCCCAACTCTCCCCTGGGCTCTGGCCTTCGCCAGCCCTGCGAGGGTCCGCTCGCTTATCTTGGCTCGCTCCAGGGAGGCAAAACTCGCGAACATTGCAATCATGAGTTCTTTGAACGGGCCTGCAGAGTCGAAGAATGGTTCTTGGTAGCTCCGGAAGCCAACCTCGTACTCTCCAAGCTGACGGAGGTACATGAGCGTCGGCTCTATGCCTTCGCGTGAGAATCTGTCCATCGCCCAGAACAAGACTGCCTGAAACTTCCGTTTCGACGCATCATCCATCATTCGCCTAAAGCTCGCTCGGTCACTACGCTTCCCGGATGCGAAGTCGGTGTAGACTTCGACGACCTCCCACCCCTGCCGTTCACAAAATAAGAGCAGCTCGCGCTGCTGGTTCGCCGGGTCTTGAGTGCCATCACTCTTGCTCACTCGGGTATAGATCGCTGTCCTCATAGTGGTCGACTGTACCATATAACGACCGTATTTTGGCACAACAATTGTGGCCCCTCAAACCCACGCCAATCGGCCTATAAAAATTGACCCTTTCTTGGCACATCTACGGATGAGAACGACTATTCAGTTCACCGGGAGCTCCCAATGCTGACACCGGGCGGGCTTCGGTTCAAGGTGACCGGCGACCAGTTACATGGCGCAGTCGATCGAGGCCGTGATTTCCTGAATGCGAAGACCGTGCTCTCCTATTCGGGATGCGGGGCTTTGAGCAGCCGGTCGGCCACAGAGTCTAGCCTGCCACCCTCAAGCTTTGCCTTGGCCTGCAGGGCGGCCCAGGAGGCCTTCACCTGCATGTGCGCTGAGTGTTTGGTACAAACCGGCCCGGGAGAGGGTTCCACTCAGCTATTCACAAGCTTCCGTAGAGTTCGGCTCAATTGGAGCTCTTCGCCTCGCCTCTTACGAGACTAATATCCTGTCCCGCTGCCCATTGAGTGAGGTCTTGACGCGTTAGCGCGGCCGCCATGAGGTCGGGAAACTGGTCTGGCGTGCAACCGAAAACGGGGCACTCCATTGCGGCGATCATCTCAGCGTGATGAGAGTGGAAACCTGGGTGTCCTTCGTCTGAAAGAGCGAGCAGCACGATTAGGTTCACGCCCAAACGCTTGAGCGAAGCGATCCGGGAAAGCATTGACTTGGCATCGCCACCTTCATAAAGATCGGTTACCAAAATCAGGTGCGTCTTGGCCGGGTGCTCGATCTTCTGCTCGCAGTATGCGAGAGCGGCGTTGATGTCGGTACCGCCGCCGAGTTGGACCCCGAAGAGGACTTCAACCGGATCGGCGAGTTGTTCCGTCAAGTCAACGACCACGGTATCGAAGCAGATGAGCTGAGTGGAGATGCCTGGCACCGAGGCCATGACCGCCGCAAAGATCGATGAGTAGACCACCGAAGTCGCCATGGATCCGGATTGGTCGACGCACAAGATGACGTGATCGACGTTCGCTTGGGAGCGGGTCCTGCGAGCGTACCCGACCAGGACTTCCGGAACGATGGTGTTGTGATCTGCCTGGTAGTGGCGAAGGTTGGTGCGGATGGTGCGTCCCCAGTCGATGTCGCTGTGGCGCGGGCGGCGAGTCCGCTGCGAGCGATTCAATGCACCACGTAGAGTCTGAATGGTGCGGTGCTCCAGTCGCGCGAGCAGTTTCTGGACCACTTTGCGAACGACCATCCTCGCGGTTTCGCGCGTCTTCTCCGGGATGGCTCCGCGAAGCGACATCAGATCGGCTACCAGGTGGACGTCGGCCTCGAGGGTCGCGAGGAACTCGGGCTCGAGCATCAGCGATTTGAGGTTGAGGCGCTCGAACGCGTCCTTTTGGATGATCTGCACGACGCTGGTCGGAAAGAACTCGCGTATATCGCCGAGCCACCGTGCGACCTTTGGCGAGGAGGCTCCAAGACCGCCCCGACCTTTGCTGGCTGACACTCCGTAGAGTGCGGTAAGCGCAGCATTCAGTCGGATGTCACTCTCTGAAAGCCCGGACTGATCTTCGTCGCCAAGTGTTAGCTGCCAGCGGCGGGTTCGCTCCTGCTCAGTCATAGCGGTTCCTCCAAGCTGATGCCAAGTATCTGATAGAGCAGCGGGAGTGCCTGAGCGAAGGCTGCATTGTCTTCGGGCGCGTCTACAGTGCGAGTCGCTGTCACGAAGTTGCGGGCCGTCTTAACCTGCTCCATCAGCCTCCGGCGGGAGACTCCGTCGAAGCCGGACATGCTGCGTCGCAACAGTGGGAGTGCCTCGATGAAATCTTGCTCGGCGAGTTCGCACAACCAGGTGTCGACCAGTTGCAGCAGGAGCCGGTCGTGCAGGATGACCTCGGATCCGCCGCTGAGAAATCCCTCAAGAAAAGCACCGGAGTGCTGTGGAGCGTGCCCGCTCATCTGGCGCGAGAAGTCTGCTGCAACCCGGTCCGGCTCCATGTTGCTGACGTCATGGAGACGGCGCAGGCTGAGACCAGCGACGGCGGGGGCGACCTGGTCATCCTCCACCATCGCGGCAAGCTGCTGCCACCAGTTCCGCGTCAACGCATTATCGTCGAAGAGGCTAAGGGCTTCGTCGAAGCCTCGCATCGCTTTCACGTGCTTTATCGCAGTCTCAGCATCCAGCGCGTGAGAGCCGGTGCGAACGCCTGCATTCACTTCCACACCCAGCGAAGCGATCAGGGCGCGAAGAGCTTCTTCCGGCAGCTTGCGGGCCGAGCCATAGCGTAAGACACGCACCAACGGTCCAACCGCGTTCATTACGTCGGTAAGGTCGCTGGCGCGGGCGGCAACGGTCTGAAGCTGCGTGATGCAATCGGTGGCAGCGTCGGGAAGGTCAGCCACGAGCGCAGATCGAACGAGCTCGGCGAGTTCGGTGACGGATGACGAAGCTTTCGCCTTGTCCCGAGTTGCGTTTCCGGCAGCCTGCTCGATGGTGACGCCGTAGATCAAGGCTTCCGCTAAAGACACGGAGAGCTCAGGAATCCAGCGGATGGTCCAGATCTCGCGAAAGGTTCCACGCCCCGCCTCGGCGTCGAGAAGCCGTCCCCAATGGACCTTGATGAGCGTGAGCCGGTGCAGAAGCGTGGACCTGAGCGAGCCCGCGTCGCTTCGCAGGTCCAGTTTGATCTCAACGTCGATGTCTTCGGGCTTAAGCCGGGTCTTCTTCTGCCACTGCGCAAGATCCCGGGCAAGCGGCATCTGCGGGACGTCGTCACTGATCTCGCCAACGCGCTCACCCACGTAGAGCTTCTGCTCTACCAGCATCAACGCGGCGACTTCTCCGTGGCAGAGCGCAGACAGGGTCGCATCACGCATCTCGGCGAGCCCTGGCAGAGATAGCTCCCGCATGGCTGCCAGGCCAAGTGCGAGCCGAGCTGCTTCGATTGCCGAAGCCGTAGAGGCAGCGAAGCCCTCCTCCCGCAGGAGCGACGCAGTTCTGGCCTGCCACACAGCGGCGAACTCCTCTGGTCCAGGACTTGTTGCCACGCCGTACAGGTTCCAGAGGTGACGGTACCAGCCAGGGGAGATGACTCCTGCCCCGTATCCGTTGAAAGCACTCAGACGGCTATCGGTCCACGGTACCCAGGTCGCGTTGATCTTGATCCGGGGTAGGTCCTTGATGAGTGCGCGATCGGCCGAGTTGGTCGAGGGCTCACGTAGACCGCTGAGATGCCACGCACCGCATACGACCGCGATATTGCCAGCGTGAGCTTTAACGGCTTCCCGGATGCGAATCCGCATAAAGGCTTCGCGGCGTGCCTCCTTCAAAGCTGCAGCCTCACTAAGCTGCTGCATCCCACGCGTCTCGGTCATCGCGGCTTCAATCGAGTGGAAGATCTCGACCGCCTGACCAGCCGCACCGCCATACTGCTCGATCAATGCATTCCAAAAAGCTTCGCCGTCCGAGTAGCCCGCCGCTTCGGCAAGTTGGTCGAGAGGGTCAGGATCGTGTTCGACCTTGAGGACTGCAGGCGTCTCCGGCTCCTTCGCCAGCCTATCCGCGAGTGAGACCGCCGCAGGCCAGTCGCAGAAGTGGGTGTCACAGCCGTGTTCCAGCGCCCAGCTCATCGCCTGCCACTCCGGGGAAAACTCAGCGAATGGCATGAAGGTAGCGGCGCTGCTGTCTTCGACGACATGTAGGAGAATGGCCACTGGAGGCTTCATCCCGGGCGTAGCGACGAAGCGAATCAGATCGTCCGCTTCAGGAGGCCCTTCGATCAGGACGCAGTCGGGCTTCAGCGCATCGAGCGCCTGACGCACAAGCGCCGCCGAGCCCGGCCCGTGATGGCGAATGCCGAGCAGTCGCACGCGCTCATCCAGTGAAGACGACATTGAAGCTAAAGGACCTCGCGAATTGCGCGGTAGAGATCATCCCAGCCTTCGCGGGTTCGGACGACGGATTCGAGGTACTCCTCGAGCGCGATGGTGTCCTGCACGGGGTCTTTGACGACCGCGCCGACTACGTTCGAGGCTACCGCGTCAGCGTCGACCATGCCATCCCCGAAGTGTGCTGCAGAGGCCCAGGCGCTGACGCCGACTGAGATCGCCTCGGCAGTCGAAAGCGAGCCGGACGAGGTCTTAAGCTTGGTCTTTCCGTTGAGGGTCCTGCCATCGCGCAGTTCTCGGAAGATCGTCACGATGCGTAGGAGTTCTTGGTCGGCGGGCCGAATGGGCGGCAGACTGAGGTTGGTGCCAATCTCCATCACGCGCTTGAGCACGATGCCAGCCTCTTCTTCGAGCGTCGCAGGCGAGGGGAGGACGACCACGTTGAAGCGCCGCTTGAGCGCGGAGGAGAGGTCATTGACGCCCTTATCGCGATTGTTCGCCGTAGCGATGACGTTGAAGCCACGGCGAGCATCGATAGCAGAGTCGAGCTCAGGGATAGGCAGCGTCTTTTCTGATAGGACCGTGATTAGGGTGTCTTGCACATCGGAACCCATGCGGGTGAGCTCTTCAAGGCGCAGGATGGTGCCCTCTTCCATCGCCCGGGTGAGCGGTGTCTTGACCAGCGCTTCCTGGGATGGACCTTTCGCCAGCAACAACGCATAGTTCCATCCATAGCGGATCTGGTTCTCGTCCGTCCCCGCCGTGCACTGGATCATGCGCTGAGAAGAGCCAGAGACTGCGGCAGCCAAGTGTTCCGAGACCCAGGATTTCGCCGTTCCGGGCAGACCAAGAAGGAGTAGTGCGCGGTCGGTCGCCAAGGTGACGACCGCCGTTTCGATCAGGCGGCGGTTGCCGACATACTTGGCGGAAATCGCTGTGCCGTCCGGGGCCTTACCACCCAGCAAGTAGGTCACGACTGCCTGCGGAGACATCCTCCAGTTCTCCGGGCGCGGTCGGCTGTCACCCTCGGCGAGCGCAGTCAGTTCTCCGGCGTAAATATCTTCCGCGCCCAGCCTCAGCTTATCGTTCACTTCCATCATCTCTTCGGCCTCTTTCCATGCCGTTCGTTAGGTCGAGCAATGCAAGTGCGGTTATGGTCTGCGATGGTTCGATCGTTTCCAGCAGCCCGCGCAGAGCAGTCCGCTGCGAGGCAGGACAGCAGGCAGCGAGCAGTTCCATCCACTCAGGCCCCTTCGTCTCCTGCAGCGTTTCGCGCCATTGGGATGAGCGAACCACGGCGGCGATCAGTGAAGGAGGAACTGGCCCGCGCAGGGCCCGGTGCATCCAGCTCCAGCCCGCAAACGAGAAGGGCGGAGTCGCGCCATAGGGCCGAAGGAGAACCTCAGCCCAGAGGGCTCGCTGCTTAGGCGATGTCCCGTCCAACTGGACTGGGCCGCACTGCACCAGGGCCTCCCATGCGTCCGGCAGATGCTTCACGACAAGCTCCAGCAGGCTGACCTGATGGTCTTGAGTGGCCATCAAGGCGATTGCAAGCAGTAGGTTTGAATCCTTCTGTGCCGCTTCGATCATCTGGGGCTCAGAGAGACTCAATCCTTTCGCAAGCTCGTCGCAACTTACGTTCGCGAAGGTTTCACGGATCCACATCTTCGTCTGGTGCTCTTTGACGGTCGCCGGAAACTGAAGCTTCAGGGTGACTCTGTTCCGTAGGAACCCGGAGGTGCTTCGTTCGATCCGTTCGAGGCAGGCGGCAAGTGCCGGGTGCGTGCCCGTCGCGCCGGGTAGACGGCAGAGCAGACGTTGCGCCAGATCGCGGACTCTGGGAGCGCGGTCTTTGTGAAGTTCTTCAAGGAAGGGTTTGTCCGACGGGGTGAGATGAATCCCGAGGGATTGCAACAGCCGTACCCGCATGTCCGCGTCTTCATTCGACCACGCGGATTGAAGCAGGGCAAGAGCCGTGGCGGCGTCTTCGCTGCGCTGCTGGAGAATGAAGTTGACTCGCTGAGCGGGGTACCCTGAGGACCAGTTGGTCGCGTCGAGTGCCTCTGGCCGGAAGAACTCGTGGGAGCTCGCTGCTGAGGCGCGTGAGCCCTCGCGTTGTGCCCACGCCTGAGCCGTCGGACCAAGTTCGTCCGCGTACGCCTTCGCGAAGCCACCAAGCCGTGGCAGGTCGAAGGGATGGGGCCGCAGAGCCAGACGAGAGAAGTTCCAGGCGAGGGCGAGTTCAACATCTTCCGTCAGGCGGCGATTGCGCAAGAGCCAGATCATTGGCTTACGCAGGGCGTCCGGGAGGATACGGCGTTCGTCGAGGATAGAACCTTCGAGCGCGAACCGATCGGGAGCGATAGGGCATTCAAAGCGTAGAGACTGGGCTGCGAGGCTAAGCGCAGCTAAGGTTCCTGCGCTGGCGATGGCAGTGGAATTGAGTTGCAGAGGCTGGCGGCTCGTGCCGGAGAGCAGGGCAGGAATGATCCTGCTCATAAGTTCGGTGGTCTTCATGCGTTCACCCACCTGCCCAACTCCGTCTCGGCCCAGCAGAGGGTCAGGTGGCGACCATCCCAAATCCCAATGGCGTCGATCCGCTGGAGAGCGGCTAAGGGTCGCACCAGTTCAGCCTGTGCGGGAGACACCCGAAGAGCCTGACTGGTCTCAGAAGCGTCGCAGAGAAACATCGAGTCTCCCGTCCGCTGAACTCGGGCGGACCGAAAGGGAATGGGACAGGTCGCGGCCCATGGCAGTCGTGTAAGCATCCCGAGATAAACCGAGTAGGCCTCGCCAAGGGTTTGTGCCGGTATTTCGAGTGGCTTCCAGCAAACTTCCGACCCGGTGGAGCTCGCCACAAGAGCTCGCAGTGGCCACGTGGAAGGATAGAAGACCAGCGACGCATCCACCTGTTCGCCGACCACGTAGCCGCTTGCGGCAGCTCCCGTAATTGGAACGAAGTCGAGCAGCAGCGCGAAACGAGTGGTGCCTTCCAACATGAGCCACGTCTCGATGCGCCTCAGACGGTCGGGCTGCACCTCACTTTGGATAGCGACGACTCTCCATCTGCCGGAGAGGCGTTCCGCTGCGGGGTCGGTTAGCAAGGCTTCGCGAGAGACCGTCCATCCGATCGTCTGCCGCACATCGGCACGGAGAGCAGGCGATAGGATCTCCTGGCGACGATACGCCTCCGCGATGAGATGAAGCTGACCCAGTTCTTCAATCGCTGCATGAGGGCGTATCGGCTCCGGCAGTGAGAACAGCCGCGCGGAGAGACTGTCCAGGCGACTCGCGAGCCCGGGAGCTTTGGCGTCTACAAGCCGTTGTGCGATGACCCTGCAGGCAGCGGTGCTCTGCGCCACGAACGCAGCCATGCCGCGTTCCACTTGGTCCTCAAGCCATAGGTCCAGTTCATCGAGTCCGGCGCGAATGGAGGCTTCACGGTCTTGCCGGTTCCGTTCTCGGGCGGCGGCGGCTCGCGCCTCGGCCTTCGGGTCATTCGTATCGACTGCGGTCGTTGTCGCCGAGAGCGAGACCTTCGGCTTCGGATCTTCGCCTGTGTTTGATGTAGCGGCACCTGGAGCTCGCCGCCGGGACACCCAGTCCTTGACCCAGTCTGGGGCGTCGGAAGGAGAGAAGGTGAACCTTTCGTCAGTACGCATCCACATCAATGCCAACGAATGCTTGCATGGGAACTTGCGGCTGGGACATGTGCATTTGTAGCTCGCGTCCGTCTCCGAGATGACAACGCGATAAGGGGTTGCGCCCGACCCCTGACACTCTCCCCAGACCAGGCCGACCGCATCGGCCGCCAACTTCGGCCACAGCGCGGACTTAAGAAGTTTTCGCGCGGCATCGACCGAACCCTGGTCGGGGGCGAGAGCTTCAATTTTGGCAAGAGACAGAGTCATGGACGCCCTTATCGTACATATTTGGTTGCCATCTTGCCCCGACTACAACCTCGGGTCCACTGGCTCGCTTTCGAGAGCGAGAACGCCAAAGACACACTCATGAGTTCTGCGAAGCGGTTCCTTGCTTACGAATCTTTCGAGAGCCTCGATCCCAAGGGCGAACTCCCGGCTGGCGAGTGATCGTTTCGCACCGACGTTACGCGAACGCAGGCGTCCCAGATTGGCGGGAAGCAGGTACTCGGGGCCGTAGATGATACGGAGATACTCGGGACCACGGCACTTGAGGGCGGGTTGAGTTATTCCGCGCCGCCCCACCGCGATGAAGTCGAGCGGCTTGATCACCATGCCTTCGCCGCCAATCGAGGTCAGGTCAGTCCACCACGAGACCGCAGCCGCCAGGCTCTGATCGTCGTCCAGAGCGGCAACCTTGAACGGTGTCGCACGCAGTAGATCCGTGTCGGCGGCGCAGAGCCTGGCGATTGTCTCCATGTGCCAGGGGTGTGGCTTGTCGGTGTGGACTGCGCCTTCGCTGGCCAAGATGTGAAAGGGCGCAAGCTTCAAGTCTGTGAGGCAGGTGACTGGCCAGCAGTAGTGACGGTATGCCTCAATGTAATTCTCTACCGCCACGAGCCTGGCGGCGACATGATCCTTCAGAAGGGAGACCCCTTCGACCCCGTCCGGTGTCTCCGTCAGAAGAGCGTGGGCTGTCTTCAGCGACCGCACGCCTGCGTGTCCGACCGGCGCGTACTGCTTTTGAAGCAATTCCTGAGCCTTGGCCGACCACGGCATGAGTTCACAGTCGAGGCAGATCCAGTCAGTCGCCAGGTCTTCCCAAAGGCCAGCCGACCTCATCGCCGAGTTAAGACGCTCCAGAAACTGACACTCCAGCGCTTCGTCGGTGAAGAACCTGCGTCCCGTGCGGGTGTAGACGATCCCGAGTGACGCCTCGGCCACACCGAAGCGAGTCTGTGAAACGGCCTCATCCTTGCATAGGACAACGACCGCCCGTGAACCCATATGCTTCTGTTCGCAGACGACGGTGGCGATCCCCTCTTTTCGAAAGAAGGCGAATGCCTCATCGGGATGTTCCAGCAGCCCCTCGTGCTGGCTGGTCTCTGTTGGAGACATCGTGGGCGGCAAGTAGATGAGCCACTTGGGATCGACAGCGAAGCGGCTCATTACCTCCAAGGCGGCGATGGCGTTCTCTTCGCTAATGGTGATCCTGGGCTTGAGACGAGTATCGACGAGGCGCTTACCCAGCACGTCCGAGAGATCGAGAACGTCGTCATCTTCATGCTGCAAGGTTCGCGGAAGCTTCGAGGGCGCAGGCAGAAAGGGGCGAGCAGGTTCGTAGTAGGTCTGCTGCGCCTTGACCGAGACGATCTCCCGCTCCGGGTATCGCAGTGCAGTGAGTTGGCCACCAAAGGCGCAGCCGGTATCGATGTTCACCGTGTTGTTGAGGAACACGGGCTCCGGCACCGGAGTATGACCGTAGACCACCATGGATTTTCCACGATAGTCGGCGGCCCAATTGTAGCGAACCGGCAAGCCAAACTCGTCGGTCTCGCCAGTCGTCTCGCCGAAGAGGGCGAACTCCCTGACCGCGCCGGAGCCCCGACCCTGCATGGACTCCTTCAGCCCCGCATGCGCAACGACCAGCTTTCCGCCGTCGAAGACGAGATGGCTAACCAGGCCGTCGAGGAACTTCGCTACATGCCCTCGGAACTGCTCATTTTCTGCGCCAAGCTGCTCCATGGTCTCAGCCAGTCCGTGGGTGCGTTTGACGTCCTTGCCGCGCAGGGCCTTGACTAGCTTCACGTCGTGGTTGCCGGGAACGCAAAATGCTTGTCCGGCCTGAACGATGGTGGAGACGAGCCGCAACACCTGCACCGTTCCCGGTCCACGGTCAACGAGATCGCCAACGAACACGAGCTTCCGGCCTGCGGGTGCATCGAGCGAATAAGCACCCTCCTGCTCGCGCACTGCGTAGCCCAGCTTCTCCAGCAGCTGTAAAAGCTCCTCAAAGCAGCCGTGGACGTCGCCAATAATATCGAAGGGGCCATGCTCCGTCTTCTTGTCGTTCCAAAGAGGCTGGCGCTCGATCGTTGCCGCGTCGACCTCCTCTTGGCTCGAAAGCTTGAAGACGTGCCGAATCCCTTCCCTCTCCAGCCCCCGCAGCGATCGCCGGAGTTGCTGCGATTGGTTGCGGATGACGTGCGGACCAAATTGCCGGTCCGGGCGTAGGGTGTTCCGTTCCTGACAGAGCCGTTCCGGGAGGTCGAAGACGATGGCTTCCGCAAAGAGGTGGTACTCCTTGGCCAACGCGATCAGGGGCTTTCTGGACTCCGGCTGCACGTTGGTTGCGTCAATGGCTGTGAGCAGACCGCGGCCAAGCCGCTTGCGGACGATCTCATGCAGCAGATCGAAGGCATCCCCGGTGGCGGACTGATCGTTTTCGTCATTGGATACGAGGCCCCGACAGAAGTCGGAGGAGATGACCTCCGTCGGGAGGAAGTGCTTGCGTGCGAAGGTGGACTTGCCAGACCCTGACGAACCAACCAGCAGCACAAGCGAGAGCTCGGGCAGCGTGATCTTCATGCGGCCACCTCGACTTGGCGGAAGGTCGCCATCTGCGTCGGTGCTCCCAGCGCCTCATCGATCGGGCCGACGGGCTCGAAGCTGACCTCATAGGCGAACCGATCCGCGACACGCGCGGCCCAGGTCTGGAACTCGCTCCGGGTCCATTCAAAGCGATGATCGCCATGACGGAACTCTCCAGCCGGAAGAGAGGGGAAGAGCGCGTTGTACTCCGCGTTCGGAGTCGTGAGGAACACATGGCTGGGCCTTGCGAACTCGAACAGCACTCTCTCGAACGCGGCCAGCCGGGCCGGGTCGAGATGCTCAATCACCTCCACTACGGCGGCAGCGTCGAAGCCAGACAGACGCGTGTCGCGATATGTGAGTGATCCGTGCACCACCTCGATACGGCTACGCTGGCGCTCCGGCAGGCGGTCCAGCTTCAGCCGCTCCTTTGCCTCTTCGACGGAACGCCACGAGACATCCATCCCCAGGATGGTCTCGAACTGCCGTTCTTCCATCAGCAGCTTCAGCAGTTTGCCCGATCCGCAGCCGAGGTCGAGCACACGCTTCGCACCCGTGTTCCGGATGGTGGTGAGCACAGCTTCCAATCGCCGTTGATGGAGAGTCAGTTCGCGCTCCGTCCGAGGCTCAGCTGCGGCTGCCTCTTCCTCGGCTTCAAGCTCCGGTGACTCCTCCGCCACGAGACGGCTGAGCGCCTCACGCGTCAGCCCTTGCTGTCGCTTCAGATACCGGGAGACGATCAGGTCCTTCTCCGGATGGAGGCTTAGCCATCCTTCCCCGCGCTTGAGCAGTTTGTCGATCTCGTCCTGGCCGACCCAATAGTGCTTCTCGTTATCGAGGACCGGAATCAAAACGTAGAGGTGTGTGAGCAGGTCCTGAAGTCGCTTGACGCCGGTGATGGTGAGCGCAACGTACGGAGCGTCACCCCACTCGGGAAACTGTTCGTCAAGGACAGCGCCTTCGAGCTCGACCTGATACCCCAGAGGCTCGAAGAGACGGCGCACCATGTCCTGTCCTCCCCGCGCCGCAACCATCGGAAGATGAGCCGAGAGAGGGATAGCGGTCTCTGCGAGCTCCGGACGATCTTTGCTGCGACCTCCCATGGCTGAGGCAAAGATCCGACCCATCGCAACGCTCAAGAAGGAGTTTGCTGCATATGGACGGTCATTGACGTACTGTTCTAGCTGGCCGCCCTCTCCACCTGGTCCTCTGCCGCGCACGAGACCAACGGGATCTACCTCGATCAGCAACACGACAGTGCAATGGTCTGGCTTGGATTCCGGGTAAAAGACGTAGCCCTTCCCAAAGGACAAGTCCTCAGTCTGAAGTCTCGCGGGATTTTTGTGCAGCAGGTAGCCGAGGTCAGTGGCCGGATTGTGGGTCGTAGAGATTGCGAGAAGCATCCGACTAGTCTAGAGGATGTTCCAGGGTAAGGAGCAGCGTTCATCATTTGAGGGACATTAATCTGTCCTTGAACACTGGAACTCCTCCTTGGCAGGTAGACCGGTTACGCCTCCTTACGCCCTTAGAGACGGCTGCCCGATGCAGAGGACGGTGTCGGCATCATCAGAACATGGCCTCACCATCGGATTCGCGTTTTCTAATCCGCGACCCACTCCTGTCCTATTCACTATTTGGATGTTATGGACCCCGTTCGGAAGCTTGGTAGACGATCACTGAGATTACCCCCAAAGTCAATCAAGACCTTCGGAGGATTGGTTGCGGAGGCACAGGATGGTTCAGCGCCTCCTCTATATGGGTATTGTGCAATGGATAGATTAGCCCTCGTGACGTCAGACAAAGCGACAGCGAGTACCGACTTTTGTCTGGTTAGCTGGCGGCCTACCGAGAAACGGTGGTACCAAGGCGAACTCTGATCAGGATGTCGTTCAACGCTGACTCTGCCGTCGATGCCTCCGGTAGAGATGTCTCCGAGGCCTCTGTCACGAGTCGGTCACGGAGGTTCTGAAACTCCTGCTCAAAAAGCGACACTTCGTCTAGGTCTAGCGTCTGCTGTTCTGCTCCCTGCAGCTTCCGAGCCAGCAGATCCGGAACAAAGGGAAGGTGATAAGTCTCATTGAGAACGGCCAGGTTGGCCTCGATTACACCTGTACGCATGAGATGAATGCCTGTAAGCAACACGCGGAAGGTATAGAGCAGAGGTTTGACACGAGGTTGCTCCTCCTTGCTGAAGAGCCTCCACTGACTGTCTGCAAACCCGAGGTAATGGTGTGCGTGGTGCCTAGTCAGGATGGCAGGGGCGAGCGCCTTTACCTCCTCGTGCTCAGGCGTGGTCAGAACTATGATCGGTGAAAGCAGCTGTTCGAGGACGTAGCCGTTCGGACGCAGCAATAGCTTGAAGAACTTGCGAATGTCATGCGTCACGAGATCAAGCTCGATGTCCCCATTCTCTTCGACCTGAATCGTCTCCTCCGGTGCTGTCAGGCCGATAACCTGTTGTGCTGGCAAGATGTGGACCCCCCGCAGATCCCAATCGGAATCCGGAGAGGGGAATCCATAGAGGTGCGCCCCGCTCACTGTTGCGAACAGTAGCGGATAGCGATGACACTGGGCTGCAGCAAGGACGGCCTCGGGGATCATACGGCCACCTCGACCATCTTCGAACGCGCCCAGACGAGAAGCTGGTTCGCCTCCTCGTAGTCCGGAGCCTCTGGCAGAGAAGTCTCTTGAAAGGCGCGGTCGAACTCGCGGTGCAGTGACAGTCGCCATGCGTTCACATCGGACCAACTCTCCTTACCATCCCGCACGGAGAGGAGAGCGTCACGATACTGTGATATGCGCACTGGTACCCGCGCCTCTTCAAGCACACTAATTCCCTGGAGCAGCAGCCGAAGGAGATGCATGGCGTGTTTCCACTTCGGCTCACCTTTGTTTCTTAGGTCCTGTTCCAGCCTCTTGAACTGTGACATGACGTATCCGTTGTAGGTCTGGTAGACCAACTTGGAAAGAAAGATGCTGCGCTTCTCCAAGACGGCATCGGCGATTTCGGAGGACTGTTCAACAATTGGAGTGAACAAACATTCGAGGATGTTGGGGTTGGCCTTGAGAGCGAGCACCAGGAACTTTTTCAACTCCCAGTAACACTCCTCCGCCTCTGGATTTTCCAACTGCTCCGGGACCCCATAGATCGACCACTCCAGGGCGGCAGGAGGCAGGAAGATCCCCCGACGATCCACATCGGACCCCTCCCGGCTAAGGCCGTATGCCTGCGACCCCACAACGCAACGGTAGATCACGTATTGGTCAAGATTCTTCATCGATTGAGCCTCGTGGGGTTTTCCAAGAGGCCCGTTCTTTACATGCTTCAGGATCGTGAACTGTGTCCTCGTCAGACTTCCTTCCGAACCCTCTGCAAAACGAAGGCGGTATGGCTCCTTGGCGTCGATTGGAACTGAGATGATTTCGGCAACCGTGCCTTGGATGTGGCGATCGACGATACTCGCTATCTCAACCCGAGGGCGAACGACGACTTGGGTTCCCACAGGAAGGATGAGGTCGAGTGAAGTTTTCTGATTACGCATGCGTGAAGGCCGCCATTTGTGTGGGGGATCCAACCCCCGGATCTTCGGGCCAAACTCGCTGGTAACGAACCGGGTGCCGGTAGGGTTTCTCGCGCAAGCTCAGTACGTTCCGTGCTGCGTCCGATATCGGTGCCGTAAACAACCTACCCGGGCAAAGCTATGAAGAAGTCAAGAAGCAGTCCCGCCCTAAAGACCTCCTCAGAAGCGTCAGAATATCAGATGTGAGGTGTCCGAAAGGCAAGCTCCTCTGCTCGGACCCGGGCGGCGCTTTTGTGGAGGAGGAGACCGAAATCTGGCGCCGATCCATAAGCTGTAGAGATTGTCAGCCGCATCAGGGGTCAGTTTAGATGATCCATTGCCCCGGACCTGGAACCTGGAGACCACGTTCGTGGTTTTGAACAGCGGGCGGCTGTCCAGGGGTGAATAGGATCCGCCGCACCGTCGGGCCCAGCGTTCAAACGAGCTTTTTGCGCGTGAGGCGCCAACAGGGTTCGGTGCGTGGTCAAGGACTTGAAAGTGAGAAGAGGCAGGCCGGGCATGGCAGCAAAACGGGGTTGTGGTGCAAGGGCACCATCTCTTCAAGAGAGAACTCTCCAACAATCTTACACACGAGACTGAGCGCGTTGTCGCTATTGCTCGGTGATGGATGGTTAGGTGGGGGGTGACGCTGGATTGGCGCTCGAAAACTGAGACGCGCCGCACCCACCGGTCGACCCCGACCCCGACCCCGCATGCGCCGTCGCCCCGGGTCGCGATTAAGTGGGGTGTTAAATATGTGGGACGGGGTATAGGTCAGGACCAGCTTTGCGACCCAAGGAGCAAAAGCGGCAGAGGGAGTCGACGGAGATGATGGCTGCCCTGGGCTCTCGAGAGTCTGTGATCTGTTTTCGTGGTTGTCCGTTTTGGCTTGTCTTTAAGCCCTGCTTTAAAAAGCTTTAAACGACAGTCTTCCCTACTCTCCTTTCCCCGCTAGGGCTTAATGCAGGAGGGGTCTGGGCTTTAAATCTTAATTTCAGGAGGTCTTTTTAAAGCTAATCTTAGTGGCTGTTTCACGTCATGGCCATGACCCCACAAATCATGGCCATGGCGTGATGCGTTATCAGATTCGATCATCATGACGTAATAAATCGTGGCCATGACATATCACGTCATCAGCATCGCGCCCCAACACAGTAAAAGGTGCTGGGGCGCGTCATCAGATTCAATATCCCATGTCGGCATAAGTCATCAGGATCTGAAAAACTTCGCCCACAATCTCTCCTCCGGCCCCAGTTCTGAGTATTAGCAGTTAGAGAGACTCAACGCTAATCCCGTTGCGATCTTCAGACGGTACGTACCCCTAGGAGAGAAACATGGCATGGCACAACTACAAGCGGGTTTTTCAGGCGATTGAACTATTTTCACAATTTGAGACCGCTGCCCCCAAAGATACCCGCCTCGGCTCCAACGAGCTACTGATCCTCATCAGGTTGGCTGCCCATATGGCCGACAAGGATGGATTCGATGGCGAGCGCATCGCCGACACCTGTTTTCCGGAGATCCCCACGATCGCAAAGGAGTGCTTTATGGTTCGCTCGACAGTGGTCAAATCGCTAAAGCGCCTGATTGAGGGGGGCTACATTAGCAAGTCGAAGATGCCGGGTACTAAGGTGCGGGGCGGAAAGTATAAGGGCGCGTGGGAGAAGAATAGATATAGGCTGGACCCTGTCCTCTGGGGCTCAGTCGGGAACATTGGGGATCCAAAGGTAAAGACCCAGCTGTCGCAACCCAGCAACCAAGACCGGGAGGCCCTCACCCACGCCCGGGACCCCGCGCTAGACGCCGCAGTGTTGAGCATGGATCTTGACTTCGCCCCCATCTCCATCCCGAAGTCCCCACCCTTACCCACCGCTCCGCAGCCGGTCAAACCCGCCAAGCCTACAGACCACATCTGTGGCATTCTCGACCTGCTGAAGACAACATTCTCGGCACACGAAACTGTCCTGCATCCGGATGTAGACAAGATGATCATGTTCGGCGTGCGGGATATCATCAGTGCTTTGGGTGAGGAAAAGGCGGTCGCCCTCCTACGCTGGATCATCCTCGACGACAGCCAGGCCTCGATCGAAATCTACAATGCCCTCTGCAAGTCGGAGAAGCTTGGGGGGTACATCAAGGCCCACCACCGTGAGTGGCAGGCGGCGATGGATGCTGAGGAGGCGGGGGTCGCTGAGATCGCCTCCAAACCGACACCTACCCCCCCCACTTCCGAGCCCGCCGCTCTCCCACTCTCGACTCCGGCACCCGTAGTAGCCCCAGCGCCCGCCAAGCCCGCACTAACCAGCCAGCTCCTTGAGACCATCGACCTTCTCAAGACAGCAAGGCGCCCAACTTACGGAGAGGTCAGCCACGAGCTGATTGACACGATCTTCCAAGGCGATCTTCAGACAGTCATTACGGATATTGGAGAGGATGAGACGGTCGACCTTTTGTGTTTTGCTTTGCTTGATAACCATGATTTCGCCATGAGTATGCGGGCCGACATCAGATCTTCCAATGCTTTGGGTGGTCTCTTTGCCGCATCCTACAAATGGTGGGAAAAGAAAAAAAATGAGGCCATCTACGACGAGTGCTGGGGTCGCTTGAACGCTTACTGTGATTTGGATTCACCGGAGGTGGGCCCCACCTTCGCGCCCGGCGAGGAGTATAAAATACGCCCCGTCCTTGCTTGGTTCCGGAGGCGGGTGGGGTCGGAACTACTTGACCATCGCCTTGTGGTTGAGGGGGTCGAGGGCGAGGGAAGAATTGCTGAAAGGCGGAGCACGACCCTCCTCATGACGATCTCTCCGGCCTTTCGGATGCATTATCAATTTCACATGCGTCCCGCCGTCGATATCGACGCCAAGGTCCTCCGGTCCTTGGGGGATATGGTGCCAGACGCGCCATCCCGTTTTGCTAGGGAGGTCTGGGCCTCTCAGGATCAAAAGCACCCCCGGGCCGCCGGAGTCACTAATTGGAGCAGCATCCTATATGGCTACCAGCGAACGGATACAGAAGCTCTAGTGTACGAATACTTCCGGGCCGACAAGGCCGGGGTTGAGGGCTGATTGCAGTCTGGCAAGCGGACCACGTCGGGACATTTAGGGTCGACGGCGGGATTTATAAACCGACAACCACGCTCCAGAGAGCAACTTCTCAATCCACAGAAGAACCGCCCCAGGAGACCCACCCGTGACCCTCGCCATGACACCGACCGGCCCCGCCCCGACTTCCACCCCGCCACCTACGCATGATGACGACGACCCGCATATCTCTCCCCGGTATTGGTCTGTGGAGCAGCGGAGGGCCGCGTTTCTGGCGGCGAAGAAAAAAGATCAGGCGATATTTTTGGTCGAAGGCTCCCGGTGAGTATTAACCAGTAAAGAAGTCACGAGACTACCCAGGAGATCCACCATGCGCCGTAAGAAGTCCGCCCAACTCCCGAGCACCCTTATGCATTCCGGCCCGACCACCACTATCAGCGTCACTCCTTGCGACAGGTCGATGGGACTCATCTATATCGTCACGGAGTTAGGTGTGGGATTGGAATGCAGCGTAAAGCAGCTTGCGCAGATACTTTCAAAGTCTGAAGACGACGCGGGTTACCTCTTTTTCTTGCGGCAGACCATTGAGTTCGTGGGGCTTAATGCGTCAGTGACAACGTCCGACACGATCACGATCGACGATTTGGTCAACATTAATGTGGCTATGGTTTTGCACGTGCCCCCAGAGGACCGAAATAGTAATCCGTCGGCGGTCGATGTGTTGCTCATGGGGGAGGGGTGGTGGTCAAGGAAGCCACTTGTCGGACCGGCCACCATCGCTCAAAGGGATCGGTATGCGCAGTTGGTGCGTGCTGAGACCATTCAACGTTTTGCGGGCTGGGTGCCCGTCGGTCTGACGATGTAGCTGGGGTGAGCCGCAACGCCGAAAAGCCCCACCTGCCTGGAGGACTCGGGCGGGTGGGGCCTACCTGATTAAGTTGGATGTGCATCCAAGATGCTCGGCTTGGTGCCCTTTGATCCGCTCGACCGCCGCCCACTCGTCCTTGGCGAACTGCTCTGAGGGAGGAGTCCCGGTCATAGAGGCTTTCGTGCCGCGAGTCCGAAGCTCCGTTAAGTCGTTTTCGAGCTTTTCCAATATTGAGCAGGGCACGGGTGCCTCCAGGTTTTTGATTTTAGCCCGCGAAAGAATCTGCCCATGATATTCCGGGTGCCTGCCCCCTGCTAAGTAATAACCAGCATGAAGAGTCAAATAACCGACCAATGCCTGCCAGTGCAAGCCCCTGCAACCCGGATGCTCTACGACCGCAAGACGGCTGCGCAGCAATTGAGCATCTCCGTCCGCTCGCTGGACTACCTGATTCAGCAGCAGCAAATCGCAGTCCGGCGCATCGGGACTAAAGTCCTAATCCATCACACGGATCTTTCCCGGTTCTCGCGTGGTAACCATACCGGACGTATCCGGAAATGATTTATACACACATCGGATTTAGGTGGTACCCTACGGCTAGGGAGATCCGATGCCACGCAAACCAAAGATAACGAAGCACAAAGGTGTGTACGAGAAAGTCGCAGATTCAGGTATATGGTGGATCCGGTACACGAAGGACGGCAAACGCGTCACCGAGTCGATAGGCAGGCAGAGCGATGCTGTCACTATCTATGACCAGCGGATGCTGGAGATACGCACAGGTAAAGTCCTGGGTGTCGAACGGCGCGGGGTCAAGTTCAGCGCTTTGGTGGAGGATGCGCTGCTGTTCTCGAAAGATCATCATCGTGACGCTCGGAACTTTAAGCAGCGACTCGAACTGGCCGAGGGAGAATTTGGTGCGCGTGCCGCTAACTCGATCACACCCCAGGAGCTTCGAGACTGGCTAACTGAGATGAGCGACGATCGCTCCTGGTCGTCAGCAACTTCCAACCGGGTAAAGGCTGCCATTAGCAAGACCTACGCGCTGGGGATGCAGGCCCAAAAAGTTCAAACGAACCCTGCAAGACTAGTCCCCCGCAAAAGAGAGAACCCAGGCCGCATCCGATACATCACCGCCGACGAAGAAAAGCGCCTAAGGCAGGTCATCGCCCACAAGCGACCCCACTGCATGTATCAGCTTGACCTCGCACTCCATACCGGGATGCGTAGCGGTGAGCAATTCTCCGTTTCCTGGGATCAGGTGGATTTCGATCAGGAGTATATCTACCTGTCGATGACGAAAAACGGCAGCGAGCGGTATGTCCACCTCAACACTAATGCCCTGCAATCCCTCCGTGATTTGAAGGTGGAGTGCGAGAGGCGAGGCCTCACCCACCCGACCCTATTCTTTGACAAGTTCAATACCGCCATCAAGAGTCCGCGTGAGTGGTTCGAGAAGAGTTGTATTGAGGCAGGAATCGAGGGCGTCACATGGCACATTACGCGGCACACGTATTGCTCCCGGTTGATCATGGCTGGGGTTGACCTCAAAACCGCCCAGGAGCTTATGGGCCACAAGACGATTGCCATGACGGCCCGCTATGCCCACCTATCACCAACCCATCTCAAGAGCGCAATCCGGAAGTTGGAAACTCCTCAGGCCACCGCCTAGCCCTTTGGTTCTCAATTGGTGCCCTGAGCCCCTCGAAAGAGGGGCTCCCCTTTGCCCGGTACAAACCAAGGTACAAGTGGTTCCTAAATTGGTTCCCTGGCTTTTTCCTTAGAACAGATCGCCGCTTCGGAATTCGCCATAAATTCGTGATTTCATTATGTTTATATGGTGCCCGGAGGGGGACTTGAACCCCCACACCCACTCAAGGGCTACGGATTTTAAGTCCGCTGTGTCTGCCGATTTCACCATCCGGGCATGATGTCAGTCTAACCGCTACTTCACTGGGTAGAGGGCGCGGTACATCTCGCGATTGCGCAGGATGGCCTGGACGTACTCGCGGGTCTCGGTGTAGGGGATCGACTCGACGTACTCGGCGACATCTTTGTAGTCGTTGGTGGCGAGCCAGCGGCGGATCGGGGTATCCCCCGCGTTGTAGGCGGCGAGGGCGTACTCGGGCTGACCACCGAAGCGGTCGAGGACTTGTTTGAGGTTGGTGGTTCCGAGTTGCAGGTTCATCGAGGGATTGAGGAGTTGGCGGGCGTCGAAGCCCCTGATGCCGTTCTTTTTGGCGGCGGCTTTGCCGACGGATGGGAGGAGCTGCATGAGGCCATAGGCGTTCATAGGGCTGACGGCTCCGGCGTTGAACTCCGACTCCTGGCGGATGAGGGACGCGACAAGATAGGGGTCGAGGCCATTGCGCTGGGAGTAGGCGACGAGATCGCTCCAGTAGGGCTGCGGGAAGAGGAGATGCCAGTAGACCGTTGGGACCTCTTTCATGGGGACGGCAAAGAAGGAGATTCCGCTGTGCTTCATGGACTGCAGGGCGCGGGTGTACTCGCCGAAGGAGGCGTAGATCTGGGCCTGCGCGAGCGCTCCCCATTGGCTGGCGGTGGGGCTGGCCTGGATCTCAGGTCCGATGTACTCGTTGAGGGCGGCGTTGGCGAGGAGCCTGGCCTTGATGAGGTGGGGATCGTTTTCAGGGAGGGCTCCAGTGAGCTCCGGGATAACCGGGGGGCGGACGGAGGCGAGGGCCGCGGCGGGGGCGACGGAGGAGGCCTGGGCGGAGATGACCGCGAGTCGCTGGCGGGCGAGTACGGCGTAGTAGAAGTTGGCGTAGCTCCCGATGAGGGCCTTGTAGTAATTGGAGGCCTGGCCGAAGTCGCGATCCTCATCTTCGTAGAGGCGTCCGCGCCAGTAGAGGGCGCTGGGGACCTCGATTCCCGCCGAATAGTTGGTGATCTGCTCGTCCATCAAGCGGGCAGCTTCGCTGTATCGGCGGAGGCGGTAGGACATCCAGGCGGTGCGCCAGTGGGCGGAGGGGGCGTAGGTGCTCCTGGGGAAGAGGCGGACGAGGGTCTCGTAGTCGGCGATGGTCTGGATCGCGTCGTGCTTGAGCAGATGCATGTTGCCGCCGGAGTAGAGGGCCTCCTCGGTCCAGCGGCTGTGGGGGAAGCGGCGGACGATGTCGGCGACGAGCTGATCGTTGGCGTTGCCGTTGTTTTCGTTGCGCGCGAGTTCGGCGAGGAGATAGAGCTTGAGCGCGGCGCTGTCGTCGTCGGTCTGGGGAAGCTTTTCGACGTCGCGACGGCTGAGCCGCTTGAGCTTGAGATCGCAGACGGCGGCGTAGATCTGGAGGGCGTCTCGATCGGCCTGACTGAGACCGGGATCGTTCTTTTCGAGAGCGTGGTACTCGATGCTGGCTTCGCCGTAGCGCTTGGCATTGTAGAGGGCGTCGGCGTGGATCTTGCGCTCGGCGGCGGTAAGGGGGACGCCCATGGCGGTGAGCTGGGCGCGGGCCTGGGAGGCCTCGGCGCTCATGGGCTGGGTGAGGAAGATCTGGCGGAAGATGGGGGCAGCGTGGCCTGCGTTTCCGGTCATCTGGTAGGCGCGGGCCAGGGCATAACGGAAGTCGGAGTGGGTAGACTGGGAAGATCCGTCGAGGGGTGTGAGGGTGTTGAGGGCTCCCTGCGGATTGTTCTGCTGGAGGTAGAGGTTCGCCAGCAGGACGGGAGCGTTGGCGGTGAAGATACTTTCGGAGTGGCGATCGGCGAAGTGGTCGAGGAGGCTGTAGGCGGCGGCGCCATTGTTGGCGGCGAGGGAGGCCTGTGCTCCGAGGTAATCGGCGTAGTCGGAGAGGCCGTCGTTGCTGGTTCCTGCCTGGCGGTAGGCTGAGGCGGCTTCGGGGAAGTGGTGATCGAGCATGTAGGCGTGGCCGAGGGCGAGGTAGGCGGTGGCGGCTCCGTCACCGGGATGGGAGCGGGCGTAGTTCGATACGCCGTCGTAGGCGGAAGTGGAGCGGGTTGCGGCCAACTGCTGGGCCATGGGACGAAGCTGGGAGGATGCCAGGAAGGCGCTGTTGAGGCGGATGCTCTGCGGAGTGACGGGCGAGGCGGGTGGGGCGATGGCGACGAGTGAACTGCGTTTACCTTTCAGGGCCGAGCGCCTCGCCTTCGCGCTGAGTGGGGGTGATGCGGAGTGAACTCCCCGCTTCGAAGCACCTTTGGAGGCGTGCCCGGGTTTGGCCGTTGCTGCGGCCTTCGCTTTGCTCTGCGCAGGCAGAGGCTTCTTCTCCGCGCTCGCGGACCACGTCGGCCAGACGA
>JAMFSC010000120.1 GCA_026225095.1 bacterium
GGTCAGAGGCGCGTGCGAAGATCGTGACCTCGGCGAGGGTGAGGGGCTTGGCGTAGAGGAAGCCCTGGGCGGAGTCGCAGTTCAGTCCGCGCAGCATGGCGGCCTGTTCAACCGTTTCAACGCCTTCAGCGATCACCTCCATATTCAGCGAGTGGCCGAGCGCGATGATGGCCGTGGTGACGGCAAGGGAGTTGGCGTCGGAGAGGCACCGGGAGACGAAGGAACGATCGATCTTGAGTCGATCAACCTTGAAGCGGGTAATGTAACTCATGTTGGAAAAACCGGTCCCAAAGTCGTCAATGGCGGTGGCGACACCGAGGGCCTGAATCCGCTCGATGATCGGGAGGGCCTCCTCGGAGTCGCGCATCAGAAGCCGCTCCGTGATCTCGAGTTCAAGACACGTGGGGTTGAGGCCGCTGAGCGACAGAGCGCCTTCGACCGTCTGCTGGAAGTGCTTCTCGTGGACCTGCGTCGGGGAGAGATTGACGGCGACCGAGATGCGGTGGTTGAGCGTAGCCTGCAGCGCAGCGATCTCCCGGCAGGCTGTCTGCAGGGCCCAGGCGCCAATCTCGACGATGAGGCCGGACTCCTCGGCGATCGGGATGAACGCGTTGGGCAGAATGAGTCCGGCATCCGCGCTGTTCCAGCGGATGAGCGCCTCCACCCCGATCAAACGCTGATCGGCGAGCGAAACCTGCGGCTGATAGACGAGGAAGAACTCGTTGCGTTCCACGCCGCGGCGAAGGGCAGACTCCATGCGGAGCTTGTCGAGGAGCGTCTCGCCGAGCGCGCGGGTGAAGACGGCAATGCGGTTCCGGCCAAGCGTCTTGCTGTGATACAGGGCGATGTCGGAGTGTTTGAGCAGATCGTCAACGTCGACGCTTTCGGGATACATGCTGATGCCGATCGAGACAGCGAGGTCGATCTGCTGTCCGCCGAGGTGGATAGGGGTGGTGAGGGATTGAATGATGTTGCGGGCGATTGCCTCGGCATCGGCGTAAGCCGTCAAACCATTCAGCAGAATAACGAACTCGTCGCCCCCGAACCGAGCCACCGTGTCAACCTTGCGGACCGCGGTGCGGAGGCGAAATGCGACCTCGCGGAGGACCGCATCGCCGATCTCATGGCCGAGGGATTCGTTGATGCGCTTGAACCGGTCGAGGTCGGCCATGAGCACCGCGAAGATGGTCTGAGTGCGGACGCCGCATTCCAGAGCCCCACTGATGTGCTTGCGTAGGAGCGCTCGCCCCGGGAGGCCGGTCAGCGGATCGTGGTGGGCGACGTGGTAGATGTACTCGTCGGTTTGTTTCCGATCGGTGAGGTCGTAGGAGGAGGCCATGAACGCAATGGCGGCCTTGTTTTCATCTTCAACAGCGTTGATGCGGACTTGGACCGAAAGGCGGCCGCCGTTGCGGCATACATACGACCACTCGCTGTCGTCCTCAAGACCACGCGAGGCGCGGGCGGTGAGAACGCTGACATCAGGGGCGAGGGGCTGGCCGAGCTCCTGGGTGAGGCGGAAGGAGCGGTCGAGCAGCTCGAGCGGGTCGTGAAGGATGGACACGGGCCTTCCGACCAGATCTTCCTGGTGATAGCCCAGCATGACTTCGGCAGCCGGATTGATAGAACAGACGGTTCCATCGGGAGTGAAGACGACGATGGCGAAGGAGGCGCTGGCGACGATGGCCTTGTTGAAGGCAAGGGACCGTTGCAGAGCCTGGGTGGCATCGCGCTCGGCGGTCCGATCGACGCAGCTCACGAGGACGCCATCGTCGAGCTTGACGATCTGGCTTCGGACGAAGGAGCTGGTGCGATCAGGGTAGAGGTTGCGGTTGAGGAGGCGCGTCTCGAACTCGTAGACGGCGGGTTCGCCGGTCTCGACTACCTCGCGATATTGGTCGATGCGGCCCTGAATGATGCCTGGGTAGACCTCGCTGATGAGCTTTCCGCTTAGAGACCCGCGGGTGAGGCCCATCATCTTCTCCGCGTTTCGATTGAGATATCCGAAGCGGAAGTCGACGATCTTTCCATCCGCATCGCGGACGGCCGGGTGCATGAGGACGGCGTCGAGCGTGGTCTCCATCGCTGCGGCGAAGCGATTCTGGTCTGTCTCGCTGCGTGCCGCCCTGTCGAGAAGCTGGCGGAGGCGCCGGGCGGCTAGAGGAAGGGCAACGGCGGTGAGGACGGCGGCGGCTCCGATCGCGATCTTGAGAAAAATTCCAACCGCGAGATATTGGCCGGGGAGTTGCAACGAACGCATGACGCACCTGGATTCGGATCGGATGAAACACACGACTGGGAGGGAGTGGAGGAGATGATTCGGAAAGCATGTATTTGAGGACTATGACGCGGTGCGCAGGTGCAATGCGCGAGATATCTCTTCGGGCCCATTCCAAATTCAATCAGGTCCCTGTAGGGGAATCTATACAACTTTTGTGCGCTGCTGGGGATTTCTTGCCGCGCGATCCGGCGCCGACAGAAATCGGTGATTGCAAGGCAACGAGTTGCAGACGAGGTGTGCACCCGGACGGAGCGCGGGCTCGAAGCGATCAGTGCATTGGCGCGTCGGCGGCGGGTGGCTTGATCTTGCCGATGGCGAGGACGACGGGGATCATGCAAAGGCAGAAGACGAAGAAGACGCCGATGATGTCGAGATAGGCCAGCATGGCCGATTGCCGGTGCATCTGCTGGTAGATGTAGGCCTGGGCGGTGGCGGCTCCCTTGCCTGCGAGCGGGTTGGAGCCGCTGCTGGAGCCTCCGAAGGCGCCCTTGAGGTGCTTCACCTGGTCGATGAAGGCCTTACTTCCGGAGTTGAGATCGCGGATCATGTAGCTTTCGTGGCGCTGCTGGCCGCGGGAGAGCATGGTGGCGACGAAGGCGGTTCCGACCGAGCCGCCGATATTGCGGGCGAGATTGGTCAGACCAGCGACGTCGTTATTCTGCGACCGCGGCACCCCCGTATAGCTAATGACATTGATCGGGATGAAGAGGAAGGCGAGTCCGGAGGCCTGATAGACCCGCACCCATAGGATGTATTTGAAGCTGGATCCGAGGGAGAAGGTATGCATCATCAGCATGGAGGTGGCCAGGATGAAGAAACCGAAGGAGATGAGGTAACGGGGGTCAACTCGGCCGACGAGGAAACCGACCACAGGCATCATGCACATGATGCAGATTCCGCCGGGAGAGATGACGAAGCCGGCCAACTCGGCGGTGTAACCGAGGAGAGTTTGCACCATCTGGGGAATCAGGACGGTGGTTCCGTAGAGCGAGAAGCCGAGGACAAACATCAGCAGGAAGGGGATAGCGAAGGTCTTGCGCTTGAAGAGGGTGAGATTGAGGATCGGGCGGTTCTTGATCTTGAGCTGGTAGAGCTCCCAGACGATCAGGGTGACGAGCGAGACGACGCAGAGGATGGTGAAGAAGACGATGACCGGGGATCCGAACCAGTCGTCTTCCTGGCCCTTGTCGAGGATGAACTCGAGAGATCCGAAGCCCGAGGCGAGGAGTCCGAAGCCGAAGAAGTCGAGATTGAGGCCGCGTTTGGCGGCTTCCTTGACCTCCTGGACGATGTGCGGTGGGTCTTCGACAAGGCGGTTGGTGAGGAAGAGCGAGAGGCAGGCGATGGGGACGTTGATGAAGAAGATCCATCGCCAGTTGTAGTTGTCGGTGATCCAGCCGCCCAGCGATGGCCCGATGGCGGGGGCGCAGACGACGGCTAAACCGTAGAGGGCAAAGGCCTGTCCACGCTGCTTGGGGGTGAAGGTGTCGGCCAGGATGGCCTGCTCTGAGGGGGCGAGACCGCCTCCGCCCGCGCCCTGGAGGACACGGCAGAAGATGAGGATGGGGAGCGAGGGGGCGAGGCCGCAGAGCATCGACGAGATGCCGAAGAGGACGACGCAGATCATGTAGAACTTCTTGCGTCCTATAAAGGTGGTCAGGTAGGCGGAGGCGGGGAGGATGACCGCGTTTGAGACGAGATAGGAGGTGAGGACCCAGGTGGCCTCGTCCTGCGATGCGCCGAGCGAGCCTGCGATGTGGGGCAGGGCGACGTTGGCGATGGAGGAGTCGAGGACCTCCATGAAGGTGGCGAGCGTGACCGTGAGGGCGATGGCCCAGGGGTTGGCGCGGGGACGCCAGGGCGCGGGGGGGGCGCTGACCGTCAGTTCGGGCGAAGCGTTGGGAAGATCGAGGGTTGCGGCAGCCATGTGCTCTGTTGGATTCCCTGCTATCGGCGGAGATTCAGGAATCGCGTGGCGGGGGCGGCTTTTCGGATGGTAGAGTGTCGGCATGGCACTCGAGGCGACGATTGAGACGGTTGGCGATGGGCAGACCGCGGTGGTGACCCTGGTGGGTCTGATGACGCTGGGAACGAACCTGAAGACCGCGGATCAGCAGGTGCAGACGGCGCTGGGGCAGGGCGCGAAGAACCTGGTGCTGGACCTGACGGGAGTGGAGTACTCGGACTCCGCCGGGCTGGGGATGCTGGTACATACCTATGGGCTGGTGAAGGCGAAGGGTGGGGTGCTGCGACTCTGCGGGGTGCAGAAGCGCGTGACGCAGATGCTGAAGCTGACGACGACAGACAAGTTCCTGATGGTGGATGCGGATCGGGCGGCGAGCGTGGCGGCGATCGAGGGTGGGCGGGTCGGCAACGGGTAAGCGACGGTATTGTTGCTGGCTGGTTGCATTTGCAGGGTTGGTAAGCGTGTAATCGGATCTTTGGAGGCGGTATGCATCCGGATCTAGAGAAGTTGATCGTCCTGCAGCGGCATGACCTGGAGGCGAAGCGGCTGCGGGATGAGATTGCCCTGCTTCCGAAGCAGGTGGCGGCCCTGTCGGCGAAGCTGGCCGCGGTGGAAGGGCAGCGGGCGGTGGTGGTCGATCTGCTGGCGAAGGAAGAGGCGCTGCGGCGGAGGCAGGAGTCCGATGTAAAGGACTTCCGGGGAAAGATCGACAAGACGCGCAAGAAGATCGATGCGGCGACGACGGCGGCGATGGTGACGGCGTTCGAGCATGAGCTTCAGTTTGCCGAGGGCGAGATCACGAAGTTGGAGGATGCGGAGCTGGAGTCCATGCTGCGGACCGAGGAGATGGAGGCGCAGCGGAAGCTGGCCGACGAGGCGGTGACGACGGCCAAGGCGACGCTCTCGCGGGAGCGGGCGCGAGCGGTGGAGACGATCGACAGGGACAAGTTGCTGCTGGCAGAGGTGGAAACGCTGCGCGGTGCGCTGAGGCCGCAGGTCGGCGAGGCCACGCTGTCGAACTACGACCGGATCGCCAAAGGCAAGGGAACGGGGTTGGCTGAGGCGATGAACCAGAAGTGCTCTGCCTGCCAGATGATGTTGCGGCCGCAGCGGTGGAACGATATCCGGGACAGGGGTAACTCGGACGAGATGATGACGTGCGAGAGCTGTGGGAGGCTGCTGTACTACGACCCGGCGCGGGATGCTCCGCAACGAAAGACGGTTCCGGTGGAGAGTATCGCGGCTTCGATTATTCGGTCCTTGTAGGACGGTCCTGCCGAACGGGCCCGCTGCGGGTAGGGCGGTCACGGGGCCTTCGGCAAGACCGTCGTGACGTGTGTTGGGCTCCGCGGGGGCCATCCGTTGGCCTGCTTCGGATTCCACGGCGGCTGCGCTGCGGAAAGGCTTTAGAACGGCGAGATACTGGCGTATGGTGAAGTGGTGAGTGGATTAAAACGGATTGCAATCGATATGGATGAGGTGATGGCGGATGCCGTATCTGAGCATCTGTCGCGTTACAACCAGGACCACGGCGAGGCGCTGACCAAGGACGATCTTGCCGGCAAGTGGCTCTGGGATGTGGTTTCGGTCGACCGTCATGCGGCGCTCGAATCGTACCTGCGGTCGGATGACTTCTTCGACGTACTGCACGTGATGCCGGATGCCCAGAGGGTGATCCAGGAGCTTCAGACCAAGTATGAGGTCTTTATCGCCACGGCGGCGATGGAGGTTCCGACCTCGTTCATGTCGAAGTACCGTTGGCTGCAGAAGAACTTTCCGTTCGTTCCGGCGTCGGATATCGTGTTCTGCGGGAACAAGAGCATCATCCGAGCCGACTACCTGATCGATGATAATCCGCGACAGCTGAAACGATTCGAGGGTGAGGGGATTCTCTATACGTCTCCGCATAACGTGCATGTGCAGGGCTTTCGGCGAGTGAAGGACTGGCTGGAAGTGGAGAAGATGTTTCTGGGCTAGATGGCCCGGGACTGGGTGTGTGCGGCTGGGAGCGAGAGCTTTGGACAAGGCGCGGTATGCTGGATGCTCTACATCCACTTTGCATTGAAGGCGATCCCATGCGCTCGATCCGTTTGAAGCTTCCTGTATTTGCATGTTGGTTGTTGCTGGGCGTGGTGTCCGTTGCAGTTCATGGCCAGGGGCCGGTGCGGGCGAAGGTGTCGGGAACGGCTTCCGAACAACGAGTTGAGCGGTCGTTTGAGGCGGCGCGGAAGAGCCCGCTGAGGTTGCATGCATGGCTTGAACAGATGCCCAAGGGGGCGGATCTGCATGTGCATCTCTCGGGAGCTATTTATGCGGAGACGTTTATTGAAGAGGCGGTGCAGGATGGGATGTGCGTCGATGTGGCGGCGCTTGCGTTAGTTCGGGGTTCGGGGGGCGATGCTCCCGACAGGTTGAAGCCGATGTGCGTAGCGCCGAGTGTGAGTGCGGCGCGGGCGCTGACGGATCAGAAGTTCTATGACGGACTGGTGAACTCGTTTTCACTGCGCAGTTTTGTTCCATCGGCGGGGGTGAGTGGGCATGATCAGTTCTTTGCGACGTTCGATCGGTTTGGTGGGCTGAAAAGTCACTCGGGGGAGTGGCTGGACGAAGTGGCGACGCGGGCGGCGGCGCAGAATGAACAGTATCTCGAGATTATGATGACGCCCGACTTTTCGGCGGCGGCGAAGGCGGGGTATGCGCTGGGCTGGCCAGGGGCGGGACTGGCGGGGCTGCGGGAGAGGCTGCTGGCTTCGGGGCTGAAGGATGAGATTGCGGCGGACGTGAAGGAGATCGATGGGGATCTGCGGAGGCGGGAGGAGATCGAACACTGCGGTCAGGCGGATGCGACGCCGGCTTGCGCGGTGATGATTCGGGTGATCTACCAGGTGCTGAGGGCGTTTCCGCCGGAACAGGTGTTTGCGCAGACCCTGCTGGGATTCGAGGTTGCGATGGCCGATCCCAAGGTGGTGGGGATCAACTTTGTGCAGCCGGAGGACGCCTATATGGCCATGAGCGAGTATCACCGGCAGATGCTGATGCTGGATTACCTGCATGGCGTATATCCCAAGGTTCACATCAGCCTTCATGCGGGTGAGATAGCGCCAGGAATGGTGCCTCCGGATGGGCTGAAGTTTCATATCCGCGAGGCGGTGGAGTTGGGACACGCGGAGCGAATTGGGCATGGGGTGGATGTGATGTACGAGGATAGGCCACAGGAGTTGCTGCGGGAGATGCACGACAAGCACGTCATGGCGGAGATCAATCTGACGTCGAACGATGTGATCCTGGGGATCAAGGGGGTGGATCATCCGTTGACGGATTACCGGGCGGCGGGGGTTCCGGTGTCGCTCTCGACGGATGATGAGGGAGTGTCGCGGATCGATATGACGCATGAGTATGTTCGGGCGGCGATGGAGTTCAACCTGTCCTATCTGGAACTGAAGAAGATGGTTCGGACGGGCATCGAGCATAGCTTTCTGCCGGGGACGAGCCTTTGGGCGGAGGCGGATGGGTTCGGTCGGGCGAACGCTGCGTGCGGTGGGGCGCTGGGGGTCGAGACGCCTTCGGCGGGGTGTGCGGCATTGCTGAAGGGCAGTGAGAAGGCGGCGCAGGAGTGGGAGTTGGAGCGGCGATTCAGTGCGTTTGAGCGGGGGATTCACTGAAAATGAAGAGATTTTCATCATGCGGCGCGGTACACTGCCTGCATGTTGAAGTTCCTGTCGGTCTTGCTGCAGTTTGTGCTCTTCCTGGTCACGTATGCTGTCGGCAGTTTTTTTCTGCATCCATTTCATGTCCAGACGGTGCTTTCGAGCAGCGGCACAGGGACGCGGATCATGTTCTGGGATGGTCTGCTGCTGATGCTTCTGCTCTATGGGCTGGTGCTGCTGATCGAGGCGCTGATGCGGCAGTTTCGGCGGTCCGCGATGTGGTCTACGGTCGCGGTGGTTCTGGCTGGGGCCCTGGGGTGGGCGCTGAAGTTTGGGATTCTGAATGCCTGACCGGCGAGGCGACGGAGTAGCATAGATCTATCGTCCGGATGGCGGACACGAGCTGGTCACCGCGCATCTTACCAATTCAAAACGCTTCACTTCCCTCTTGCCGGCGGCCTGTTGTTGAGACCGCGGCGAAGAGCTATCTAAAAAGGACGGCCCAAGCCGCATGACTCCTTTGACGACTCCCACGATTGCCGTTGCGTCCGCGGTGGAACCAGCTGCGGCGTTTACTCCCATCATCGATAAAGACAGTGTGTGTCCGGACCTCGGAGCGCGCAGGATTGCGTACTTTTCGATGGAGATTGCAATGTCACCTTCGCTTCCGACCTACTCGGGTGGCTTGGGAATGCTGGCGGGCGATACGTTGCGTTCGGCGGCGGATACGGCTGCTCCGATGGTTGCGGTGTCGCTGGTGCATCGCCGCGGCTACTTCCGGCAGCACCTGGATGATACGGGGCAGCAGACGGAAGAGGACGTGCGCTGGAGCCCGGAGACGATGCTTCCGAGCGCGGGGAAGACAGTGACGTTTACGCTCCAGAACCGGCCAGTCCAGGTGACAGCCTGGCGGTTCGACGTCGTGGGGGTGAAGGGGCATGTGATTCCGGTTTTTTTGCTGGATACGGATCTCGAGGGAAATGAGGCCTGGGATCGGCAGTTGACGGACCACTTGTATGGGGGGGATACGTACTACAGGCTCTGCCAGGAGGCGGTGCTGGGGCTGGGTGGGACGCAGCTGCTGCGGGAGATGGGGTGCGAGCCCGAGGTTTACCACATGAACGAAGGGCATGCGGCGCTGCTCTCTTTGGCGCTGCTGCAGGAGCGCCTGGGCGACGCGAAGCTGACGACTGCGACCGAGGCGGATGTGGATGCGGTGAAGCAGATGTGCGTATTTACGACGCATACCCCGGTTCCAGCGGGGCATGACATGTTTGGGATGGACCAGGCCCATGCCATCCTGGGCGATGAACGGACGGAGACGATCGAGCGGTTTGGCGCGCTGCACAATGGGCTGCTCAATATGACGTATCTGGCCCTGAGGTTTTCGCGCTATGTGAACGGCGTGGCGATGCAGCATGGGAAGGTGTCGCAGCAGATGTTTCCCGAGTATGTGGTTCATTCGATTACAAATGGAGTGCATGCGGCGACTTGGACCTCGCACTGCCTGCAGGATCTGCTGGATAAACAGATTCCCGAGTGGCGGCACGATAACCAGTACTTCCGGTCGGTGTATGGGGTCGATCCTTCGCGGATCTCGAACTGCCACCAGCAGAACAAGCAGCGGCTTTTCAAGTTGATCCAGGACCGGACCGGCGTTCAGTTCGACCCGAAGGTGCTGACCCTGGGGTTTGCGCGGCGCGTGGCGACGTACAAACGGGCGAGCCTCTTGTTGAACGATCCAAAGAGGTTACTGCGGATCGCGCGGAAGATCGGCGGGTTGCAGATTCTGTATGCGGGCAAGGCGCATCCGGCGGATACGGCTGGAAAAGGACTGATCAAGGACGTGATCGAGACGGCGCAGAAGCTGAACTCGAATGCGCTACGGATTATCTATCTCGAGAACTACGACTGGGAGCTTGGGGCGCAGATGACCCAGGGGGTGGATGTCTGGGTGAATACGCCTCGGCGGCCTTATGAGGCTTCGGGGACGTCCGGGATGAAGGCGGCTTTGAATGGGGTTCCGTCGCTCTCGATCCTGGATGGATGGTGGATTGAAGGGTGCGCGGAGGATGTGACCGGCTGGGCGATCGACGATGGGGAGAACGAGGCGGCGGAGGCTCAGAGTCTGTATGACAAGCTCGAAAATGCGATCGCTCCTCTGTACCAGAGACCCAATGCGTGGGCGCGGATGCAGCAATCGTGCATCGCGATGAATGGGACGTTCTTCAATACGCACAGGATGCTGGCGCAGTACTTTGGCAATGCGTACTTTCCGCAGGCATCGCTCGCGGACTTCAAGTTGGATTATCCGGAGCGGGTGGAGAAGAAGAAAGAGGCTCCGGTGCTGGCTCCGGCTTAGGCTTCCTGGGAGGGCGGGGCCTTCCTTTCCGGTTGATTGGTCGGACCAGTTTGAACTGTGGCGACAGACCACTCAGATCTTTTGCGCAGAATTGGTGCGAAATCTGGTAAGAAAGTGTGGATAGCTTGTGGGCCGTTGTCAGGTAAAAACGGTCAGGTTTTGTCGGCTTGCGGGCTACTCGTCATCGGTGGCGGCGAGGCGTGGGGCGATTCCGGCGAAGTCTTCGATGTCTTCGAACTGGAGGGGTTGGTTCGTGGACGAGTCGGAGACGTCGCGGAGGGTGCGGTTGATGGCGCGGGTGCGGACGCCTAACTTCTGGATGGTGTTCTGGACGGTTCCGACCTGGGATTCCATCTTGCCCATGAGGGTCTCGAAGGTCTTGAACTCCGTCTTGGTGCTCTCGAGGACCTTCCAGACCTCATCGCCTTTTTCCTGCAGGGCGAGCATGTGGAAGCCCATCTGGAAGCTGGTGAGGATGGCGGAGAGGGTGGTGGGGCCGGCGATGGTGACGTGGCACCTGGTCTGGATCTCGGACTGGAGGGCTTCGCGGCGGATGACCTCGGCGTAGAGGCCCTCGGTGGGGAGGAACATGATGGCGTAGGGGGTGGTGACGGGGGCGTTGATGTACTTGCCGCAGATGCGGTCGGCCTCGGTGCGGATGGCGTTTTCGAAGGCGCGGCCCTCGCGCTCGATGGCGGGCGGAAGGTTGGATTCGTAGGCGGCTTCGAGGCGCTCCCAGGCCTCGCGGGGAAACTTGGCGTCGATGGGCATGAGGCGCTCGCCGGCGTTGGTTGGGAAGCGGATGGCATACTCGACGCGTTCGGCGGAGCCGGGTTTGACGGTGGCGTTTTCGATGTACTGGCCGGGGGCGAGCATCTGCTTGAGGATCATGCCGAGCTGGACCTCGGCGAAGCCGCCGCGGGATTTGACGTTGGTGAAGATGCGGGAGAGGTCGTCGACGCCTTCGGAGAGTTTGGACATCTCGCCGAGTCCGGTGTGGACCTTGTTGAGCTGGTCGGTGACCTGGCCGAAGGACTCGGTGAGGCGGGTGTGGAGGGTGGCGTGGAGCTTCTCGTCGACGGTGGCGCGCATCTCTTCGAGCTTGGCGGTGTTGTCGATGTTGAGTCTGGCGAGGGAGTCTCCGACGGTGGCGCGGAGCTTTTCCTGATGGGCGGCGTTGTCTGCGGTGAGTGCGGCGAGGCGATCGTGGAGGGATTCGCGAGCCTTGATCTGGTCCCGGGTGGTCTCGGTCATGAAGTTGGACAGGCGCTGGCCGATGGCGGTGAGGTCGTTCGAGACTGCGAGGCGGAGGGTCTCGGCGGCGGCGCGATTGTCGGTGCGGAAGGTGTCGAGACCGGTGGCGAGGGTGGTGGAGAGATGGCGGACGGAGCGGTCTATCTCTTCTCTCAACGCAACTGCCTGGGACGCAGCGTCGGCGCGGTGCAGGGCGAGATCGTTGCGCTGGGTAGCGAGGTCATTGCGGAGAGCGGCGTTGAGGGCCTCGAGACCGGCGCGGAGGTTGGCGTCGATGGCTTCGAGGCGGGCGTCGAGACGGGTCTCGTGGCGGAGGAGGGCGTCGGGGAGCTGGGCGAGGCGGGGGTCCTGCTGGGTGGTGGCCCCAGGCTTGCGCAGCAGGAGGACGAGGACGGCCAGGAGCGTCAGTAACTCCAATGTGGCAAGTATGAGGAGAGCGGTGGGCATTCGGTTTTCCTTCGCCTCTCGAGGATAACAGGAGCGTGTGGGCCGGACGGGTGGAAGGCACTTTAGGGGAAAGTTCACTTTTTTCAAACAGTGTTCGTCCCGAAAGCGACCTGTGCCGATACGGTGCGAGCGACAGTAATGTTACGTCGCCCAATCTGGAATGCAGACGATAAGTCGCTTGTAATCGAACCTCACGGGGTCATGCCATGTCGCTGTTTGAAGGACGAGGCAGCTCTGATCACTTTTTGGTTGCATATTTCATTGGAGGCACTATGAAGAACCATGCGCTGCGGGTTTCACTGACCGCACTTACTCTGTTCGCCCCCCCCGCCTGTTTACTGCTTCATGCGCAGTCGAGTTCGACCGCGCAGTTGTCAGGGCAGGTCGTGGATTCCAAGGGGACGCCGGTCGCCAAGGCGAACGTCCGGATCATCGATACGGAGCGGAATAACGTTCACGTGGCTACGACCAATGCGGAGGGACACTACACGCTTCCGAACCTGGAGGTTGCGCCTTACCGGCTGGAGGTTTCGATGCCGGGCTTCGCGCCTCTGGTACAGAAGGCGATTGTTCTGCATGTGGGAGATAACCGCGAGATCGATGTGACGCTGGAGACCGGTTCGGGGGGGCAGGTCACGCTGGTGACGGAGGGCGCGAACCTGGTGCAGACGGAGCAGAACTCGGTCTCGCAGATCATCAGCCGCAAGACGATCCTGGAGGTTCCACTGAATGGCCGTAACCCGACCCAGCTGGTACTGATCTCTGGGCTTTCGGTGGTCACCCCGTCGGGGGATTTGACGGGTTCCAAGAACTGGCCAACTTCGACGACCATCTCCATTGCGGGAGGCACGGCGAGTGGCACGAATTATGTGCTGGATGGGGGAACGAATCTGGATACGTTTACGAACGTCAATCTGCCTCTGCCGTTTCCGGATGCGCTGCAGGAGTTTGGCGTTGTGACGAGCGATCTGCCATCGCGTTCGGGATACTCCTCGGGCGGCCTGGTGACGCTGGTGACGAAGTCTGGAGCGAACCAGTTTCATGGCAACCTGTTCGAGTTTGTTCGGAACGGCGTGTTCAATGCACAGAACCGGTTTTCAGTGGTTCCGGACAAGTTGAAGCGGAACCAGTTCGGTGGAACGTTTGGCGGACGCCTGATTACGAACAAGCTGTTCTTCTTCGGCGGGTATCAGGACACACGGACGGTCTCCCAGCCGGGCAGTACCTTCTCGTTCGTCCCGACCGCGGCGGAGATGGCCGGTGACTTTACGACGGTCGAGTCGGCTGCATGCCAATCGAGCGGCAAGCCTCATGCCGCTCTAGTGGGGTACCCGACGAATCATATTCCGACCGCAACCTATGATCCGGCGGCTGTGAAGCTGCTGCAATACATTCCGACCACCACCGATCCCTGCGGGAAGCTGCAGTATGGGGTGAAGGCGGTCAACTACGAGAGCCAGTCGATCGGTCGCATCGACTTCAATCACACGGCGAAACACACCCTCTATGGGCGGTATTTCCTGGCGGGCTACAATGCTCCCGCACCGTTTAGCGCGACGAACTACCTGGTGGCGGCGACCCCCGGACTGAATATCGAGATCAACGCCTTCACGCTGGGAGACTACATCACGTTTCGTCCGAACCTGCTCAACGCGTTTCATGGAACGATCACGCGAAGAGGTCATGCGAGGGCGCTGGCATCGGGCGTGGTCAACCCGAACGCGCTGGGGATCAATATCTACGCGCCGATTCCGGACGATCTGCACGTCGCGGTGACGAACGACTTCGCGATCGGGTGCGGAACCTGTTCGTTGGCACGCTATGGCATCACGACGTGGGAACTGGCCGATGATGTCGACTATATCAAGGGGAAGCATCACTTCGGCTTCGGGGCAAGTCTTCTGCGGACCGATAACAATTACAGCGTTGCATTCGACGCTAACGGCATCTTCGCCTTCAACGGCGCGACGACTGGCGATGCCATGGCGGACTACTTCCTGGGGAGTTTGAGCAGCTTCTCTCAGACCACAGTCATCTCGCAGGCACCGCGCGACCTGGTGGTGGCTCCCTATGTGCAGGATACGATTCGTCTGACGAAGCGGGTTCTGCTGACGGCGGGCCTGCGCTGGGAGCCGCATGCGCTGGCGCATGACTACCGGTATCAGGGGGCGAACTTCTCGCAGGCAAACTTCAATGCAAATATTCATAGCGTGATCTATCCCGGTGCACCGGCTGGAGCACTGTATGCGGGGGACGCGGGCGTTCCGAAGAACCTGGGTCCGACGGACTGGGCCAACCTGTCGCCACGTATCGGGGTGGTGCTGGATCCGACCGGGAAGGGTCGCGAGACACTGCGCGCCGGCTTTGCCATCATGTACGACCAGCAGTCGATGTTTACCACGCAGCGGGAGAATTACAACCCGCCGTACATCCATGAGGTCGACCTGACGACGAGCGCCAAGGGAGGATTCAGCAATCCCTGGACAACGGGATATGCCTTCGCGGGCGGGAATCCTTTCCCGGTGACGTCGGTATCGTTCCCCGCTCCTTCGGCGTGGGTCGTGCTGCCGGCGCATCTGCGGACGACGGCGATGAACCAGTGGAACCTGACGTATCAACGCCAGGTGGGTGCGGACTGGGTCTTCGAGGCGAGCTACATCGGCAATAAGACCAACCATCTATGGGGAGGTCAGGAGCTGAATCCGGCGATCTACAGTGCGGCGGTCTGCGCGCAGTTTGCGACCGGATGCACCACGGCCAACACCACCCAGCGGCGCGTCCTCAACCAGGCGAATGCCGCGCAGGGCAAGTATTACGGGAACCTGACACTGATCAACGACGGCGCCAGCTCGTCCTATAACGGAATGTTGCTGTCAGCCAATCACCGGTTGACGAAGGGGATCTCGGTGCTGGCGAACTACACCTGGTCTCACTGCATCGGCGAGTTGGAGACTCCTGGAGATGTAGCTTCGAATGCCTATTCGAACCCGTCGAACCTGGCGGCGGACAATGGGGCGTGTGGATATGACATTCGGCATATTCTGAATGCCTCCGTGGTTCAGACGTTTGGGATGTCGGGCCATAGCTTCCTGGCGCAGGCGGTTGGGCAGTGGCAGTTCGCACCGCTGATCCGGCTGACCAGCGGGATTCCCCTGAACGTGACCACGGGCGTGGATAACTCGCGCACGGGCGTGGGTCTCGATCGGCCCAACTTGAATGGGTCGGTGAGTCCTTATGCCCACACCGGCAACAAGCTGCAGTATCTGAACGCCGCGGCCTTTACGGCGAATCCTATCGGGACGCTGGGCAGCTTGAGCCGCAATGCACTGCGCGGACCGGATGCGTTCAGCTTCGATCTCGGGATCGCTCGGTTGTTCACCATCAAGCGCTTCGATGCGCAGTTCCGGTGCGATACCTTCAACGTGATCAACCGGGTGAACCTGATCGCTCCGGCGACGGGGACGGGCATTCCGGGGATCTCGGCGGCGGGCATCAGCACGTCGCTGGCCTCGGCGAGCTTCGGGACGATCACCTCTTCGGGCGATCCTCGGATCATCCAGCTGGCGATGAAGGTTGCTTTCTAACGTAGTTGCAAGCGCTTTTCGACGATACGGCCACTGGGTAGTCTCCGGTGGCCGTATCGTTTTTGTGTGGTCTCGCGCCGGGCGCTGGGTGGGAGATGCGCTGATTCGGGTAGGCTGGTGGGATGGCGGATGGGCTGAGAACAATACAGGCGACGCGGTATGTGACCCCACTGCGGGAGGGTGGGTCGCTGCCTGCGATCATCGAGGCGGATGATTGCGGGCTCTATGTGTTGAAGTTTCGCGGGGCCGGGCAGGGGCCGCTGGCGCTGGTGGCGGAGTTGGTCGCGGGAGAGATCGGGCGGGCGCTGGGGCTGCGGGTTCCGGAGTTGGTGCTGGTCGAGGTGGAGGAGGGCCTCGGGCGGAATGAGCCGGATGCGGAGATTCGGGCGCTACTGAAGCGGAGTGTGGGGGTGAACCTGGCGATGGACTTTCTGCCTGGGGCGACGATGTTCGACGTGGCGGCGGGAGACTGGGTGGACTCCGAGGTGGCCTCGCTTGGGGTCTGGTTCGACGCCTTCGTGAGCAATGTGGATCGGACGGCTCGGAACCCCAACTTGCTGATGTGGCATGGGAAGCCATGGTTCATCGATCATGGGGCGGCTTTGTACTTTCAACACTCGTGGGGAGACGAGGGCCGGGGGGCGCATCCGGCGGCGCGGTTTTCGGCGATTCGTCAGCACGTCCTGCTGAGGTGGGCGGGTTCCATGGGAGATGCTGACCGGGTAGGCAGAGAGCGACTGGGCGCGGAGTTGTTTCGAAGTGTGGTGGATCTGATTCCGGAGGACTGGTTGGGCGATCTGGAGAACGCGGAGGTTTTGCGCGATGCGTATGTGTGCTATCTAACGGAACGTCTGGCGTCTTCGGCCGGGTTCGTCGAGGAGGCGGAGCATGGTCATGCAGAGCTCGTTTGACTACGCGATGATCCGGGTGGTTCCCCGTGTGGAGTGCGAGGAGTTCGTCAATGTGGGGGTGGTCGTGTTTTGCCTGCAGAAGAGGTTTCTGGAGGCGAGGGTGCAGGTGGATGAGGCGCGGCTCAGGGCGCTTTGGCCGACGATCGATGTCGATTTAGTGCGGCGGCATCTGAGGGCGGTTTGCCTGGTGTGCTCGGGGGATGCGGAGGCCGGGCCGATGGCGGAGTTGACACAGCGCGAGCGGTTTCACTGGGTGGTGGCTCCGCGCAGCACGATGATTCAGACTTCGGCGGTGCATACGGGCCTGACGGAGGATCCGGAGGCAACGCTCGAGGGATTGATGGGGCGGATACGAACCCAGGTCTAGATCCATGGCAGGTTCGCCGCACCGTTGGGGCGGATGGGGTCATCCAATCCACTGTTGCGCCGGCTGAGGTGAGGCCTGGGCGCACTGGAGAGTGGGCTGTGGCTGGATTGATGGATCCGATTGTGGTGGGGGATTTGACGCTGGCGAACCGGGTTTGGATGGCGCCTTTGACGCGACTGCGCGGAACCGTGGATCATCTGCCCACGGCGGTGATGATCGAGTATTACCGGCAGAGGGCGAGCGCGGGTTTGATCATCTCGGAAGGAACTCCGGTGAGCCCCATGGGTGTGGGTTATCCGCAGGTTCCGGGGATCTGGAGCAGGGAGCAGGTAGCACTGTGGAAGCCGGTGTCGCGGGCCGTTCACGAGGCGGGCGGGAAGATCTTCGCGCAGATATGGCATGTGGGGCGGATCTCTTCGCCGCTGCTTCTGGATGGGCGGACGCCGGTGGCTCCCTCGGCAGTTCCGGCGGAGGGGAACCTCAATGTTTACAGACCGTTGACGCCGTATCCGGTGCCTCATGCGCTGACGATTCCGGAGATCAAGGATGTGGTCGAGGAGTTTCGGCAGGGCGCTCAGAACGCGCAAGAGGCCGGGTTCGATGGGGTGGAGATTCATGGGGCGAATGGATATCTGCTGGACCAGTTCCTGCAGGATGGGTCGAACCACAGGACGGATGAGTATGGTGGACCGATCGAGAATCGGGTGCGGTTCGGGCTGGAGGTTGTCGACGCGGTTTCATCGGTGTGGGGTCCGGGACGGGTTGGGATGCACCTGGCGCCGCGTGGGGATTCGCACTCGGTGAGCGATTCGAACCCGGCGGCTACGTTCGGCTACTATGCGCGCGAGCTTGGCAAGCGGAAGATCGCGTTTGTCGCGGCGCGGGAGTATGTGGGGCCGGATAGCCTGGGGCCGACGCTGAAGGAGGAGTTTGGCGGGGTGTTTGTGGCGAACGAGAAGTTCTCGCGCGAGGCGGGCGACGAGGTGATCGCTGCGGGAAGGGCGCATGCGGTGCTGTACGGCAAGCTCTTTATCGCGAACCCTGACCTTCCGCTGCGCTTTGCGGCGGGGGCGGAGTTGAATACTCCAGTTCCGGGTACGTTCTACACGCATGGAAATGAGGGATATATCGACTATCCGGCGATGGAAGCGGAGGTTGTCGGGGCGCGGTAAGGCTTCAGGAGATGCTCATCCCGGTTCGCTTCGCGCGGGCCGGGATTTCTTTTGAACTTTTCAGGTTCAGACGGCGTAGGTTGGGATGAGCTCAAATCCTGGCTAAGGAACTGATTGAGAGGCCTCCGTGGCGACTCCGGGAACGCGCACTCTCTTTGTTTAAAGGGCTGGGTTGCTCATGGAGGATCTACGATGCGTCTTCGGTTGGTTGCGGCGGTGTGCCTGGGCA
>JAMFSC010000121.1 GCA_026225095.1 bacterium
CAGCTCGTCGACCGAGGACGACGCCACTGCCAGCGCAGCCGCTTTTCAATCTCCGGCGCGTACCTTTGAACCCAGCGATAGATCGTGGAATGATCCACGCTCACACCGCGCTCGCCCATCATCTGCTCGAGATCGCGATAGCTGATGCCATAGCGGCAGTACCAGCGCACCGCCCAGAGGATGATCTCGCCTTCAAATTGACGCCACTTGAACTCTGACATGACCACCTCCGCTCGTATTCAGACCATTTTCCCGCGACCACCGAAAACTTGCAACAGAGCCCTCCAGATCGGGCGCGGCAGCATGACAACCGTGGTCTCGGCCAATGGCCGCGACAACACACTCACCGTCCTGCGCGAGGATGGGCAGAACGTCACCTATGATCCACGGCGGCTCAGAGGAGTCGATGTCTATAAGGAAGTTACCCGCGAGTTTGCGACCGGCGACCGGATCCAGTTCACGGCCAGGGACAAAGACCTCGGGATCGACAATCGCGATCTTGGGAACATCGTTAAGCTCGAAGACCGCAGGATCACCGTGGAGCTGTCCGGGAAAGATGGCCGCACCGTCTCCTTCGATCCAACGCAGATGCGAACCTTCGATCACGGCTATGCCGTGACCTCACACAGCTCCCAAGGACTCACGGAGGGCCGCGTCCTGGTGAACATCGACACTGACTCCACGCGTTCTCTTATCAATACCCGTCTTGCGTATGTCTCTGTATCGCGTGCTTCGGACGACGCCAGGATCTACACCAACGACGCCGCCACGCTGGGGACCAGGCTGGCAACCGAGATCGGCAAGACTGCCGCGGTCGACTTCAGACAGGCGACAAAAGGTCCATCCCCACGACACAATGAGTACTCGAGCTCTGAGCTTCGGCTTGCCGCCGTTGCCCACGACTACGCTCGGAGACCGGGAAGTACGGTCGTCATCGCCCGCGATCCAGGCGACCGCCGTGAACTGAACGGACTCATCCGCGACAGGCTTCAAGGGCAGGGAAGCGTATCGCCCGACAGCACCGCCATTACCATCCACGTCGGAAAGCCTTTGAGCCATCCCAGGATGGCATCGCAGTACACCCCCGGAGACTTTATCCGATACCGGCAGGGGAGCCCTGACGACGGCATTCCACACCACAGCACCGCGACCGTGCTCTCAGTCAACCCACGAGACAACAGCCTCACCGTGCAGACCAGGAGCGGAGACGAAGCGAAGTACAAACCGGATGTGCTCAAGACCATGACGGCCGAAAGCGCCGTCTATTGGAAAGAACAACGCGAGTTCGCTCCTGGTGACCGCGTGCAGTTCACACGCGCCGACGATGGCCAGGGTATCCGCAAGGGTGAGCTTGGGACCATCACGGCGATTCCTGATTCCAAGACCTTCGCTGTGAAGCTCGACCGAGGTTCGGACGTTCGGCTCGATGCCAATCAGGCCCGCTACCTCGAACATGGGTATGCGGTCGAGAGTGTCAAAGCCGGGGTACCGGAAAACATCCTCTTCACCCAGGAGACGGCGGCCAACGAACGTGAGATTGCCTCGCTTTCGCGGAATGGCCGGGAGGTCAACCTCTATACCTCCGATGGCTCACCCTCTCAGAAGCAGGAGGGACAGAACCAGCCCGCCCCAGCTCAGGCGATTCAACCACCCATCTCTCTACCTCAACAACCACAGAGCGAGGCTCCGGCAATCGCCCAGACGCAGGCTCCCGCGCCGCCGGCGGCTCGTATTCGTATGGGTCGGTAAGACGGGGCCGGCTCCGATCGACGTTGTCTAACCCCAAGAAGGATTCTCATGTCTCTGGCTTCGTTTCGCTCGCACTCCCCACGCGCCCTTACGATCACGGTTGCCTCGGGAACGGACATCAAGCCATCCTCGCTCGCGACCGAGAGCAAGCGGGTAGGGTAAGGCCCTCGATCGAACCCACGGAACGCAATCTGCGGGCAGGCAGGCACTTGCTCACGCCGTGAATGACTCGATTCCATGCCAGAGCAAGCGGAATTTGAGGCGCGCCGACGTGAGGGTACACTCGATCTGACGCAGGCTATCCTGCGAATCAATCCCGGGAGGCGAGAAGGAGAATTGACTACGGAACAAGAGTTGCGCGAGAAGCTACGGAAGATCGCGGCGCTCTTCGAGGGGGCAACCAGCGTAGGGGAGCGCGATGCCGCAAACGCAGCGCTCAACCGTGTTCGTGCCGCCCTGAGTGCCGCGGAGAAGAGCGAGCAGGTGGTCGAGATGGCCTTTCGGCTACCAGACCGCTGGAGCCGGCAGCTATTTCTGGCCCTCTGCCGCCG
>JAMFSC010000122.1 GCA_026225095.1 bacterium
CAAAAAGCCCGGAGATCCCATACTCCCCCTGCAGATAAGCAGCGCAGGGCAGAATCTTCTTCTTGTCCTTCAGAATGGCCTCAACCATCTCCACCGCTGCCGCCGATGGCGCATAGTAGGCTGAGCCCGTCTTCAGGTGCTTCACAATCTCCGCGCCACCATTGGCCGTGCGCGTCTCCAGCTCTTTCAGCCGGTCTGGAGCGATCAGCTCCGTAATCGGAATCCCAGCCATCGTCGAGTAGCGCGAGAGCGGCACCATCGTATCCCCATGACCGCCCAGCACAAACGCCGTCACATTCTCGACCGAAACCTTCAACTCCTCCGCAATAAACGTCCGGAACCGCGCCGAATCCAGCACCCCGGCCATCCCGATCACCCGTTCCCGCGGAAATCCCGCCTGCTTGAACGCCGTCTGCGCCATCGCGTCCAGCGGATTCGAAACCACGATAAGGATCGTCTCCGGAGAGTGCTCGACCACCTTGGCCACCACATCCGACATAATCTTGTAGTTCGTATTCAAGAGATCGTCCCGGCTCATCCCGGGCTTGCGCGCAATCCCCGCCGTAATCACGACAACATCAGAATTGGCCGAATCAGCATAATCGTTCGTGCCGATGATGCTGCAGTCCCTCTTTTCGATCGGCATCGCCTGCGACAGGTCCAGCGCCTTCCCCTGCGGCACACCCTCCACCACATCGATCAGCACCACATCCGCAAGCTCCTTCGCCGCGATCCAGTGCGCCGCCGTCGCTCCCACGTTTCCCGCCCCAACGATCGTAACCTTCTTCCGCATCAGTCAATCTCCCATGCCGCACTTCGGCAACGCTCTCCATCATACGAGCGCACCCAGACGATAATCACGCCCCGCGACCGATCACCGCACACGAAAGCCGCGCCGATCCCAAAACAACCCTTACTCCCCGCTTCGCTCCTGCACCAACCCAAGCCGCACCAGCCTCGTCGTAACCGCGCCCCTCGTCCGCCCCAGCTCCGTCGCAATCGCAGTCACGGGACGACGCTGCCCAAACAGGAATCGCAACTCCTCATCCTCCGACCGATCCCAGCCCTGCCCCGCCCGATCCGGCGTCTTCCCCTTCACCCCCCGCGGCGAAGCTTCCCGCTCGCCAGACCGCTCCCGTTCCCGCGGCTCGCCCAACGCCTCCAGACCAAGTTGCAGCGCACGCATCACCTCCGGCCGATGGACCACCTCGCCCTGATGCAGCGCACGACCCGACTCCGGATCCTTTCCCTGCAACAGCGCTCGCAGGATAAAGCAAGCCGCCTTCCGCATCTCTGTCGCTTCCTTGCCCATCCCGATTCGCCCTCACAAGCACCAACGCCCCGGCACAGGACCGGGGCGTCGCGTCTTTCAGTCCAAGCAGCCTAGAAAATATTCCAAAGCAGCTGGTTGTACACATCGTGGTGGAACTGAATCTCCGCCGGCTTCACAATCGTCCCCAGCAGCCGCGCGCAACGATCCGCCGAGCCCTGCTTCAGGTCCGCATACCGCCCCTTCACATCCTCCCCCAGCAGCGTCGTCGTCCACGTCGCCTTGCGGAAGTCCTCAAGTGCCGTATACACGTTATCCGGAAGATACCGATCCGCCTGGCGCAGGTTCTTGATCTTCGCCGTCTCGCCATGCAGGCCGGTCTTGAAGATCGAGTACAGCACCATGTAAGGGTTCGCATCCGGCCCAACCGACCGAACCTCAACACGCGAGCTCTTCTCATTCCCAATCGGAATCCGCACCATCGATCCACGATCCGTCGCCGAAGCCTTGATCTGGTTCGGAGCCTCAAAGTGCGGATCCAGCCGCCGGTAAGCATTCACCGAAGCATTCATCACCAGGCAAAGATCGTTGCCGTGCGTCAGAATCCGATCCGTAAACTGCCAAGCCAGCTTCGAGATCTTCTCTTCACCCTTCGGATCCCAGAAGAGGTTCTTGCCATTCTTCGTGATCGAGACGTTGGTGTGCATTCCCGAGCCATTCACACCCGTCACCGGCTTCGGCAGGAAACTCGCCGTCATCCCCATCTGCGTCGCCACCTGCCGACAGATCAGCTTGTAGAGCTGAATCTGGTCCGCAGCCATCACCACATCGCCATACGTGTAGTTGATCTCGAACTGCGACGGCGCAACCTCGGGATGGTCCTTCTCGTTCTCAAAGCCCATCGCCCGCTGCACCTCCGCGGTCGTATCGATAAACTCCCGCAGCGGATCGCCCGGCAGCGAGTGATAGTACCCGCCCTTGTTCACATACTCGAATGAGCCCGTCTCATGGAACGTCCGCTCCGCATCGATCCCTTCAAACAGGAACCCTTCAATCTCATTCGCCGCGTTCAGCGTGTAGCCGTTCGACCCGTACATCTCGTTGGCGAAGTTCTTCAGCACCCCGCGCATGTCGCCCGAGTAGTGTCCGCCATTCTTGTCGATCACCTCGCCGAACACCATCACCTTGCCCGACCCGAACACATCCGCCGGAACCCAGTAGAACGCCGACCAGTCGATCGCCAGCCGCAGATCGCTCTCCCGCTGCGCCGTAAACCCACGAATCGACGATCCGTCGAACGTCAGGTTGTCATAGCTCTTCACCAGGAACTTCTTGTCGTAGTCCAGCATGTGCAGACGGCCTTCAAGGTCCGAAAACAGCACCGTCACGGCCTTGATCGTCCGCTCGTCCGTCAGGTACTTCAGCCGCTCTTCCTGAATCGTCTCCGGAGCCACGCGCTGCTTGCGCTGATCCTTCGCCTGCAGGTTCATATCCTCTAGTTCTTCGTAGGACAGCTCAAGAAAATTGCGCAATTCGGTCGGCATGACACTCCTTTGGACGTATGCGTCCAGACATGAATAAATAAGGCACTACCCAAAACCGTGCTCTGAAACGAAATTCCTGCAAGTCATAAATTTATCAGATTGTAGCCGTCAACACCCCGAAGAAATCCCCGTGCGACCATCGGGAGCACCAACGCGAAGCCCAACACACGTCACGGAGTGACCGCCCTGTCTTTGTATTCGAAGGCGCAGTGGGCCCGTCCGGCAGGACGCCTTTAATAAATCCAACTCTTCACATCCCCATCCTTCGGAGCCGTCGCCTTCATACGCGCCGCCATCTGCGGCAAAATCCGCTGCGCCCACGTCCGGCCGTTCTCCTGCATCGTGTAAACATCCGGCCCACCCGTATAGCAGTGCGGAGCCCCCGCACCATACTGAAACTGCGCATCCGAGTGAGGGTTCCGCGTCCCATCCAGCATCGTCTGCATCCGGTGCACCGCATTGTTCAGAAAGTATGTATCCCCCTCACCCGCCTGCACATGAATCTTGCCCTCCAGCTTCGGCCCCAACACAGCCCAGTACCGCTCCAGAACCGCCGTCAGATCCCAATGCTCCTTCCAGTAAGCCACCACCTTCGGATCGATCTCCCCCGTCTGATCGTCCCACACCGCCGCCGGATAGCCATCCGGCCCCTGCGGCGAGTACACCGCCTGCCAGATATTCCACTGCTCTGTCGACCGCCCATGCGTCCCCAGCACATACTCGAACTGCACCTCATCCCCCGTCGTCGCCAGCACCGACCCATCCGCCTTCCGGTCCGCCGCAATCGGCACCACACCAAAATCCCCATGCCGAAAGA
>JAMFSC010000014.1 GCA_026225095.1 bacterium
CTCGTGCAGCGGGATGCCGATGAGCCACGCAACAGGCGCGCCGACAACGCCGAGGACATTGTTCAGCGAATGCGGAAAAGGGATGTGGTGGAATCCCCAAAGCGTGTTCGATATGCCGAGCATGATGGCGTTGAACAGGCCGACGAGTGCGACGAACGCGAGCAGCATGATGGCGACATTGAAGGCAAGCTGGCCGCCGTCGATGGTGCCGCGGGCGATGGCGGCGATGAAGTTTTCGTTCTTGTGCTCTTCGTTGGGGGGCATCTTGACGGTGCCGGCGGTGGCGGGGACCTCGGTTTCGGGGACCAGCATTTTTGCGACGAGGATGGTGCCGGGGGCGGTCATGATGACGGCGGAGAGGAGGTCTTTTGCGTTGATGCCGAAGAGGATGTAGGCGGCCATGATGCCGCCGGAGACGTGGGCCATGCCGGAGGTCATGATGGTCATGAGCTCGGAGCGGGTGGCTCCGGCGAGGAATGGGCGGATGGTGAGGGGGGCTTCGGTCTGGCCCATGAAGATGCTGGCGGCTACGTTGGTGCTCTCGGCTCCGCTGGTTCCCATGGTGCGCTGCATGATCCAGGCGACGACCTTGATGATCTGCTGCATGAGACCGATGTGGTAGAGGATGGCGAAGAAGGCGGAGACGAAGATGATCGTCGGGAGGACGGCGAAGGCGAAGATGGCGGCTGGGTTGCCGGGGATTCCGAGCGCGCCGAAGACGAGGCCGGAGCCGTCGGCGGCGTGGCCGAGCAGACCGGTGATGAAGTCGGAGACGGTCTTGAGGATGATCTGGCCGGTGTTCCACTTGATGACGAGTACGGCGAAGAAGAGCTGGAGGCCCAGGCCCCAGGCCACGGTGCGGAGTTTGATGGCGCGGCGATTGGTGGAGAAGGCGTAGGCGAGGGCGAGGAAGGTGATGAGTCCTAACAGACCGGTGAAACGGGCCAAGGGGGGCTCCTTCTTGCTGGAACGGATGTTGACGATTGCTAGGAGTGTAACGGATGTGTGAACTACGCGGTCTGCCGCAGCTGGAGGTGAAGGAAGGCGAGCTTGTTCTCGGATGCTGAAGCGGATCAACGATCCTGTGAGCGGGGTGGAAGCTCAGTTCTTTCGAAGAAACTGCCTTTAGGCCAGACAAGACCAGCACGCAGGGCCGCGCTTTGCAACTCGTCTGGTTCGGCACCTGAGCGAATTGCCCAGATTCGCCAGCGAGGAACTGCTAACGACCAATAGAGCCAGGCTGCGGGGATGGAGAGAACGAAGACCGCGAAGGCAAGATAACCGGTCAGAAGCTTCAAGCTGATCAACATTCCCCCGAAAATGATCGCCATCACTGGCACGTTGACGACGAGAGTGCCACGGGAGACTGCAGTCTGGGCGGTCAATTTGAAACTCCTGAAGTGATGATCTGGTGGATAAGGGGTTGAAGTTTTGGTGGGGCGGGGGTGATGCGGATGGCGTCCCGAAGGAGTTGGAAGGGCTCTTCGAGGTGGGCGGGGTCGTCGGCGAAGAGGGTGATGAGGGGCTGGTTGGCTGTGACGGGTGCGCCGAGGGCGGCGTGCATCTCGATACCGGCGTGGGCGTTGACCGGGCCACCGGGGACGAGGCGTCCCGCCCCGAGTCGTTGGACGGCCCAGCCGGCGGCGGTGCAGTCGATCGACGCGAAGAAGCCGGCGTGGGGGGCGCGGAGAATGCGGGTGGCGTTGGGTTTGTGGAAGGTGGCGGGGTTATCGAAGACGGTCGGGTCGCCATGTTGGGCGCGGACCATCTTGAGCCAGGACTTCCAGGCCGCTCCGGAGGTGAGGAGTTCTTTGGCCAGCGTGTGGCCGGCTTCGGGGGTCTCGGCCTTGTGGCCGAGGTGGAGCATCCAGCCGGCGAGCGTGAGGGAGAGTTCGATGAGTTTGGCGGAGAGGGGATGGGGGCGGTTCTGGAGGATGTCGACGCACTCCCAGACCTCGAGCCAGTTGCCGGAGAAGCGACCGAGGGGCTCGTCCATGGTGGTGAGGAGCGCGATCGTGCGGGTTCCGGAGCTCTCGCCGGTCTGAACCATGAGCTGGGCCAGGTTGCGGGCGGCTTCGTAGGGCTTCATGAAGGCTCCCGAGCCGGTTTTGACGTCGAGGACGAGGCCGTCGAGATCTTCTGCGAGCTTCTTGCTCATGATGCTGGCGGTGATGAGGTAGGGCGATTCGACGGTGCCGGTGTGGTCGCGGAGGCCGTAGAGGATGCGATCGGCGGGAACGAGGGTGGGGGTCTGGCCGGCCATGGCGAAGTTGCACCCGGCGAGGATGCGTTCGAACTCGGAAACGGAGAACTGGGTGGAGAAGCCGGGGATGGTCTCGAGTTTGTCGAGGGTTCCTCCGGTGTGGCCGAGGGAGCGGCCGGAGATCATGGGGACGGAGAGGCCGGCGGCGGCGACGATGGGAGCGATGAGGAGGCTGGTCTTGTCGCCGACGCCCCCGGTCGAATGCTTGTCTGTTCTATATAACGGCTCTCCCTCCGGTCGCCCGGGTCGCTCCGCTCCTATGTCCGCTGTCTTCGGTCGCGCGGGTTGTTCCGCTCCTGTGTCGGCTGTCTCCGGTTGCGCGGGTTGCTGCGGTCCTGCTTCTGCTGCCTCCGCTTCCGCCCTGTGGGCCGTGTCGGGCCGGTGGAAGGTTTCGCCGGAGAAGCGCATGGCGCGGGTGAGGGTGGCGAGTTCACGGGGGTCGAGGCCGCGTTGGAAGATGGCCATGAGGACGCTGGCGATCTGGGCCTCGGTGATGGTGGGGCGCGGGGTGCCGACGGTGATGACGGCGTCGACGAAGGCCTGGATCTGGGGGTCGGAGAGGGCGTGGCCGTCGCGCTTGGTGAGGATGATGTCGATGGGGTGGATCGGGCGCGGGGTCGGGATGGAAGTTCCTGCCTGGACCGGAGCGCTGCCTGGGGACTTCTTCGGGGCGTGGCTCATGAGATCGGTGTGAGGTGCCTGGCTTCGAAGGCGGCGGGCAGGAGGTCGGCGATGGTGGCTTCGGCGGTCTGACCGTTGGGTTCGGGGTAGAAGATGAAGGTGTTGGGCGAGGCGAACTCGAGGATGGTCTGGCGGCAGGCTCCGCAGGGCATGGAGAAGGCGTTGTTGAGATTGGCGACGGCGAGGGCGCGGATGCGGATCTGGGGGCCATAAGTCGCGACGGCGGCGGCGATGGCGGTCTGCTCGGCGCAGGTGGTGAGGCGGTAGGAGGCGTTTTCGACGTTGCAGCCCAGGACGTGGGAGCCGTCTTCGAGAAGAACCGCGGCCCCTACGCGGAAGTGGCTGTAGGGCGAGTAGGAGTTGGCCGCGGCCTTTGTGGCGAGGGTGCAGAGGTGAGCGATCTCTGCTTGTGAGAGGCCGCTTGCGTGGGGGGTGAGCGCGGAGGACATGATGGTGAGGGTAAAGGGTTGAAGGGGCGAGGGCAAGGGAGGGGGTCCCGTTTGTGAAACGCAGTCACTCCGGGCTTGCAGGAATGAGTCCATCGGGGCGGGCCCGAATCGAATGAGATGAGTAGAATGGCTCGGAGGATTGTGATGAAGAATCCGTTTCGTGGGATTGCAGAGGCTTTCATCCTGACGGTCGGTATTACGCCGCCAACACCGGAGCGGGAGCGGGTGGCGACGATCTTCATCTCTACGATGCTGATTGGCGCGGTGCTTTTTGCGCTTGGAGTTGGGGTATTTCTGCTGCGAAGGATCATCTGAGGGTCGTGAGGCACCCTCAAGATTTCCCGGGCCTTACCGATAAGCAGGATGTGGACCATCCTGAGTTTGAGATCATCGCCGAAGAAGGTGGAGGGCGTCGGAACAGGCGTCTTCCGATGTGTGCCGTGGAGCCGCGTGCGGTTGTGGGGCGGAGGTTTTTGACGTTTGAAGGTTGTGGTGGCGATCTGGTGGCGATCCCGCTCGAACGGGTGGAGCGGATCGAGTCCGTTCCTGTGGGCTCGATTGGATGGGTTGCGGGACATGTGCTGAGGCGTCCGAGTGGAAAGATCGTGCGGCTGGAGGATCGGTGTGGCGTTCTGGCCGGGCTGCAGGCGGTCAGCGATGAAGAGAGCGCGGGCTGGACGGTGACGGTGCTGGTGTGCAAGTGGCGGGCCGATGGAGAGGTGAGACGGCTCGGGGTGGTGGTGGGCAGGGTGCTGAGGTAGCGGAGGCGGATGGGATCGAGTCGGGTAAGGACGGAATGCGGCTGGCGTTGGCCGGGGGTGGCTCGGCGCGGGTTCACGAAAAGTTTGCTGAGGGTGTGGGCAGGCGAAGGACGCGGATGGCGTTGGCGGCGGCAGCGTGACGGACTCGAAGAGCGGGTTGCGAGCTTTGATTGTGGATGATTCCGCGTTCGTTCGCGAGTACCTGAGGGATGTTCTGGAGCGGATGGACGTTGGGTGCGTCTCGGCCGAGGACGGCCAGGACGCGCTGCGGATGCTGCAGGGGGGCGAGAAGTTCGACCTGATGTTGTGCGATGTCGCGATGCCTGGGATGAATGGTCTGGAGTGTGTCGAGATGGCTCGGCTGGGCGGAATGCTGGGCAGGACGCGGGTCGTGATGGTGGCGACGGAACGGGACCACGCGGCGATTGGACGGATGGCGGCGGAGGCGACGTTGATGAAGCCATTTACCGAGCAGAAGGTTCGGGAGACGATGGCGCTTTGTGGATTGGAATAAGTCGAGAAGTCACCAGCAGGAGAGGAATGCCAGCAGCGGATCGGCTGCAGAGAGGGGGAGCGAATGGGTTGTTCCGATACGGACTATGCGTATTTGCGTGAGATCGTGTTGTCGCAGTCGGCCAACCTGATTGACCCCTCGCGGAATGCGCTGTTCGATATGCGGCTGACGCCGATTGCGCGGCTGGCGGGTGCCTCGAACCTTCAGGGACTGGTGGATCTGCTGAAGACCGACCAACCGGCGCATCTGCGGCGTGCGGTGGCGGAGGCGATGACGATCAATGAGACGAGCTTCTTTCGCGATGTGAGGCCGTTTGAGGCACTGCGGAAGACGATTCTGCCGAGGCTGATCGCGGAACATGCGGGGGACAGGACCCTGCGGATCTGGTGCGCGGCTTGCTCAACGGGGCAGGAGGCCTACAGCATCGGGATGCTGATCCTTGAGGAGTTTCCAGAGCTGGCGGATTGGGACGTGCGGATCGTGGGTACGGATATTTCGCGGCAGGTGCTGGAAGTGGCGCAGAAGGGATGGTATCGCCGGGCGGAGGTCGCGCGGGGACTGTCGACGAGGCTGCTGGCGGAGTACTTTGAACGGCACGGGGAGGAGTGGGAGATCAGCCCGCGGGTGAAGACGATGTGCGAGTTCTTCTTTGCCAATCTGTGTGCTCCGCTGCCTAAATTGCCGGTGTTCGACGTGGTCCTGCTGAGGAACGTGCTGCTCTATTTTCCGGAGCAGGACAGGAGTTGCGTGTTGAGCGATGTGTACCGGCAGATGCGGTCGTCGGGATACCTGATGCTTGGGAACGCGGAGCAGGCGGAGGATTCGACGAACCTGTTTGAGATGGAGTTTGCGCAGGAGACTTACTTTTATCGGCCGGTCGAGGGGGGCTGAAGGCGGCTCTGGTGAACGGCCCCACTGGGCCTTCCGTTGGGCGGCGTGAGATTTCGGCTTGAGGTCCTCTGGTGAAGTCATCGCATCCTAGATACTGGGAAGCGATGGCGCGAGAGAAGATGAAGGACGGGGTGGCTACGGGACCGGGGGCGATGGATTCCGCTGGCGCGGCGGTTGCTGTCTCGGAGGACGCGGCGCTGGAGCTGTTTCATCCGGTGACGGCGGCGTGGTTTCGGGCGGTTTTTGAGGGGGCTACGGCTCCACAGCGGGAGGGCTGGCCGGCGATTGCGCGGGGGGAGTCGACGCTGATTCTGGCTCCGACCGGCACGGGGAAGACGCTGACGGCGTTTCTGTGGTGTCTGGACAGGCTGATGTTGCGGACGGAGCCGGGGGAGGCTTCGATTGGGTGCAGGGTGGTTTATGTCTCGCCTTTGAAGGCCCTGGCGGCGGATGTGGAGAGGAATCTGCGATCGCCTCTGGCGGGAATTGCGGCGATGGCGCGGCGGGAGGGCGTTCCGGTGCGCTTTCCGGAGATCGCGGTGCGGACCGGGGATACGTCGCAGAAAGACCGGGGAAGGTTCGCGCGGCATCCGGGGGAGATCCTGATTACTACGCCGGAGTCGCTCTACCTGCTGCTGACGTCGCAGGCGGGGGAGGCGCTGCGGACGGTCGAGACGGTGATCATCGACGAGATTCATGCGCTGGTGCCGACCAAGCGCGGGGCGCATATGGCGTTGACGCTGGAGCGGCTGGAGGCGCTGGTCGCGGCAGGAGGGTCGGGACGGCAGTTGCAGCGGATTGGGCTTTCGGCGACGCAGCGGCCGCTGGAGGAGGTGGCTCGATTTCTTGGTGGAGCGGAGGGGATTGCGGGAATCTCGGCTGGTGGGATCGGACCGGGTATGGTGCGGGGGGAGGCGGGTGAGGTTTCAGGTGTCTTGATGGAGGTGGCAGGGGGGGACCTGGCCGGGGAGAGTGGAGTACGCGGCGGTGGGGTGCGGTATCGGCCGGTGACGATTGTGAATGCGGGGGCGCGGAAGGTGCTGGAACTTCGGGTCGAGGTTCCGGTGGAGGATATGGCGCGGCTTGGAGAGATCGAGGAGACGCCCAGTGGGCCGGCTTCGCAGGGGCCGAAGCGGACTTCGATCTGGCAGTCGATTCATCCGAGGCTGCTCGAGATCATTCGGGAGCGGACTTCGACGCTGATCTTCGTGAATGCGCGACGGGTGGCGGAGCGGCTGGCCGGGGCTTTGAACGATCTGGCGGGGGAGCCGATCGCGAGGGCTCATCATGGGTCGCTGGCGGCGGCTCAGCGGACGGAGATTGAGGAACTGTTGAAGGCTGGGAAGATTAGGGCGCTGGTGGCTACGTCTTCGTTGGAACTTGGGATCGATATGGGGGCGATCGACCTGGTGATCCAGATTGAAGCCCCGCCATCGGTGGCGAGTGGGATGCAGAGGATCGGCAGGGCGGGGCACCAGGTGGGGATGCCTTCGGCGGGGATCATCTTTCCGAAGTATCGAGCGGATCTGGTGGCCTGTGCGGCGGTCACGCGGGCGATGCATGAGGGGCATGTGGAGGAGACGCGGTTCCTGCGCAATCCGCTGGACATCCTGGCGCAGCAGGTGGTGGCGGTGATTGCTCAGCCCCCGCTGGGGATGGAGGCGGCGGGGCGGCGGGAGAAGCCCAAGGATGATGACGAGGCTTCGCCGGGGATATCTTATGGGGAGCTTTTTGGGCTGGTGCGGTCTTCGGCTCCTTTCGCGGGGTTGAGCCAGGGGGTCTTCGATGGGGTGTTGGACATGCTCGCGGGGCGGTATCCGTCGGATGAGTTTGCGGAGTTGCGTCCGAGGATTACGTGGGACCGGCAGAGGGAGTGGCTGACCCCGCGCAAGGGCGTGAAGATGATCGCGATTCTGAACGGGGGGACGATTCCGGATCGGGGGCTTTACGGGGTTTTTCTGGCGGGGAATCATGCGAAGCCGGTAAGAGTTGGTGAGCTGGACGAGGAGATGGTCTTCGAGACGCGGACGGGGGATACTTTTATTCTTGGGGCTTCTACCTGGCGGGTGGAGGAGATTACGCAGGATCAGGTGCTGGTGTCGCCGGCTCCTGGGGATCCGGGCAAGATGCCTTTCTGGCATGGCGACCGGGCGGGGCGACCGCTGGAGTTTGGGCGCCGGATCGGGGCGCTGGTGCGGGAGCTGCGTGAGATGCCGCGGAGTGCGGCGGTGGCTAAGTTGATCCTTGATCATGACTTAGACCGGTTGGCGGCGGAAAACCTGATGCGTTATCTGGCTGATCAGGAGCTGGCGACGCAGGTGGTTCCGGATGATCGGACGATTGTGATCGAGCGGGTTCGGGATGAGCTTGGGGACTGGCGGATGTGCTGTTTGACGCCGTTTGGATCGCGAATTCATGCTCCATGGGCGATGGCGGTGACGGGCAGGATACGGGCCAATGGTGGGCCGGATGTGGAGACGATGTGGTCGGAGGATGGGTTTGTGGTGAGGTTTCCGGAGATGGATGAGCCTCCGGCGATCGACCACCTGCTGCTGGAGCCGGAGGAGGCGGCGGAGCTGGTGCTGCGGCAGTTGGGGTCGACGGCGATGTTTGCGGCGAAGTTCAGGGAGAGTGCCTCGCGGGCGTTGATGCTGCCTCGGCGGCGGGGAGCGGGGCGGACTCCTTTGTGGCAGCAGAGGAAGCGGGCCTATGACCTGCTGTCGGTGGCTTCGCGGTATGCTTCGTTTCCGATTCTGCTGGAGGCTTACAGGGAGTGCCTGCGCGATGTGTTCGATATGCCGGCGCTGATGGAGACGCTGCGGCTGATTGGGAATCGGACGCTGCGGGTGCATTCGGTGGACTCGCGGACGCCATCGCCGTTTGCTTCGGCGCTTCTGTTCAGCTATGTGGCGAACTACATCTACGACGGGGATGCTCCGCTGGCCGAGCGGCGGGCGCAGGCGCTCTCGATCGACCAGGACCAGTTGCGGGAGCTGATGGGGGATGCGGATCTTCGGGAGCTGCTGGATGCCAACGCGATTGAGGAGACGGAGGAGCAGGGGCAGTGCACGGCTGACGGGTACAAGGCGCGGTCGGTGGATGGGGTGCATGATCTTCTGCTGCGGATTGGGGATCTCTCGCGGGCGGAGCTGCGGGCGCGGTGTGTGGACGATGCGGTGGCGGAGAGCGTTGGGAAGCTGCTGCGGGCGCGGCGCGCGATTGAGGTGATGATCGCGGGGGAGAAGCGGGTGATTGCGGTGGAAGATGCGGGGCGTTTTCGGGATGCGCTGGGGATTCCGCTTCCGCCGGGTCTGCCTGCGGCTTTTTTGCAGGATGCTCCGGAGGCTCTGCTGGACCTGGTGCGTCGGTATGGGCGGACCCATGGGCCGTTTACGACGGTGGAGTGTGCGGGGCGGTTTGGGCTTTCGCTGGGAAGCGTGGAGGGGGCGCTGAACGGGCTGGTCCAGGTGGGGAGGGTGGTGGAGGGTGGTTTTCGGCCCGGGGGGATGCATCGGGAGTGGTGCGATGTGGAGGTGCTGCGGACGATTCGGAGGAAGTCACTTTCGCGGCTGCGGAAGGAGATCGAGCCGGTGGAGCAGGCGACCCTGGCTCGCCTTCTCACTCGCTGGCAGGGTGTCGTGCAGCCGCGGCGGGGGCTGGATGCGTTGCTCGATGTGATTGAGAATCTGCAGGGGGCGGCTCTGCCGGCATCGCTCGTGGAGATGGAGATTCTGCCCAGCCGGATCGTGGGATACAAGCCTTCGGATCTGGATCTGCTGATTGCGGCGGGAGAGGTGACCTGGGTGGGGCTGGAGCCGTTGGGCGAACGGGATGGGCGGGTTGGACTCTACCTTTCGGAGCGGCTGGGGGTGCTTTGGCCTCCGGTGGGTGGGAAGACGGTTGAGGAAGGGACTCGTGAGGCCGAGATTGTTGCGTATCTGCGGGGGCGGGGGGCTTCGTTCTTTCAGGATCTGCATGAGGGGGTCGGGGGTGGGTATCCGGGGGAGACGCTGGAGGCTTTGTGGGGCCTGGTGTGGAAGGGGATGGTGACGAACGACGCGATGCAGGCGTTGCGGGCGTATTGCGAGCGGCCGGCGAGTGCGAAGCAGCCGAGGAAGGTGCATGGGCAGCAGCAGGCCGGGTTTCGGTCGCGGCGGACGACTCCGCCGACGGGACAGGGGCGGTGGGCTCTGCAGGGTGCGGCGTTTGCGGATGTGGCGACGGCTGCGGCTCGGGGAACGGCGTGGAGCCATGCGATCGCGCAGCAGCTTCTGACGCGATATGGCGTGGTGTTCCGGGAGACGGCTCATGCGGAGAATCTGCCCGGGGGATTTTCTGCCATCTACGATGTGATGAAGGCGCTTGAGGAGAGTGGGAAGGTGCGGCGAGGATACTTCGCGGCGGACCTGGGGGCCACGCAGTTCGCGCTGCCAGGGGCGGTGGATCTGCTGCGGTCTCTCCGGAACCTGCGGAACGGGAACGAGGGGAGGGCGGAGATGGTGATGCTGGCGGCGACCGATCCGGCGAATCCGTATGGGGCTCTGCTGCGTTGGCCGAGTGCGGCGGAGGGTTCTTCGTTGACGCGGAGTGTGGGAGCCCGGGTGGTCTTGTGCGATGGAGCACTGGTGGCTTATCTGCGGCGTGGGAATCCGAACCTCCAGGTGTTTCTACCCGAGGAAGAACCGGGGCGGTCGAACGTGGGCAAGGCTCTGGCGGAGTTCCTGATGGCGCGCGGCGCGGTCGAGGGTGGGATGCTGATTGCTACAGTGAATGGGGTTCCGGTGGTCGAGACTGGGCTCGCGAAGGAGTTGCTGGACGCGGGGTTTGTGGCCGGAGCGATGGGTTTCCATGTACGGCGGGCCGTGACGCCTGCTCCAGGGAAGATGGTGGTTTGAGATGAAATTCGGCGAGGAGGAGACGATGCGTGGAGCGGGCTGGATATGCGGGTTGGCGATGAGCATGGCGTTGGTTGGAGGGTGGCGCACGGCGATGGCACAGACGGCTGTCCCCGGGTCCGTTGGGAGGTCGAGTGACCAGGAGGTTGCGAAGGGCTTTCTTCCTCTTCTGGACAAGTGCGGGGCGGCGGTGAACGAGAGGGGTGAGCCGTCCGAGCAGACGTCGGCCTGTCGTGCGGCGGCGCGGGCGGCGGACGCGTTTGCTGCCAATACGCGGACCATCGAGCGACGGACGGCGTATGTCTACTGTGCGACGGCGTTGATGCGGAGTCAGGAGCTGAAGGAGGCGGTGGCCTGCGGAGACAAGGCGGTGAAGGTGGTGCTGGAGGGGCAGGACGATAACGGAGGGTCGGCTGCGGCGTATGGGGTGAGAGCGCAGGCCCAGGCGCTGCGCGGATATTTTGCGGAGGCGGACAAGGACCTGATGATGGCGGAGAACTTCCAGAGGGCGGCGGCGAGGTCGTCCGCTCCGGGCGTCGCAAAGGACAAGAATCTGGAGGCGCTGCGGGCGCTGCTGAACCTGCATGCGAAGGTGCTGATCGCGCTCGGAAGGGCGAGCGAGGGACGGGCGAAGACGATGGAGGCGGCCACCTTGTGACGATTACCCGCCATTAAAAAGGAAGTGCCCGCCGCCTCTTGTGATGGAGACGGCGGGCGTGTGCCTTGCGGGACGTTTAGAAGACCCGCTTGGTGCGGTTGATGAGGGCTTTGGCGTCGAAGTTCATTCCGGCGTTGTAGCCCTGGATGTTGGAGGATGGATTGAGAACGACGATCGTGTGGGTGTAGAACCCATAGACATCCACTCCGTTCGTCATCTTCCAGTCCAGCTTGGCGAAGCCGCGTTTGCCGGCGGAGAAGGTATCGCCGTTCCATCCAAATCCGATGGAGGCGAGATATGGGCTTCCGCTGTACGCTGCATAGTTATTGTCGACGGAGGCAAAGCCGGCCTCGACGTTCACCTTCTTCATGAGCAGCTTATCGGCCGAGACGGCGAAGCCTGATCCCTTGGCGAACTTTACCCCGGACAGGGCGATATCGTTCATCCGCTGGTATAGCTCGAAGCGTGCGCTGTCGATGACCTTGGCCTCTGGAGTTTTGATGGCGATGGCTTCGCGCATGCTGTGCGTTCCGTTGAGCTCACTGAAGTCTGCGGATGCCACGGCACGGGTGGCGATCTTCTTTTCGACCAGGTACTGCTGATAGTTGTTGGTCTTCAGATCGCTTCCGCGGGCGAAGAAGTTGGGCTTGAGGGTGTTTCCAACAAAGCCCCAGGTGGTCGCGATCTGATCGAAGAAGAGGTGCTTCGGGTCGTGAAGGCGGACACGCTCTCCAGACATGTAGCCGTCGTCGTCGAAGGAGGTGATCTCGGTGTTCTGGCCATGCTCGATGGGCAGGGAGCCGAATTCGACGGTGACCTGCGAGATGGGGGTTGCGCTGACATAGAGCTGACGAAGATAGAAGTAGCCGCCGCGCGAAGGGAAACCGAGCTTGTAGATGGCGCCATCGGGATCAGCCGCGATGGCTTTTGTGAGGGCTGCCTGCTGGGCGGCGCTTTTATAGGTGCGGGCCGCGATGACGCTGTCCCGGTACTGGCCACCGGCGAAGTCGGCGAACGCCCAGTTGAAGGTGCGTCCGGAGGAGCCGTGGAAGTTAATGGTGTATTTGCCGCTTGCGTCGAGCTTGAGCTTGCCGTCGGCGATATAGCGTTGCTGGCCGAACATGAAGAGGTGGCGTCCATCTGCGTTGGTGCTGTTGCGATAGCGTCCGCTGTACGAGAGAGTCTTGAGGTCGAGCCAGCGGGCGGTGAGGGGTCCTGGAGCCGGAGCGGGGGCGATGGTGGATGTGACAACCGCTGCTGCCTCGGAGGCGTCGGCAGTCACGAAAGAGTTCTGCGCGAATAGGGCTGCAGAGCCTGCCATCAGAGTGAGAAGTGCGACGGCGCGAAGGGTAGCGGGGTGTTGCGTCATGTGGTGCTCCTAAGTGGGGGGCTCGTCGGGAGTCGGGTAGTGTCTGAATCCCGGACGTTTCTAAAGGGGCTTATCGACCTTGAGTTTGAGACCTTCGCGGGACGGAGCCGGCGGGGGGTACACTTCGGTTTTGAAGTTGGCGCGCAGAGATTCACCGAGGCGAAGGCCAGGATTTGAATGATTGTTTTGCGGGAGTCCGATCGGGCAGGTCGGATGGATGGATCCGGCGAAGAGCGTCGCGGTCCTGTTGTTCCTGGGGTTTGTTCCTGGGGTCGAAGACTCCACGAACGCGAGCACCGGGCTTTGGTTAGAAGATGCGTCTGGTCTTGTTGATGAGGGTTTTGGCGTCGAACTCGATGCCGGTATTGAGCCCCTGCAGGTTGTGGCCGATGGTGGGGGCGACGACGGTGTGGGTGTAGAAGCCGAAGGCGGTGACGCCGGGGGCGATCTTGAGAGAGGATTTGGCGAAGACGCGCTTGCCGGTCTCGTAGGAGTCGCCGTTGAGGGCGAAGCCGACGGTGGCGAGATAGATGCTTCCACCATAAACGGCGTAACGCTCGTCGATGTCTGCGTATCCGCCTTCGAGGCTGGCCTTCTTGAAGAGGGTCTTGCGGGCGAAGGCGGCGAAGCCGGAGCCGCCGGCGAAGGGGATGCCTGAGATGGCTACGGAGTTGGTGCGCTGGTAGAGTTCGAGCTTGGCGGAGTCGATGACGCGGGCTTCCGGAATGTGGAAGGCGATGGCTTCGCGCATCGTCTGCGTTCCATTGGTGAGAGTGAGGTCGGTGGACGCTCCTATGTGTTTTCCGAAGTTCCTCTCGACCAGAAACTGCTGGTAGTTCTCCTTGCCGAGATCGTTGCCACGGGCGAAGAAGTTCGGTGTGAGTGGGCTGCCGAGATAGCCGGAGGTGACGGCGATCTGGTCGAAGAAGAGATGGCGGGGATCCTGGATGCGGATGCGCTCGCCTGAGATATAACCGTCGTCATCGAAGGAGGTGATCTCGGTGTTGTGCCCGTGCTCGATGAAGAGCGAGCCGAACTCGACGGTGACCTGTTTGATCGGGGTGGCGCTGAAGAAGAGCTGACGGGGGAAGAAGTAGCCTCCGCGGGACGGGATCCCGGCGCTATATACGGCCCCGTTGGGATCCTTCGCTACGGCGACCTTGAGGGCGGCGGACTCGACGGGGGTCTTGAAGGCGCGGGCGGCGACTACGGAGTCTTTGTACTGGCCGCCGATGAGATCGGCGTAGGACCAGTTGAAGTAGCGGCCGGTCGAGGCGTGGAAGTCGATGGTGTACTTGGCATCGGCGTCGAGTTTGAGGCGGCCATCGGCGATGTAGCGATGCTGCGCAAAGTCGAAGAGGTCACGGCCGTGCCAGTTCTTGGTCGCGCGGTACCGGGCGCTGTAGTTCAGGGTCTTGAGATCGAGCCAGCGCTCGGTCAGGGCTGGTGCTTTCGAGGATGGAGCCGAGGAGACGGTCGCGGTGCCTGCTGCGGAGGCGTCTTCAAAGGGAAGGAAGCCCTGCTGTCCCGAGAGACTGGAGGCACAGAAAACGAGCGTGAGGGGTGCGACGATGCGCAGGGTCGAAATCATGTGTTCCTCGGGAGCGAGCTTGGTGGATTCCCTGCTGGAAGGTCTGCACCGTTATTTCCTCTATCGGAACGAATTGTCGGGTGGATCACATAGATAACTTCAAGGGATGAAGATGCGCGGGGGTGGTGCCAAAGTGGAATGATGAGGTGGAGGGGGGACGATGCCGGAGGGGGATACGATCTACCGGACTGCGCGAGCGATGCAGGGGGTGTTGGCGGGGAAGGTGGTGACGGGGTTCGAGACGGGGTTGGCGCTGCTGGCGCGGGTGAACGATGATGCTCCGGTGATTGGGAGGGTGATCGACCGGGTGGAGGCTCGGGGGAAGTGGTGCCTGGTGTTCTTTTCGGGCGACCTGATGCTGGCGACACACATGCTGATGAGCGGGAGCTGGCATCTGTACCGGACCGGGGAGAGGTGGAGGATGGGGATGAGCCGGATGCGGGTTGCGATCTCGGTCGAGGGGTGGCAGGCGGTGGCGTTCAACGTGCCCATTGCGGAGTTTCATACGGCGCGGACGCTCGGGCGGGATAAGAGGATTGCCGGGTTGGGGATCGATGTGCTTTCGCCGGAGTATTCGGTGGAGGGCGGGGTGGGGGCGCTGGCGAGGTATGGGGCTGAGCATCCGGAGGCGGAGGTTGGGGTGGTGCTGTTGAATCAGAGGGTGATGGCGGGTCTGGGAAATATGTACAAGAGCGAAGTGGCGTTTGCCGCGGGGGTGAACCCTTTTCGGGCGATGCGGACGTTGACCCCGGGGGAGATGGAGCGGCTGGCGGAGTTCTCGGCGAGGTACATGCGGGCCAATGTGGTGGATGGGAAGGGCGACGGGATTGTGACGTATGGGGGGAATCGTCGGACGACCCGGGCGATGGATCGGGAGGAGCGGCTGTGGGTGTATCGGCGGCAGGGGCAGGAGTGCCGGCGCTGTGGAGCGACGGTGATGATGCGGAAGCAGGGGGAGCAGGCTCGGTCGACCTACTGGTGCGCGGAATGTCAACCTTGGGTTGGTGACGTTCGGGTGGAGGGCCGGAGCAAGTAGAATGGGGCTTCAGGAGTGTGATCGATGGGACATATGGGAGCACAGATGCAGCAGGGACCGCAGCCTCTTCCGGGTGTGGCGCATGTGGTGGCGGTGGGGAGCGGCAAGGGTGGAGTGGGAAAGACGACGGTCGCGGTGAACCTGGCGGTGGCGCTGGGCAAACTGGGGTATCGGGTGGGGCTGATCGACGCGGATATCTATGGGCCGAACGTTCCGATGATGCTTGGGGTGACGCGGCAGCCGAACATCACCGGCAACTCGATGATGGAGCCGATCCTGTCGCATGGGGTGAAGTTCATCTCGGTGGGGTTGATCTCGCCGGGGGACAAGCCGATGGTGATGCGGGGACCGATGCTGCACCAGATCATCCGGCAGTTTCTGACCCAGGTGCTATGGGGAGAGCTGGATTTCCTGATCGTCGATTTGCCTCCGGGGACGGGGGACGTGGTGATCTCGCTTGTGCAGACGGTTCCGCTGACGGGGGCGGTGGTTGTCTCTACGGGATCGTCGGTGGCGCTGCAGGATGCGCGGAAGGCGCTTGAGATGTTCCACCAGGTGAAGGTGGAGGTGATTGGGATGGTGGAGAATATGTCGCAGATGAAGCTGTCGGATGGCACGGTGCTGGACGTCTTCGGCGCGGGTGGGACGGAGCGGACGGCGGCGCAGTTTGGGTTGGAATTTCTGGGTACGGTGGATCTGGATCCCAAGGTGCGGGAGGGCGGCGACCGTGGGCTGCCGGCGGCTCTCGCTGGTCCGGAGAGCGTGCTGGGGAAGCCGTTTTATGAGATCGCGCATCGTGTCGTGAGCCGGGCGCGGGAGATTGCCCGGCAGGATTCGGATGTGCTGGAGATCAGCTAGCGGGCTGAGGTTGCATTCTGACGGGGGGACGGGAACTTTGTCGTGGGGAAGGACGTAGAGAGGATCAGGATTTCGAGGTAGAGCGATCAAGCGAACCCGGGAGGGTGACTGGTGGGCGCAACGGTGGTCGCGGGTCTGGGGGTAGCTCGGAGGCGTGACCTCTCAATTGACTATCTGCGGACGACGCTGACGCTGATGGTGCTGGCGCACCATAGCTCGCTTGCGTATACGAGCTGGGCTTACTTCGACCCGCAGCATCCGTCACGGTCGACGGCGCCGGTGGTCGATCCGATGCGCTGGGCGTTCTTCGATTACGCGGAGAACTTCAACGATGTGTTCTTCATGTCGCTGATGTTCTTCGTGTCGGGATTGTTTGTCTTCTCGGCGGTGCGGCGGCATGGGGTGGCGGGGTTCGTGCGCGACCGCATGCTGCGGCTGGGGGTTCCGTTTGTCTTCGCGGTCCTGGTGCTGATGCCGATTGCTTACTATGCGTCCTGGTGGCTGGCCGGGCATCGGTCGGGGTTTGTGGACTTCTATGGGAGGTTGGCCCGGAACGGGTTTGCCGTGGGGCCACCGTGGTTTATCTGGGTTTTGCTTGCCTTTGACGTTATCGTCGCGCTTCTGTTCATTCCTCGGCGGGGATGGGCAGCATGGGCGGGACGTCGGGTGGAGTGGCTGCGGGACTACCCCTTCGCGGCGTATCTGGGGGTGCTGGTGCTCTCGGCGGTGGCTTATCTGCCGTTGCTGAATATCTATGGGTTTGGGGCCTGGACGAGGTTGGGGACGACTCCGCTGGCGTTTCAGGAGGCGCGGATCGGGCTCTACGCGCTGTGGTTTGTGCTTGGCGTGGTGCTCGGCGCGGGTGGGTTGGAGGAGGGGCTGCTCTCGCGCGAGGGTGGTCTGGCGCGGCGCTGGCGGTGGTGGATCGGTGGGTGTGTCGTGGCGTACAACGCGCTTTGGTTCGTTCCGAAGTGGGTGGGGCCTTATCTTTCGGCGACGAGGGTGGGACCGATGGAAGCGCTGTTGTGGGTTGCGAGCTGCGTCGCGAGCTGCTTCGGCTTCCTGGCTCTCTTTCGGGCGGCCGAGTGGAGGCCACGGGCGTGGATGACATCACTGAGCCGCAGTGTCTATGGAATGTATCTGGTGCACTATATCTACGTTCTATGGCTGCAGATCCTGCTTCTAAGCAGGCCGATCCATGCCGGGGTGAAGTTTGGGGTGGTGTTTGTGGGGACGGTGGCCCTGAGCTGGTTGACGACGCAGGTCTTCCTGCGGGTTCCGGGGCTGAAGACGATTCTTTAGCTCGGTCCTGCTTTCTGGTGGAGTTGACGGGCAGCGTAGACTAGAGACAGAGCGTCTGGATAGAGGTTAGGGCGATGGCTGAAGAGCGGGTCACAACGCGCCAGCGGGCGATCCTGATGACGATCGTCGAGCGATATATCGAGACCGGGGAGCCGGTGGGTTCGGGGACGACCGCGGCCGCGATGGGAAGTGCCAGCTTAAGCGCGGCCACCGTGCGGAACGAGATGGCGGAGCTTGGAGAGGCGGGGCTGCTGGAGCAGCCGCACACCTCCGCCGGACGGATTCCGACGGCACTGGCGTTTCGGATGTATGTCGAACAGTTGCGGGGAAGCGGTCGGCTGGGCGCCGGGCTTGCGGGATTGTCGGAGAGTTCGCGGTCGCAGATCGATCGGAAGTTTGCCGGGGTGGCCGGAACGCAGGAGGTGCTGGAGCGGACGTCGCATGTGCTGGCCACGCTTTCGAGTGGAGTCGGGCTTGCGGTAACGGCTGCGACGGATCTTGTGGACACGCTCGAACATATTCATTTTTCACGACTTGCGCCCGCGCGGGTGCTCGCGGTGTTGGTGACGCAGGGTGGACAGGTGAGAGATCGGGTGCTGGCGCTCGAGAAGGATCTGGCACCGGTGGCGCTGGAGACGGCGGCGCGGTTTCTGAATGAGAGCTTTCGCGGCTGGAGCCTGGAGACGGTAAGGCTGGAGCTGACGCGTCTGGTCGAGGGGGCCAGGAGCGAGTACCTGCGGATGCTGGAGGCCCGGCAGTTGTGGGCGAAGGCGGTTCCGGTCGGGACTTCAGGCGGCTCTCAGACGGTGTATATGGAGGGTGTGGCGAACCTGATTGGATCGCAGATGGCCGGGGAGGACTCTGCGCGGCTGCGGGAGCTGCTGGCGGCGCTTGAGGCCAAGCAGCGGATGGTGGAGCTGCTGAACGCCTATGTCGACGCCCGGCAGGAGAGCGTGAGGGTGGTCTTCGACCTGGAGGCCCAGGCCCCGGAGATGGCGGGGCTGGTGCTGATTGCGGCTCCGGCTCGAATGCAGGGGGAGAACTGGGGGACTGTGGGGGTCATCGGTCCGAAGCGGATGCACTATGAGAACACGATGAATGCGGTCTCCTACATGGCGCAGGTATTCGATCGCATGCTGCAGGGGCCGGACGGAACGCGATAAAAGCGGGAATGGGGCGAAATGGCAGAGATGACCGGTTGGGATAGAGTCGCGCGTTGGGCGGGAATGGGCAACAATAGAGAGATGGAGCATGAGATGGAGAGCAACGAAGCGATGGTAGACGAGCTGAACAACGAAGTGCTGGAAGGCGATGCGCGCGGCGTCACCGAGGCGGGGCAGGAGAGCCAGGGGTCGGGTTCCGGCCATGAGAGCCCGCTGCAGGCTGAACTGGCGCAGGTATCGAGCGAGCGGGATCAGATCAAGGACCGGCTGGTCCGGCTGCAGGCGGACTTCGACAACTTCCGCAAGCGGGAGCAGAAGGAGCGGCAGGATGCGCGGGAATATACCGTCTCGGCGACGGTGGAACCGTTTCTGGGCGTCATGGACAACTTTCAGCTGGCGCTGAGGTCCGAGGGATCGGCGGAGCAGCTGCGGGCTGGCGTCGAGCTGATTCTGAAGCAGATGGAGGATGCGCTGAAGGGTTTGAATGTGCTTCCGGTGGAGTCGGTGGGGGCGCAGTTCGACCCGAGAATCCACGAGGCGCTGGGAAGCATCGAAACGGCTGAGTTTCCGGATCACCAGGTGATGGAGGAGATTCGGCGTGGGTACAAGATTCGCGAGAAGTTGTTGCGTCCGGCGCTGGTGAGGATTGCGTCGAACCCGGCTCAGGTTTCTGAGTAGGCCGATGGGCGCGGCTGCCGATAAAGATCAAGACTAGAGAGAGTTGGGAGATGGCTACGGCAAACGTGACGAAGATCGATTTCTACGAAATTTTAGGCGTATCCCGAACGGCGACCGACCAGGAGCTGAAGGCGAGCTACCGGAAGCTGGCGATGCAGCACCACCCGGACCGGAACCCGGACAATCCAGAGGCCGAAGAGAAGTTCAAGGAGTGCAGCGAAGCCTATGGCGTGCTGAGTGACGCGGAGAAGCGGGCCGCGTATGACCGGTATGGCCATGCGGCGTTCCAGGGCGGCGGACCGGGCGCGGGCTCTCCCTTCCAGGGCGGCAATGCCCAGGACCTGGGGGACATCTTCGGCGATCTTTTCGGGGAGATGTTCAACATGGGCGGGCAGAGGAAGTCTTCGCGCGTTCAGCGGGGACGGGATCTGCGATTTGACCTGACGCTCGAGTTCGAGGAGGCTGTCTTCGGCAAGGAGAAGGAGGTCACGATCCGAAGGCCGGAGACATGCTCCGAGTGCATGGGGTCTGGGGCGGCCAAAGGAAAGGCTCCAGTGACCTGCACACAGTGCCAGGGACGAGGCCAGATGCGGATGCAGCAGGGCTTCTTCTCCGTGGCGCGGACGTGCCCGACGTGCCAGGGGACGGGAACGATCGTCCAGGATGCCTGCAAGATGTGCAGTGGGCAGACGGTGGTGCAGCGCGAGCATACGATCCAGGTCAAGGTTCCGGCGGGTGTGGAGCAGGACACGCGGATTCGGTACCAGGGCGAGGGTGAGGCGGGCAAGTTTGGCGGGCCTCCGGGTGACCTGTACGTGGTGCTGAACGTCAAGCCGCACAAGTTCTTTGAGCGGGATGGCGATGACCTGCACTGCCTGATGCCGATCTCATTTCCGCAGGCGGCGCTGGGGACGGAGCTAGAGATCGAGACGCTGTATGGGCGGGAGACGATCAAGATTCCCGAGGGAACGCAGAGCGGCAAGGAGTTCAAGCTGCGGGACAAGGGCGTTCCACATCTGAGTGAGCGCGGGCGAGGCGACCTGATCGTGGAGGTCCGGGTGAAGACTCCGGCGAAGCTCTCGAAGGTGCAGCGAGACCTGCTGAAGCAGCTGGAGGAGACGATGGGAGTCGAGAACACGCCGGCTTCGCGCGGGATCTTCGGCAAGGTGAAGGATATGTTCAGCTAGGTTTTGACTTCGCGTCCGATCGTGAGAAAGTTGTGTCTTGATGCGCCAGGCGGGTGTTCCCCACCTGGCGCATTTTTTCAGGCGGGCAGAGCACAATGCGGCGTCTTTGAATGGAGTGTGATGGTTTCAGCGATGGGATGCGCGGGGCGATGCATGGGGTTATGCCTGATGCTGGGGGTGGTGCATCTTGGGGCACAGACACCGGTGGCGCCTCCGGCGGCAGGGCCGGACTATACGTTGCGGACCCAGTCGAACGTCGTTTTGATGCCGACGCAGGTGGAGACGAAGCATGGGGATGTGCTGTACACGCTGAAGGCGGACCAGTTCGTGGTGGAGGACAACGGCGTTCGGCAGACGGTGCGGCTGGATGAGGATACGGACTCGCTGGGGCTCTCGCTGGTGGTGGCGGTTCAGTGCAGCCGGTCGGCCGTGATGGAGTTCGCCAAGATGCGGGGGTTGGGGACGATGATCGACCAGCTTACGGGAGATGCTCCGCGGGAGGTGGCGATCGTCGCTTACGGAAACGATTCGGAGTTGCTGGGCAAGTTCTCAGGGGATCCGGACGATCTGCGGCGGTCTTTGAACGAGCTGCAGCCGTGCGACGATGAGGCGGGTGCGGCGACGATGGATGCGGTTGCGTTCTCGGCCAAGCTGCTGGAAGCGCGAAAGAATCACTATCGTCATGCCATTCTGTTGATCTCGGAGACCCGGGATCACGGCAGCAAGGCGCGTGCGGAGGAGGTGGTAGCCTCGCTTGGGCGAACGAACACGGTGGTGGATTCGGTGGCGTTTTCTCCGGGGAGGAACGAGATGTCGGAGAGCCTGTTTCATGGCCAGATGGGCCCGGGACCGATCGGTCTTTTAGTGGCCGCGGTCCATGCCATGCGGAAGAATGTGTCCAGGGAGATGGCGGCGCTGTCGGGTGGGGAGTACATCAACTTCGGGTCGCAGAAGGAGTTCGACCGGGGGCTGCAACAGCTTTCGAATCATATTCATAATTACTATCTGTTGAGCTTCCAACCACCCTCGACGGGGCCGGGTACAGAGACGGGGCTTCATCGTCTGACGGTCAAGATTCCAGACTATCCGGATGCGAAGATTCGGTCGCGGGAGAGTTATTGGGCGGGGGTGCTCGATGTTCCGGTGATTCCGGGAGAGGCGCCGTAACCAGTCCTGCCGGGCGGGCCCACTGCGCGTGGGGCGGTCACTTCGTGACGGGTATTGGGCGTCGCGTGCGGCCTCCCGTTGGTCGGCTTGAGACTTGGGAGGCCCCGCGTATCGCGGCTTACAGGGTGAGAGAGGGAGGGAGGGATTCGGTGGCGAAGGTGGCGTGGGGCTGAGGTCCCATCTGGATGGTGAGCCGACCGCCTTGCGCGATGTCGGAGTGATTGAACCAGGCTCGGTTCTGCGGCTTACCATTGAGGGCGAACGACTGGATGTAAGGATGCGCTGGGTCGGTGCGGTGGACATCGATCTGGAGCTTGCGGCCGTTGCCGAGGTCGACGCTGGCCTGGTCGAAGAGTGGTGAGCCGAGGATGTAGTTTCCGCTGACGGGGTCAACCGGATAGAAGCCGAGGGTGCTGAGGAGGTACCAGGCGGACATCTGGCCGACGTCTTCGTTGCCCTGCATTCCGTCGGGGTTGGGCGAGTACATGGTGTCGAGCAGCGAACGCACGCGGGCCTGGGTCTTGGAGGGCTGGCCAGCGTAGACGTAGAGGTAGGCGATGTGGTGGGAGGGCTCGTTGCCATGAGCGTACTGGCCGACCATGCCCGCGATGTCGGGTGGTGCGTCCTCTGGAAGAGTCGGGGCGGTGGTGAAGAGTTCGTCGAGCTTGGCAACGAAGGGGGTGGGTCCCCCAAAGAGGGCGATGAGGCCGGCAGGATCGTGCTGGACTCCGAACGTGGTCTGCCACGCGTTCGATTCGGTGTAGTCGCGCCAGTGTTTCTTGTAGCCGAGGTCGATGGGGTTGAAGGGAGTGGTGAAGGCTCCGTTTTCAAACTTGGCGCGCATGAAGCCGCAGGATTTGTCGAAGTAGTTACGGTAGTTCGTAGAGCGCTGGGCGAGCATGGTCGCGTCAGAGGACTTGCCGAGCTGCTTGGCGACGTGGGCGATGGCCCAGTCGTCGTAACAGTACTCAAAAGACTTTGAGACCGACTCTTCCTCTTTGTCGGCGGGGATGAAGTGGAGGTCGCGGTAGTAGCCGAGGCCGCGGTAGTTGTCGACCATCGCACGTTGCATCATGACCTTGTAGGCGAGATTGCGGTCGATTCCGGGGAAGCCCTTCTGCAGGGCCTCGGCGATGACGGAGGCGGAGTGATAGCCCGTCATGGTGCCGGTTTCGGTCCCCTGGAGCGGCCAGACGGCCATTCCGGCGGGGCTTTCGACGGCCATCCGGACGAGCGCGTTGGCGAAGTCGGGAACGCGGGCGGGTTCGAAGAGCGTGTAAGCGGGATGCGCGGCGCGGAAGGTGTCCCAGCAGGAGAAGGTGGTGTAGTTGCGGGCTCCGGCGGGGAGGGTGCGGACCTGGTTGTCCATGCCGCGGTACTGGCCGTCGACGTCATCGAAGAGGGTGGGGCCGAGCGAGAGGTGGTAGAGCGCGGTGTAGAAGACCTTCTTGTGGTCCTGGTTGGCGGTGGTGACCTGGATCTTGCCGATCTGGCGAGACCATTTCAGGCGGGCGTCGCGGCGGACCTTGTCGAAGTCCCAGGCTGGGATCTCTGCCTTCAGATTGCGTGCGGCTCCCGCGGCGCCGGTTCCGGAGATGCCGGTCTTGACCAGGATCACCTCTTTGGCTTTGGTCTTGAAGTAGAGGACGGCCTTGAGGTTCTTGCCGGTGAGGGCGCCGGTGGGAGCGGGGACTTCGGCATCGTCCTGGTAGAAGACGATACGGTCGGGGGTCTTCGAGACCTGCATGGAGAAGTAGGTGTGACGGCCTCGGCCCCAGGCGTGGGTGACGCGGCCTCCGGCGAGGGTGTCGGGGGCGGTGTGGGCGAGTTCGGCGGAGTCGACGTTCTTTTCGCCGTAGGCGTGGTGGAGGTCGAGGATCAGGTAGGACTGGTCGCTGGCCGGGAACGTATAGCGATGGATTCCCGCGCGCTCGGTCGCGGTGAGCTCGGCGAGGATGTTGTAGTCCTTCAACGGGACGGAGTAGAAGCCGGGGGTGGAGATCTCTTCGGCGTGGGAGAAGCGGGAGCGGTAGCCGGATTCAGGGTTTTCGCGGGTCCCGGGGGTGAGCTTGGCGGGGCCGGTTCCGGCCATGACGAGGAAGTCGAGCAGGTCTCCGCATCCGGTGCCGGACAGATGGGTGTGCGAGAAGCCCATCAGGGAGGTGTCGGAGACGTGGTATCCGGAGCACCAGTCCCAGCCATCGTTGTAGGTGTCGGGCGAGAGCTGGACCGCGCCGAAGGGAACGGAGGCTCCGGGGAAGCAGTGTCCATGGCCGCCGGTTCCGATGCGCGGATCGACCCAATGGAGGGGATCCTGGTCTTCGGGTGATTTGGCGAAGGCGGCGGAGGGCGCGAGGGCGAGGGCGCAGGTGGCGGCGGAGCCCTGGAGGAGGGTGCGGCGGGAGAGGTTGAGTGCGAACTCGGGACGGCGGCGCTTGGCGATCATCCGGTAAGAGTAAAGCAAGATGAGGTGTTTTGGCTGTATGGCGTTTGGCCTATCTCGGCGGAGGGGGGTGGGGGGTCGTTTATACTTGGGATTGCCATGCTTTGCGTGGACCCGCCATGGTGTATCGAGAACGGGCGGAGACGAGGTTTATGTATCCCTATATTCATCTTGGGTCGCTGCAGCTTGGGACGTTCGGGCTGCTGCTTTGGCTGGCCGCTGTGGCCGGAACGATTGTCCTGCATCGGAATTTCATCCGCAACGGGGTGGATGCGGATGCGCTGAGCGTGGTGGCGCTGGTGACGGTGCTTGGGGTGTTCGGCGCGAAGGTCTGGCACGAGTTGCAGGATGTGCACGGGTTGCAGATGGCGCTACGGCAGATTGCGCTTCCGGGCTGGTCGCATTCGTGGGAGGTCGTGGTTGGATTTTTGGGGTATCTGCGCGAGGGATATGCCTGGTTTGGCGGGTTGCTGGCGGGAATTCTGACACTGATGTGGCAGGGGCGCGAGGCTCGTCCGGATGGACATACGGGGTGGTGGGCCTCGGTGCGGATGCTGGATCTGGCGGCTCCGGCTGCGGCGATTGGCTATGGCGTAGGGCGGATCGGGTGCCTTACATCCGGGGACGGCGACTACGGGATCAATACGACGCTGCCGTGGGGAGTTCACATGGCCAAGGATGCGCTGTTTCCGCCCACTCCTCCGAATGCGCTGGTGCAGCCGACGCCGGTCTATGAGTTCTTGTTTGCGATGGTGATTGGGTGGGTGCTTTGGAGGCTGGGGCGCAAGGTGCTTCCGCTGGGCTGGCTGACGGGACTTTACCTGGTGCTGAGTGGGACTGGGAGGTTCCTGGTGGAGTTTGTGCGGATTAATCCGAAACTCTATCTGGGAATGAGCAACGCGCAGGTTGCGGCGCTGGGGAGCGTCGTAGTGGGGGTTGTGGTGATGATTGTGGCCCAGCGGCGCGATGTGAAGGTGCTTCCGGCGATGTCGGAAGAGGCGGCTACGGCTTAAGACCAGGTCGTGCCGGACGGGCCCACTGATCCCACGAGTCTAGGGCGGTCACGTCGTGACTCGTAATCGCTTCGCTTGCGCCTTCGGTTGATCGCGTCGTGACGGTAAATCCAGGTTACTTGGTGGCCATCTGTTCACGGATAGGCGGCTGCGGGGTGGCGAAGAGCGTATCCGAGATGAGACCGCCCAGGATCGCCCCGGCGATGGGGGCTACCCAGAAGAGCCAGAGCTGCTGGAGCGCCCAGCCTCCCACGAAGAGGGCGGGGCCGGTTGAGCGGGCGGGGTTGACCGAGGTATTCGTGACCGGGATGCCGATCAGGTGGATCAGTGTCAAGGCGAGGCCGATGGCAATGGGGGCGAAGCCCTTGGGGGCGCGCTCATCAGTCGCTCCGAGGATGACGATGAGGAAGAAAGCGGTGAGGACGACCTCGGCGACGACGCAGGCGAGCAGCGAGTATCCATTTGGGGAGTGCTCGGCGTAGCCGTTCGACGCGAAGCCTCCGGCGAGGGAGAAGCCGGGTTTGCCGCTTGCAATCAGGTAGAGGACACCCGATCCGGCGATGGCTCCGATGACCTGCGCGCCGATGTAGGCGGGGAGTTCCCTGGCCGGGAAGCGCTTGCCGACCACCAGGCCGATAGACACGGCGGGGTTCAGGTGGCAGCCGGAGATGTGGCCGATGGCGAAGGCCATGGTCAGGACGGTGAGGCCGAAGGCCAGCGAGACCCCGGCGAAACCGATGCCCAGAGTTGGATAAGCCGCTGCCAGCACGGCGCTGCCGCAGCCGCCAAAGACAAGCCAGAAGGTGCCGAAGAACTCGGCCGCCGCGCGCTTGGAGAGATGCATGATCCCAGACCTCAGAGTGGATTTCCGTCACAACGAATGGAAACGGGGCCGGGTGCGACTGTCGCAAAGGGAAGTAGAGGGATCCTAGCACAGGGGCGTTACACGGCAGTAACACTTTTCGTAGTGGCTAGCAGGGGCAGAGGGACGTTAGGTGGGTGAAGAACTCGGGAAACGAGATGGCGGCGGCCTCTGCGCCGTCGATCTCGGTCTCGCCTGTGGCGCGGAGGGCGGCGATGGAGAAGGCCATGGCGATGCGGTGGTCGGAGCCGGAGTCGATTTTGGCTCCGTGGAGCTGCTGATTGCCGGGGATGTCGAGGCCATCTTCGAACTCGGTGAAGGCCGCGCCCATGGCGGACAAGTTCTTTGCTACGAGGGCGATGCGGTCGGACTCCTTCACCCTTAGTTCAGCCGCGTCGCGGATGCGGATGCCTTCGCCGGTGTAGGGGGCGATGGCGGCGATGACGGGGAGCTCGTCGATGAGCTGCGCGGTGAGGGCTCCGGAGATGTCGATGCCGCGGAGGGGGCCGGGGGAACGGTTGACCTGGATGGTTCCGATGAGTTCGCCGTACTGCTCTTCGACGTTGAGAATGTTGATCTTGCCGCCCAGGGCGGTGATCACGTCGAGAAGCGCGGAGCGGGTGGGATTGAGGCCGATGGAGTCGAGGACAAGGTTGGAGTCGGGGAAGAGGAGGGCGGCGCAGAGGAAGAAGGCAGCGGAGGAGAGGTCGCCGGGAACGGTGGCGTCGATGGCGGTGAGCTTCTGCTGGCCGGGGATGGAGAGGTGCTCGAGGAGGCCGGTACGGGAGCGGGTGAGGGTGGCTCCGAAGGCGCGGAGGGCGTGTTCGGAGTGGTCGCGGGTTCGGATGGCCTCGGCGATGGTGGTGGTGCCTTCGGCTTGAAGACCGGCGAAGAGGATGGCGGTCTTGACCTGGGCGGAGGGAATTGGGGTAGTGAAATCAATGGCTTGGAGGGGGCGGCCGTGGATGGTGATGGGGGCGTGGCCTTCGGTGAGATGGATTTCCGCGCCCATCTGGGAGAGGGGTTTGCGGATTCGCTCCATGGGGCGGGGGGTGAGGGAGTGGTCGCCGATGAGGGTGTAGGTGCCTGGGTGGGAGGCAATGAGGCCGGCGATCATACGCATGGTGGAGCCGGAGTTGCCGCAATCGAGGGTGAAGTTGCCGGGCTCCCACTGGCCGGCGGTGCCGGTGACGGAGACAAGTTGGGAATCCGACTTATCTACTTGTGCGCCAAGGGTTTGCATACAAGAGAGGGTGGAGTGGGGGTCGGCTCCGGTCGAGAAGTTGGCGAGACGGGAGGTTCCCTGGGCGAGGCCGGCGAGCATGGCGTAGCGATGGGAGATGGATTTGTCTCCGGGGAGGGTGAGGGAGCCTTGCAGGGTGCGGGCTGGGCGAACGATCTGGTTGGACATTGAACTTGATTCTAGTTGAGGGCGGGGAGGAGGCGGAATTCGGGCGAAAATTGCGTTGCAGGATGTGGGCCATTGTATGGAAAAACTGGACAGCGGTCACGTTCTTCGCGTGGTGGAAGCCGCGTCTGGAGCGGGTTTTGACGTCTTGGGGGCGTTTTTTTCAACCGTGTGGTTTGGCCCTTGGCGTGCGTTGTTGGGATGCGCACTTTTTGTGGTGCAACCTAAGTGAGGGCTCATCGACGGGGTGTCGCTTTGGCATCCGTCATGCACATCAGGCAGACGATATGACTCCTGAAAAGATTGAAGCTGAGGGTGGCGCGGGTGCGATGTCTCCTCCTGTACCGGTGAGAACGGCGGGCTTCTATGCCGGATTGCGGGGTGGGGGGATGGGACATGCGGGTGAGCTTGCGAGTGCGGTGCGGGAGTATCAGAGCGTGCTCCTGGTGGACCCTCGAAACTTTGCGGCCTGGAACAATATGGGGAATATCTTCGCGTCGCTGAAGGACTGGCCGACGGCCCGGATCTTTCTGGAGCAGGCGGAGACGATCAGTCCGAGGAACGCGTCGGTGCTGAACAACCTGGCGAATGTGCTGGAGCAGTGTGGCGAGTCGGAGCGGAGCGCTGAGAAGCGCCGGTCGGCGGTGGAGTTGGAGCCGGAGAACCCACAGTTTCGCAATAATCTGGGCAACAGCCTGCGGGGCCTGAAGGACTGGGCGGCGGCTGAGGAGATGTTGAACTCCGCGCTCGCCGTGCGGGAGGACTACCCGGCGGCGTACGTCAACCTGGCTTACCTGTTTTACGAACAGGGGAAGTTGGAGGAGGCGGAGCGGCTCTACCGGATTGCGATTGTGCTGGACCCGGAGTACGCGTTGGCGCACACCTGCCTGGGGCAGCTTCTGCTGTACCGGGGATACTTTCGAGAGGGTTGGATGGAGCAGGAGTGGCGCTGGCGGTGGGGTGACTTTCCTTCTCCGCCACGGAGCTTTGAGCAGCCGCTGTGGGGTGGCGAGGAGGTGCGGGGGAGGAGAGTTCTGCTCCATGCGGAGCAGGGATTCGGGGACGCGATCCAGTTTGCGCGGTATGTTCCGATGGTGGCGGCGCTGGGTGCTCACGTGATCCTGGAGGTGCACCCGGAGCTGGTGGGTGTGATGGATTCGGTCGCGGGGGTGTCGGAGCTGGTGGCGCGGGGGGATGCGCTGCCGGAGTTCGACGTGCACTGCCCTTTGCTGAGCCTGCCGTATGTGTTCGATACGACCCTGGAGACGATCCCGGGGGAGGTTCCGTATCTGCGCGCGGTGGGGGAGGCTCCGTTGTGGCTGGACGGGAGTGGCAGGAAGGGGAAGAGGGTGGGGGTGGTGTGGGCAGGGAATCCGGCGAACCGAGTGGATCGGCGGCGCTCCATTGCTGTGTCGGAGCTGAGGGAAGTGCTGTCCGTGGAGGGGGTGGAGTTTTACTCGTTTCAGCGAGGTGGGGGGAGCGAGGAGGAGATAGCCGGGCTGGGGTTTGACGGGGCTCTGCCGGAGACGGGCGACTTTCAGGCTACGGCCGTGGCGCTACGGGAGATGGACATGCTGATCAGTGTGGATACGGCGGTGGCTCACATGGCGGGGGCACTGGGGTTGCCGGTGTGGATTGTGTTGCCCTTTGTGGCGGATTGGCGGTGGATGGAGGATGGGACGGGAAGCCCGTGGTACCCGGGGGCGAGGCTGTTTCGGCAAGGGGAAGATCGGCGGTGGGATGGGGTGATCGCGAGGGTTCGGCGGGAGTTGGTGGAGTGGGTGGGGTGAGCGAAGTTGGTGTTGGGCAGGGGAGAGCAGTGCAGATTCTGAGGGAGATGACAGTTCAGCGCTTGTTCGCTGGGGCGGATTTGGTGTTGGTATAGAGTCCGCGGCGGGGAGGTATGGCGCTCCGGCCCACCTTGGAGCCCCTTTGTGCCAGTCTTGATATTTCAAAAATTAGAAGAAACTAATCCTCAACGCCGAGTTGGGAGCGGGGAATGCATACTTCCATCTGATTGAAAGGAATTTATGTACATAACAGCGCTACAGATGTCGGCCCATATTCTTTATCTAAGAAGATTAGGCGCTTCCGCTGTGCTATTGGAACAATTTGTATGTTAGCACCGATGGTATTCCCAAGCCCTGCCTTGACGCAGACAGGAACTTTTTCCACCGTCGTGGGTATTGGGATAGCAGGTTATAGCGGTGATGGAGGACCGGCGACTGCTGCCAAACTGTGGGGTCCAGTCAGTGTTGTCCTTCGCAGTAGTGGCGATCTCTCCATCACTGATTCCATTCATCAACGAGTTCGGAAGGTATCGCATTGAGTGGAACAGTGGCCTTGGTCCTCCACGAAGGGAGGATCAAGGATGCCTCAGACCTCTATTCCGATCCTGCAGAAGCGGCGGTTCGCTTTGAACGCGGCTGTAACTGGGCAAGAGCAGGCGAACACGAGAATGCAGTTGAAGAGCTGCGGGCCGCTATCCGACTCGCTCCAAAGCACGCAGAGTACCGCTATTATCTTGGCGTTTCGCTACAAGCCCAAGGCCACCATGAGGCGGCAGCCGCAGTTTATGGCGGATGCATCGAGATCGATTGCGGAACTCACGCTGCGTGGTGCAATCTTGGGATCGTCTTGGCCGAATCCGGAGATACCGCGAACGCTATAGCTTGTTTTCAAAAGATGTTGAAGTTGAGGCCTAGCGATGCGGATGCCCACTTTAATCTCGGCGTTTGTCTGGCGGGAGAGTGGGAGCATACCAGAGCTGTTGAACATCTGAAAATGGCAATCGCAATTCGCCCAACATCGATGGCGGCTCATCTGTGGTTGGGGAAATCGCTTTACGTTCTCGGGGACATTCGAACTGCTGTTGCTTCCTATCGAAAGGCACTTCGGTACGAGCCAGCTTCAGCGGAGGCGCATTGGGCGCTAAGTCTTGCCCATCTCATAAGGGGCGAGTATGCGACAGGATGGAAGGAATACGAATGGCGATGGAAATGGCCACAATTTCCTTCTCCCCAACGGAACTTCCAGCAGGCACAGTGGAAAGGGGAAGCCCTGAATGGCCGCACCATACTGCTGCATGCCGAACAGGGGTTTGGCGATACGCTCCAGTTTGCACGCTATGTTCCATTCGTGTCCCAGGCGGGTGGGCGCGTCATCCTGGAGGTGCCTGCCGCCCTATACAAACTGATGCGGAACTCGTTCGGTGTGGTGGAGTGCATTCCATCTGGAGGCGATCTACCGGATTTTGCGCTGCACTGCCCGTTGATGAGCCTACCGCTTGCATTCGGAACGACCCTTCAAACAATACCGAGCCCTGCTCGGCTATCTGCGACGGCATCCCGTGAGCCATTCGGTGATTCGTACTTGCCCCGTGTTGGCCTTGTATGGGCCGGAGGGCGTGGACATGAATGGAACAGCCGACGTTCGCTCAGCCTAAAACAATTCTCGCCCCTATGGGGGGTCTCGGGCTCGGTTCAATTTGTATCCTTACAAACGGGTCCCGCTGCGGCACAAATGACGGATGCCCCGATCGCGGTTGTCGACGGTGTAGCCTCGGTTGAGGATTTTGCTGACACCGCGAAGGTCTTGGCAGGACTGGACCTAGTCATCACTGTGGATACCGCGGTGGCTCACCTGGCAGGATCCATGGGGAAGCCCGTTTGGATTCTTCTTGCCGAGACACCGGACTGGCGGTGGGGATTGGAAGGGGAGATGACGCCATGGTACCCCACAGCCCGCCTGTTTCGCGCATCCCGCCAAGGTGGTTGGCCCGAATTGTTTGAGCGCGTCGCTACCGAGTTGGGGTCGGGGGCCAAGTTCCGAGCTAGCGCGGCCGCCGCAAGCAAGATATGCACTAGCGCGAATGCTCTATCATCTTGCACTCTCTGAAACGGCCACTCGGGATGAGTCTTAGCGACGATGAGATGTGTCGCGAAGGTGCGCACCCGGGTTCATACCAACAGGCAATCCGATCCAGGACGGCGGGCCTGGGTTAACCCTGTGGCAGGTTCGCGCTGGCACTCACACATCCGTCCGGCCCGATGTGTTCGTAGGGGCTGTGGTCGGCGTGGAGGCTGATGTCGCCAGTGGGGTTTGCGTCTGTGGAGGGGTTGATGCTGGGGTCGGGGCTGAGGCTGGGGTCGGTGCTTGCGATTGGATCGGTGCTGACGCTTGGGTTAGTGCTTGAATTTGGGTTGGTGCTTACGGATGGGTCGGCGCTGACGCTTTGGTTGGTATCCAAGGTTGCGTCGGTGCCTGGGGGAGGGTTGTTGCTGAGGCCTGGGTCGGTGATGTTGGGGGTGGGTACGGGACTTTGCGTGGCGCTCGCGTTCTGGAAGGCGACCTCGGCGGCGTTCGCCTCAGCGCTGAGGGTGACGTTGTCGACGACTTCGTTCTGGTTGGCACGGTTGCTGGTTTCGACCGATGAGGCGTGCGCGGCTGCAGCCAGGTCAGAGGCATGGGAAGCGAGGAGCGCGTGCGCGAGGCGAAGGGTGGAAGCGGAGGTGGACCTGGCTGACACGAGTTCGGCTTCTACGTCGGGGATTGGCGTGATGGCACTGACCAAATCGGAAATTGGCTCGATCATGAAGTTCTCCTGATTGGTTTATCGGCAGGGTGTGTCGACAGGAAGAGAGAATTTCTTTAGGACTTTGGGCAAAGACCGTTATTCCAAAGTGACCGAATCCTTTTGGCGTGGCATGGACTCTATAGCGGATTTGGTGGTGGTGTAGAGGAAAACAAACGCAGATTCCCTCTGGGAATGACAGACAAAAAGGCAAAGACCACTCCAGCAAAGCTAACGTTGCCTCTAGCCCTCGGGCCGGTGGGAATTGGGGGGCCGGAGGAGTGGAGGACACACGCAGACTCGCTTCGGGATGACAGACAAAAGGGCAAAGGCCAGTGCAGCAAACCTGACTTTGCTCTAGTTGCTTGGTTTGGCGGGGGTGGTGGTGTTCTGGGTGGGGAGGCGGACGAGGAAGATGGTGCTGCCGGGAGTTGAGGTGAAGCGGATGGTTCCACCGAACTGCTCTACGAAGCGCTGGACGATTCCGAGGCCGAGGCCGGTGCCTACTCCGGCGGGCTTGGTGGTGTAGAACGGGTCGAAGATGTGGGGCTGGACGTCGAGGGGGATTCCAGGGCCGTTGTCTTCGATGGTGATGCAGAGGAAAGAATCTTCCTGGGCGTCGGGGCTGGTGTCTTTGGGGGTCTCGAGCCAGGTCTTGATGCGGATGCGGCCGTGCTCGGGGACGGCGTCGATGGCGTTGTCGAGGACGTTGGTCCAGATCTGGTTGAGGCCGGAGCAGGCGGACTGGAGCGTGGGGAGGTTGGGGTCGAGGGATTTTTCGAGGGTGATCTGCTTCTCGCGCATCTTGTGGCCAAGGATGACGAGGGTGGCGTAGATGCTCTCGTTGACGTTGACGACCTGGCGCTGGCCCTGGCCCTCGTAGGCGTAGGATTTGACGGCTCCGACGAGGGTGGAGACGCGGCCGATGGACTCCTCGATGGTTCCGACGAGCTGCATGGAGGAGATCATGGCTCCGAGCCAGTTGAGGGCGTCGGAGAAGGTGTCGTCGACGAAGTGGTCGCGGGCACACTCGAGCTCTTGGGAGTTGAGGCCGATGGTGACGAGGGTGGGGGCTAGCTTCCAGGCGTTTTCGACGCGGGAGGACTCGAGCCAGTCGGCGAGCGCCTCTTCGGCGTCGCTTTGTTCGAGGGAGTTGAGTTGGACGGGCTTGGCGACGAGGGCGCGGGCCTGGAGGTCGAGGAGGCACTGCTTCTGATCGGGGAGGAGGCTCTTGCGGGTGAAGCGGCCGCCGAGCTCGTGCATGCGGAGAAGGTTTTCTCGAAGCTGGGTGGAGGCGCGGCGGGCTGCGGCTCCGGGATTGTTGAGCTCGTGCATGAGGCCGGCGGCGAGGGTTCCGAGGGCGGCCATCTTCTCCTGGTGGACGGCTCCGGACTGCATTTTTTGCAGGCGCATGGCCATGTTGCCGAGGATGGCCTTGCGGACCTCGGGGCAGGTGGTCATGAGCTCCCAGAACTGGTCTTCGGTGAAGCGGAGGAGGTGCGAGGACTCGACGGCCTCGATGGTGGTCTGGTTCTGGATGTTGGCGAGGAGGGGGAGTTCGCCGAAGGCGGTGCCGGGGGGCATGATGTAGACGGGATTCTGGTCGCCATCCTGCCGGGTGTGGAAGATGCGGAGCTTTCCGGTGAGGAGGATCCAGAAGAAACGGGCGACCTCGCCCTGGCGCTCGATGATGTCTCCGGGCTCTCGGTGCACCTGCTCGACGTCCTCGAGGCAGTCCATGTCGTCTTCGTCGAGGGAGGCGAGGATGGGGACGGTTCGGAGGCTCGCGAGGAGGGCTGCGCGGTCGAGTCGGGTGGGGGGTGGCGCCACGGGGGCTGGCGAGGAGGATTCAGGGACGGGTTGGGAAGAAGGGGTCATTTTTCAGTGGGTTACAGCGTTGCGAGATATTGGTGTACGAACTGGATGGCGATGGAGCCTTCGCCGACGGCGGAGGCGCAGCGTTTGACGGAGCCGTAACGGACGTCACCCGCGGTGAAGATTCCGGGGACGCTGGTCTCGAGCAGATAGGGGTCGCGCTCGAGTTTCCAGGCGTTGCGTGCGTGGGCCTTGAGGTCGGGTCCGGCGAGGACAAATCCCTTGGAGTCGCAGACGATCTCCCTGGGGAGCCAGCTTGTCTTGGGCGCGGCACCGATGAAGATGAAGACGGAGTTGGCGGGGCGGTTCTCCTGGCCGTGGGGGGTGCTGATGGAGACGCACTCGAGGCGGGCGTCGCCGGCGAGTCCGGTGATCTCGGTGTGGGTCTCGACGGAGATGTTGGGGCGGGAGGCGATCTGATCGATGAGGTATTTGCTCATACTGCGCTCGAGGGAGGGTCCCCGGACGATCATGCGGACGGCCTTGGCGTGGCGGGAGAAGTGCATGGCTGCCTGGCCGGCGGAGTTTGCGCCCCCTACTATATAGACCTCCTCGTCGGCGCAGCTGGTGGCCTCGGTGAGGGCGGCGCCGTAGAAGAGGCCGGCTCCGGAGAATTTTTCAGCTCCGGGGATATCGAGCTTGAGGTAGTCGACGCCGGTGCAGAGGATGCAGACGCGGCAGGTGATCTCGCGGTCGTCGGACATCTGGACGAGGTGGTAGCCGTTTTCGGATCGGACGCAGGTGACGCGTTGGGTGAGGAACTCGACGCCGAGGCGCTGGGCCTGGAGCCAGGAGCGCTTGGCGAGCTCGTCGCCGGAGAGGCCTTCGGGGAAGCCGAGGTAGTTTTCGATGCGGGAGCTGGAGCCGGCTTGTCCGCCGGGGGCGTAGGCGTCGACGAGGAGGGTTTTGAGGCCTTCGGAGGCTCCGTAGACTCCGGCGGCGAGGCCGGCGGGACCGGCTCCGACGATGACGACGTCGTAGTAGTCCTGCTGGGCCTGGGTGGGGAGGCCGACCTTGGAGGCGAGCTGGGTGGTGGTGGGCTGGACGAGGGCGGTTCCGTCACCGAAGAGGACGACGGGGAGCTTGGAGTCGTCGATGCCCTTTTCGCAAAGGAGGGGGAGGGCTTCGGGATTCTGCTCTGGATTGAGCCACTTGAAGGGGATTCGATTGCGCGAGAGGAAGTCGCGGACGACGTGGTCGCCCTGGGCCCAGCGGACGCTGACGACCTGGATTCCGTCGTAGGCGGGCTTGTAGCCCTCGTTCCAGGCCTGGAGGAGGTCGTCGAGGACGGGGTAGAGCTTCTCTTCGGGGGGATCCCAGGGTTTGTTGAGGTAGTAGTGGATCTTGGCGGAGTTGATGGCGCGGATGGCGGCTTCGGTGTCGGCGTAGGCGGTGAGGAGGACGCGGCGGGCCTCGGGGAAGAGGACCATGGCCTGCTGTAGGAAGTCGACACCGGTCATGCCGGGCATGCGCTGGTCGGAGAGGAAGAGGGCTACGGTATCTTTGCGCTCGATGAGCTGGCGGCAGATATCGAGGGCGGCGGCTCCGGAGGCGGCGCGCACGATGCGATAGTGCTCGCCGTACTGACGGCGGAGGTCCTGGACGACAGCTTCGAGAACGCTGGTGTCATCATCGACGGCGAGAAGGATCGGCTTGGGCATAGGCTCGTTCGACTACAGATCGCAACTATTGGATTGGTCTGGGAGTGGTTCGGTTGCAGAAATCAGGTGGGTGATTGGCGGATTGTGAGGGTCTTCGGCCTGGCTGCTCGATCGGCACCGGTTTGCGAGGGGCGGCATCATCTTCTAAGAACGAGGGTTGTACGATTTGTATACACGGAAAGAGGCTGGGGAGATATAGCCGATGAGGAGATAGTGATTGGAAGAACGAGTTCCGACACGGAGGCCAAGGAACATGAACCGGATCATACTCGCGGATAACCAGGCGATCTTTCGAGCTGGCGCAGCACGGGTACTTGCACTCGAAGACGACATGCGGATTGTGGCACAGTGTGAGGAGGCATCGCGGCTTCTGGCGGCGGTCTCAGGGTTTCAGAATTCAGTCGTGCTGTATGCGGCGAGCCTTGGGATGGACCAGGTGGCTCTGCTGACGCGGGTTAAGGCTTCCGGGAGCAGGGCGGTGCTGATCGCCGAGACCGGGGCGGAGATTCCGGAGAGCATCCTTCAGATGCTGGATGGCATGGCCTCACGGGGCATCACGGGCGTCGACCTGGTGGACTGCGTGCGGAAGGTCGGGAGGGGACAGCGGTGCGTGAATGGAGCAAAAGTCACCACGCTGCAGGCTCCGGATACGGTTGGGACGAGGGTGCGGGACCGACTGACTCCAAAGGAGTTGCAGATCGTTTCGCTGATCGTGCAGGGATGCAAGAACAAGGAGATTGCGATTCAGCTTGGGACCAAGGAGCAGGTGATCAAGAACTACCTGCGCAGCGTGTACGACAAGACAGGGGTCTCGGACAGGCTGGAGCTGGCGCTGTTTACGATTCACCACCGGGTGCTGGCGGAGGCTGCGGCGAAGGCCGGGGCGCTGCTGCAGATGAAGGAGATGAAGTCGGCTTAGGACTTCAACGGCTAGCGGAATTGAAGGATTGTGCGAAGGCGGTCGGCTGGGTGGTGCGAGACCATCAGCCGACCGCGTCCTTTAGATAGAACAGATTCGCTGAAGGTGTAGGGTTTTGGGTCGGGTACTGTGGCGCTCCGGCCCACCTTAGCGACGATGAGACGTGTCGCGAAGGTGGGGCACCCGACTTCATCTTTATACATACCAACAGGCAATCCGATGTAGCTCGTGGGGTGGCTATGCGTGGGTGGGGGTTGCCGCGATGGCGTCGAGGGTCGTGAGGACCTCGGGTGACAGCTGCAGGGTTGCGGCTTTGAGGTTCTCGCGGAGGTGGGCGACGGAGGATGTTCCGGGGATGAGCAGGATGTTAGGCGAGCGGTGGAGGAGCCAGGCGAGGGCGACCTGCATGGTGGTCGCTCCGAGGGTGGCGGCGGTCTGGTCGAGCTCCGAGGACTGGAGCGGGGTGAAGCCGCCGAGGGGAAAGTAGGGGACGTAGGCGATGCCCTTCGCAGCGAGTCGATCGATGAGGGGGTCGTCGGTGCGATTGGCGAGGTTGTAAAGATTCTGGACGCCGACTACGGGGGCGATGGTCTCTGCTTCTTCAACCTGTTTCGCGGTGGCGTGGCTGAGGCCGAGATGCTGGATGAGGCCCTTCTGCTGCAGCTCGGCGAGGGCGGTGAACCGTTCGGCGACGGACCCTTCGCTGGTCGTCATGCCGTTGTTTCCCCAGAGGCGCAGGTTGACGACGTTCAGAACATCGACTCCGAGGTTGCGGAGGTTGTCGTGGACGCCCTGGACGAGCTCGGCGGGGGTCTGGGCGGGGAGCCAGGAGCCGTCGTCGCCGCGGCGTCCGCCGACCTTGGTGACGATGGTGAGGTTTGCGGGGTAGGGGTGGAGGGCTTCCTTGATGATCTGGTTGGTGATGTGGGGGCCGTAGAAGTCGCTGGTATCGATGTGGTTGACACCGGATGCGACGGCCTCGCGCAGGACGGCGATGGCGGCTTCGCGGTCGCGGGGCGGGCCGAAGACGTGGGGGCCGGCGAGTTGCATGGCTCCGTAGCCCATGCGGTGGACGGTGGTGGAGGTTCCGGGAAGGGTGAAGGTTCCGCCGAGTGGGTTCTGATCTGCCATGGTTTCGTTCCTTTGGTTATGTCGGTTAAGGGTTCGGTTAGGCTTGCTTGTGATTAGATGAAGGAAGCTTCAGATTGGGAGTTCGCATTTGAGTAAGGGTGCACAACTCGTGTTGGAGCCGCGAAAATCGCCGGTGCAGGCGCGTTCCGCGGCGAGTGTGGAGGCGATTCTCGAGGCCACGCTTCAGGTTTTGCTGGGTGGGGGGAAGGGACGGCTGACGACGACGCGGGTGGCGGCGCGGGCCGGGGTTTCGGTGGGGACGCTGTACCAGTATTTTCCGAACAAGACTGCGCTGTTGCAGGCGGCGCTGGAACGCCACCTCGAGGATGTGACGCGGGCGGTTGAGGTGGTCTGCGAGGAGATGCGGGGAGGGTCGCTGGAGGAGATGGCGAGGGGGCTTGTGACGGCGTTTCTGAATGCGAAGATGCGGGATGGACGGGCGGGGGCGGCGCTGTATGCGGTCAGCTCTGACCTGGATGGGGTGAAGATTCTGAAGCAGATGCAGACGCGGTGTACCAAGGCGATTGTGGCGATGTTCGAGAGGTCGCGGGAGGGGATGGTGGGCGATGTCGAGCTGGTTGCGACGATGATGCAGGGGGCGATGGCGGGGGTGAGCCGGAGGCTGCTGGAGATGGAGGCGCAGGAGAGGCACTTCGTCAGGATGCGGGAGGAGTTGGTTTTCTTTGCCTGTGCTTATATGAAGGCTTGTGCGGGACGGGGGGTTGCGGAGATGGTGGGGTAGGTGGGGTGGGGATTGCCGTTTGATCTGGCGGCGCCCCCGACCCACCTTAGCGACGGTGAAGCGTGTCGCGAAGGTGGGGCACCCGGTTTTGATTGGCGAGGAATCAGAGGCCGGGGCCGGACTCTTCGAGGTCGGTGGCGGGGGTGGCGATGCCTAACTTTTCGGCGATGGATTTGCCTTGCGTGAAGAGGAGGAGGTAGTCGGGGCCGCCGGCCTTGGAGTCGGTTCCGCTCATGTTGAAGCCTCCGAAGGGGTGCGCTCCGACCATGGCTCCGGTGCATTTGCGATTGAGGTAGAGGTTGCCGACCTGGAACTCTTCGGCGGCGCGGCGGAGCTTGGTGGGGGAGCTGGTGTAGATGGCTCCGGTGAGGCCGTACTCGGTGTTGTTGGCGATGGCGAGGGAGTCTTCGAAGCTCTGAGATTTGATGACGGAGAGGACGGGGCCGAAGATCTCCTCCTGAGCGAGGCGGGAGGTGGGGGCTACGTCGGCGACGACTGTTGGCGCGATGTAGAAGCCGTTCTCGGGAGTTTCGATGGCTTCGCCACCGGTGAGGATGCGGCCTTCGACGCGGGCGAGGTCGAGGTAGGTGAGGACGCGTTTTTTGGCTACCTCGTTGATGACGGGGCCGGCGTAGAAGTTCTTTGCGGGATCTCCGGATTGGATGGAGGAGACGCGGTCGGTGAGGCGGTCGAGGAAGACGTCGTAGATGGACTGGTGGACGATGGCTCGGGAGCAGGCGGAGCACTTTTGGCCGTTGAAACCGAAGGCGCTGGCGGCAACTCCTTCGACGGCGAGGTCGAGGTCGGCGTCGGCGTCGACGATGATGGCGTCCTTGCCACCGAGCTCGAGGATGGTGCGCTTGATGAAGTGCTGGCCGGGTTGCTGGCGGGCGGCGCGCTCGTGGATGTGGAGCCCGACGGCCTTGGAGCCGGTGAAGGCGATGAAGCGGACCTGAGGGTGCTCGACGAGGGCGGAGCCGAACTCGGGGCCGCCGACGCAGAGGTTGACGACTCCCGAGGGGAGGCCGATCTCTTCGAGGAGGGCGACGAAACGGGCGGCGATGGTGGGGGCGTCGGGTGAGGGCTTGAGGACGACGGTGTTGCCGGTGACGATGGCGGCGGCGGTCATTCCGGCCATGATGGCGAGAGGGAAGTTCCAGGGCGGGATGACGGCTCCGACGCCGAGGGGGACGTAGCGGAGCTGATTGCGCTCGCCGGGGAACTGGATGGGGGTGGAGGCGGAGGCGAGCTTGAGGGCCTCGCGGGCGTAGAACTCGAGGAAGTCGATGGTCTCTCCGACGTCGGCGTCGGCTTCGGCGAAGTTTTTTCCAACTTCGAGGGTGAGCCAGGCGCAGAACTCAAAGTTGCGCTCGCGGATGAGGGAGGCGGCGCGGAGGAGGAAGCCGGCTCGCTCCTCGGTGGTGGTGCGGGACCATGGGGTGAAGGCGGCCTGGGCGGCGGCGACGGCGGCGGGGACGTGGGAGGCGTCGGCGGCGGAGTGGCGGCCGATGACCTGGGCGGGGCGGGCAGGGTTGGTCGAGGTGATCTTGCTGGTCGACGCGATGGGCTGGCCGCCGATGATCATGTCGTAGTCGCGGCCGAGGTGGGACTCGACGAGGGCGAGGGCTTCGTGCATCTGCTTCTTGTTTTCAGCGAGGGTGAAGTCGAGGAAAGGCTCGTTCCGGAAGGGGGGAAGGGTGGCGGAGGGTGCGGTCTGGGTAGCCATCGGGTTTGATTTTACGCTCTTTGGTTCGGGGGCCCTGGATGGCTGCTGGCTCTGGCTGCGGTTTTCGCTTGCGCATCCTGTGATCCCGAAGCAAACTAGATTTGTCACCCAATCTTCATCAACCGGCCTTTCAAATCTGCAGCGTGTATGCAGGCTTCGCAGCGAAGCCGTATCTGCGGACAACATTCGTTCGACTACTACCAGGAGCCCATGTTATGAGCCTCACCCGTCGTGTCTTCCTTGAACGGATCGCCCAGATTGGCGGATATGCCGCTACGTTTTCCTCGATGCAGATCCTTGGGCTGCTTCCTGCCGTTGGGCAGACTTCGCTGCCGGCGCTTGCTGCTGACTTTGGCCGGGGCAAGAAGGTGCTGATTCTTGGAGCGGGAATCGCCGGGCTGAGTGCCGCTTATGAGCTTCGCAAGGCGGGGTTCGACTGCACGATTCTGGAAGCGCGCAGCCGCCCGGGTGGACGAAGCTGGAGCGTGCGGGACGGGAGCGTCGTTGAGTTCACGGATGGAACGAAGCAGGCTTGTAGCTGGTCGAATGGTGGGTATCTCAATGCCGGGCCGGCGCGGATTCCGTCGATCCACACGCATCTGCTGGACTACTGCCATGAGCTTGGGGTGCCGTTGGAGGTGGAGGTGAATGCGTCGCGGTCGGCCTTGATGCAGGCTCCGGAGCTGAACGGGGGGAAGCCGGTGGAGCAGCGGCAGGTGATTCATGACACGCGGGGCTATCTTGCGGAGCTGCTTGCGAAGGCGGTCTCGAAGCATGCGCTCGATGCTGAACTGACTGGCGAAGACCGGGCCCGGATGATGGCGTTTCTGGAGCAGTTTGGGGATCTGGACAGCGGGACTTATACAGGGACGATGCGTGCAGGGTTTACGACTCCGCGTGGGGCGGGGCCTTCGAAGGCGGTGCTGCACCAGCCGTTGAAGTTATCAGAGTTGCTGGCGGCGGACATGTCGAAGGGCGAGTTTTATGAAGAACAGATCGACTGGCAGGCTACGATGTTTCAGCCGGTCGGTGGGATGGACCGGATTCCTTATGGCTTCGCGAAGGCGCTGGGGGGGATGATCCAGTACGACTCGCCTGTGACGGAGATTACGACTTCGGAGACGGGGGTTACGGTCGCTTATAGCCGCGCCGGGACAACGCAGATGGCGAAGGCGGACTTCTGCATCTGTACGATGCCGATCTCGGTGCTAGCGCAGACGAAGAACAATTTCTCTCCCGAGACAAAGCAGGCCTTTACCGGGATGCCGATGACGGCGCTTTACAAGATTGCGTGGGAGTCGCCGCGGTTCTGGGAGAAGCAGAATCGGATCTATGGGGGGATCTCGTTTTTGAAGTCTCCGCTGGTCGATCTCGTTTGGTATCCCACGGACAAGATGTTTTCGCCTACGGGAGTTCTTGTGGCTGGCTTTGCGTCGGAACGGGATGATACAGGTGGCCTTGGGCCTGGGCTGCCTGGAGGTGGGAGCGGCAAGGCGACTCCGTTCGGCGCGCTGCCCACGGTACAGGCCAAGCTGGATGCTTCGCGGGCTGCGGTCGAGACGCTGCATCCGGGGTGCTCGCACCAGTTGACCAAGCCGATCTATGTGAACTGGACCAAGATTCCTTACTCGCTGGGATGCTTTGCGAATAATCACCTGCCGACGAGCGATGCTGCCTATGCGGTGCTGGAGAAGCCGCAGGGGAGGACCTATTTTGCGGGGGACTATCTTTCGCATCTCGTTGGCTGGCAGGAGGGGGCGATCCTCTCGGGGCATCATGCGATTGCGCGGATCGCACAGCAGGTGCGGGGCTGAGTCCGGGTTCGCCGGGGGTCCGCTGGAGAGCATATGATTTCAGCGGACCTGCTTCGAGCGAGGTAGCGAATGGCTCAGTCAACGATCAGCGGCATCGCGCCATTCTTCATCGTGCGCGATGCGATGGCCTCGATCAACTTTTATCGCGACAAGCTTGGCTTCAATATCCTCTACCAGGAACCTGCGCAGGATCCTTTTTTTGTTATCCTCGGCCGCGACCGTGCGATGCTGATGATCAAGCGGGTGGCGGCGCGCCCACAGCCGAACCCCGAGCGTGATCCGGACGCACGGTGGGATGCGTATCTTAGTGTGCAGGATGCGGATGCGCTGGCGACCGAGTTTGCGTTGCGTGGCGTCTCTTTTTCGGTGCCACTTGGGAATACTCATGAAGGTCTGCGCGGATTTGAGCTGGCGGATCCGGACGGGTATGTCTTGTTCTTCGGTCACCCTCGCGGGTGATGGAGGCCTTGGTCTGTGGCTGGGTGCCCCACCTTAGGCGCGATGATGCTTTGCGCCGAAGGTGGGGTACCCAGGTTTGTGGAGGCAGGCAATCTGCTTTAGCCGTTCTGCTTGTCGGCCTCGGTGCGGATGGTGCGGTAGCTGGCGTTGCCCTTCGACCAGACCAGCACCAGGACGTCCTTGCCGTTCGGGGAGCCGTGGACCTGGGTTGCGAACTGGTCGGCGGATCCGACGCTGTGACGGTTGACCTCGAGGATCACATCTCCAGGCTGGAGGCCGGCGTCCTCGGCGGGGCTGGCTGGGCGGACGTTCTCGACCAGCGCGCCCTGGACTTCGTCGGGGATGTTCATCTGCTGCCGGGCATTGGAGGTGAGGTTCGCGACGGCGAGGCCGAGACGGCCGCTCTTCGGGGATGCGGCGTCGGAGGTTGAGGCGAGTTCTTCTCTGTTGGCGTGGAACTGCCCGACGGTGAGGTTCAGGGTCAGCGGCTTGCCGTCACGGAGAACTCCGAGCGCGATCTTTGTTCCGGGCTGCTCCTGACTGACGGCGACCTGCAGGGCGCTGCCGTTGGCGATCCTCTGGCCGTTGAGCTGGACGATGACGTCGCCCTGCTTGATGCCGGCGTTGCCGGCGGGAGAGCTCGGTGTGACCTGTGCGACGATCGCGCCGGAGGCATCGTCGAGGTTGAAGAAGTGCGCGTTCTCGGGGGTCACGTCGTTCATGCTGATGCCGAGGTAGCCGTGGTCGACGTGGCCGTGCTGGATGAGCTGGGCGGTCGTGGATTTGGCGATCTGGGCGGGAATTGCGAATCCCGCGCCTGCGAACGATCCGCTATCGGAGATGATAAAGGTGTTGATTCCGATGAGCTCGCCGTGCGCGTTGACGAGCGGGCCGCCGGAGTTGCCGGGGTTGATGGCGGCGTCGGTCTGGATGTAGCCGCCGGGCTTGCGGGCGTCGTCGGAGTATGGATTGGGACGGTCGACTGCGCTGACGATTCCGCGGGTGACGGAGAACTGGAAGTAACCGAAGGGGCTTCCGAAGGCGAGGACGGTCTGGCCGGGCTCAAGCTTGCTGGAGTCTCCCCAGGAGATTGCGGGGAGGCCGGTTGCGTCGACCTTTACGACGGCCAGGTCGGTGAGCTTGTCGACGCCGACGACCTTTCCGGTGAGGATGCGACGGTCGTGAAGCGTCACACGGATCTGGGTTGCTCCGTCGACGACGTGGCCGTTGGTGACGATGTAGCCGTCGGGAGAGATGATGACTCCGCTGCCGATTCCGTGCTGGAGCTGTGGAACCTGCGGCTGCGGGCGGCCACCGAAGCCGTGGCCGAAGAACTGGGCGAAGCCGGGTGGGAGACCCTGGACGGTGCCCTGTGCATCGTCGTCTGAGGTCTCCTGTTCGTGGCCCCTGGAGGTGACGGAGATGTTGACGACGGCGGGGGTGACGCGGGCGGCGAGCGACTCCATGGCCTGATCGAGGGAGGTGAGGGCGGCGACGCTGCGATCGTCGAGGGGTGAGGCTGAGACGGCGGCGGCGTGTACGCCGTTGTTGTTGAACCAGAGCACCGACCCGAGTGCCACGGTGGCGGCGATGGCGGAGGGGATGGCGGAGCGCTTCAGTGTAGCTATTAGATGATTAGTTGTTGCTGTCATGCGTCTTCTCCTGTTGCGATGAAGCGTTAGAGTTGGAAGATCAGCCAGCCGTTCCGGGTGGGAACGGCGGCGTAGGAAAACTGTGAGTCGGCGGTGACGGTCAGGGTGAGGTGGCTGCCTGGCTCGGCATCGTGCCATCTGGTCAGGACCACCCAGGGCGCGGTCTGGACTGGGCGCTCGGATACGAGGTTTGTCCGTACTCTTTGCGTGCGCTTTACCGGCACCGTCATCTTGACGTTTACGGGTCTCGGCATTGGCTGGGCGGCGGGTTGTGTCGCGTGTGCAGCCACCGGCCTGTTTGCGCTGGGAGGCATGACGGTGGATGCCTCGGCGATGGTGGGCGGGGGGCCGAAGCGGATCAACTGCGGTGTGCCGTGCAGGGCGATTGCAGCGCCGGAGAGGCTGGTGAGAAGCGTCGCTGCCAGCACGGCGACGCGACGGGATGGCATCTCCCGTTCGGGGGTTCCGAGGATCCGGTGGATGCGGCGAGCGAGCTCTGTCCGGCGCTCGAAGGCGCCCAGGGCAAGCGAGAGTCCGCGGTGCCCGAGGGCGCGTTCCGCGAGATGCGCGAGGGTGCTCGCGTAGGCCTTGCGAGCTCCGGTCGATCGCATGACGGCGTCGTCGCAGGCAAGCTCGCGCTCGGCGCAGAGTCTGCGCTCGATCCAGAGGACGGCGGGATTGAGTGGGAAGAGCACGAGGCTGAGCTTCTGGAGAAGGTTCGTCCAGTCATCGTGGCGGCGGAGGTGCTCCATCTCGTGGAGGACGATCTGCCTCAGTTCGTGTGCGGGCACGGCCTCGAGGAGCCCTTCCGGAAGCAGGATGCGTGGCTTCAGGAATCCGGCGACGCTGGGTACGGCTACTTCGTTGGACTGGCAGAGCTGCGCGATACGGCTGGACTGGTGGTTCGCGGGCAGGAGATTTGAGAGGTCGACGTTGAGCTTCAGGGGTGTGGCTGTTCGGGCGATTCGGCGGAGGAGGATGGCGCTGCGAACCAACTGGGCGGCGCGGATCAGCGATAGCATTGCCCAGAAGACCACCAGGCCGAGCGCCCAGCTTGCGCCGATGCGGATGGGCGTCTGGGGCTCCGCCGCTGGACCGGAAGTGTGACCGATTGCGGGGAGCAGGGGGGACGAAACCACAAGGAGCAGCGTTGCGGTCCAGACGATGGACCGGGTGCGGGCCGGAACTCCCGGGGTGAGGCGGAGTGCCAGGGCGACGCACATGGTCAGCAGGGCGCTCTGCCAGATTGCGGCGATCAGCGCTCCGGCCAGAACTGTGGTGTATACGGTTACACCGTGTAGAGGGAAGGGCATCATGAGTGCTCCTTCCCGTCGGAGACGGTCTCGTCGGGGGCTGCGGCGATGGCCTGCTTCAGGCGGCGTAGCTCCTCGGGGGTGATGTCTTCGTCGCCGAGGAGGGAGAGGAGGAGGCGCTCGCGGGAGTTGCCGAAGAAGCGTTGGAGGAGGTGGGTGACCTCGGTGCGTCCGGCCTCGTGCTGGGCGATGCATGGGCTGTACAGGAAGGCCCGGCCCTCCTGCCGGTGGATGACGTAGCCCTTCTTTTCGAGGACCCGGATCGTGGTGAGGACGGAGGTGTAGGCGAGGGGCGTAGCGTCGGCGACGGCGGTCACCATGTCCGAGACAGCCGATTCGCCGCGCTGCCAGAGCACGCGCATGAGGCGGAGTTCGGCTTCGGTCAACGTGATGGAACGCTTTGGTGGCATTGCTTGGTCGGCACCGCCCTGGAGAAGATTCCTGCTGTCTCTACAGACGGGCAACTAATGGATTAGTTAGCAGGCTGTCCACGGGGATTTCGTACGGGCATCGTGGAGGACGCAGATTCCCTGCGGGAACGACAGACAGAAGAGCAACGACCAATGCGGCAAGGCTGATTTGGGTTAGACCCATCCGCCATCGAGGACGTAGCTCTGGTTGGTGATTCCGGCGCTGTCGTCGGCGGCCAGGAACAGGGTGAGACGAGCAACCTCCTCGGGCTGGAGCATCCGCTTGAGCGCCTGATTTCTGAGGACTTCCGCCTCGTACTCGGGGGTGAACCAGAGCTGCTTCTGGCGCTCGGTGAGGACGGCTCCGGGGAGGATGCAGTTGACGCGGATGTTGTCGCGGCCGAGTTCGTGGGCCAACGTCCGGGTGAGGCCGACGACTGCTGCCTTGGCGGTTACGTAGACCGGGAGGCCGGTCGACGGAATGACCCATCCGATGGAGCTCATCTGGATGATGGAGCCTCTCTGGGCCTTCCGCATCGCTGGAATCACGGCCTGGCTGAGGAAGAACTGGTGTTTGAGGTTCACTGCCATCATGCGGTCCCACATCTCGGAGGTGACGGCTTCAATGGAGTGCCGGGTGTCGTTGGCGGCGTTGTTGACGAGGACGTCGACGGTGGAGAAACGTTCGAGGATGACGGCCATCGTCTTCTGCAGGGCTTCGATGTCGGTGAGATCGCAGCGGTAGAAGGCGGGGGTTCCGTGGAGGCGTTCGGTGAGGGCGGCGGCGGCTTCATCCTGAATGTCGAGGAAGGCGACGGAGGCTCCCTGTGCGACGAAGGCCTCGACGATGGAGGCGCCGATGCCGCTGGCTCCTCCGCTTACGACGACGACGCGTCCGCGAAGGCTTGGATACTGCGCGAACTGTGCGTTGCGATCAGGCGTCATGATCTTCCTTGGAGATGCCGTCCAGTCCACTGACCTGACTAATATACAGAGGGTGCGGCCTCGCCCTATACTCGGCTTTTGCACCCACACCCCATTGCGCGATTTCAAGGATCAGGATCCATGGCCCCTGTAGCACCCTTCCGCATCCTCCAGAATGTTTCTCCAGCGTCATCCAGGCACTCTCATGAACAGTTCTCCGCGGGCGTCGAGCTGGAACGGCGGTTGAGGGCCACCGTGCGGGGGGAGGTTCGGTTCGATGCGGGGTCTCGGGCTTTGTACGCTACGGATGCCTCGAACTACAGGCAGGTTCCGATCGGGCTTGTCGTTCCGCTCGATGCTGAGGATGTTGAGGCAACGATTGCGGCTTGCCGGGAGTTCGATGCGCCTGTTCTTTCCCGGGGGGCTGGGACTTCGCTGGCGGGGCAGTGCTGTAACGTCGCGGTGGTGCTCGACTTTTCGAAGTATATGCATGGGGTCTTGTCGCTGGACCCGGGGAACCGCACGGCGCGCGTGCAGCCGGGGATCGTGCTGGATGCGTTGCGGTTTGAGGCGGAGAAGCACGATCTGACATTCGCTCCTGACCCTGCGACGCACAGTCGATGCACCCTTGGTGGGATGATCGGGAACAACTCCTGTGGGGTCCATGCACTGATGGGTGGGAAGACCGTCGACAACGTGGAGGCGCTGGAGATCCTGCTGTACGACGGAACGCGGATGACGGTGGGACCGACAACGGAGATGGAGTTGGACGCGATCATCGCCGGGGGAGGACGCAAGGGGGAGATCTATGCGGGGTTGAAGCGTCTTCGTGACACGTATTCTGTGCTGGTCAAAGAGCGATTTCCGGATATTCCGCGGCGCGTCTCGGGGTACAACCTGGACCAGCTTCTGCCGGAGAACGGCTTCAATGTTGCGCGGGCGTTGGTTGGATCCGAGGGGACATGCGTCACGATTCTGGAGGCTGTATGTGAGCTGAAACCGAGCCCGCAGCATCGGCGACTGGTTGCGCTGGCTTTTGCGGATGTCTTTACGGCTGCGGACCATGTGCCGGCGGTGCTGGCCTTCGGACCGATCGGTCTGGAGGGGTTCGATGGGTTGCTGGTGGACTTTATGCTGCGCAAGAATCTCGCCGTGGACGACGTCACACTGCTTCCGCCGGGACGGGGTTTTCTGCTGTGTGAGTTTGGGGCCGACTCGGCGGAGGAGGTCGATCGGATGACGCTGGCGCTGCTTGGTGCGCTGCCCACGTTTTCGGTCGTCCCTGCGTTCGCGACGTACACGGAGGAGGAGGCGGCGCGGGTGTGGAAGGTTCGGGAGTCGGGGCTTGGGGCCTCGGTGTTCGTGCCGGGTGAGCGAAATGGGTGGGAGGGCTGGGAGGACTCGGCGGTGCGGCCGGAGGTGCTGGGTGATTATCTGCGCGAGCTGGTGAAGTTGATCGACGCCTATGGCTATCGCACGCCGATGTATGGGCACTTCGGCCAGGGCTGCGTGCATCTGCGGATCACCTTCGACCTGAAGACGGCAGAGGGGATTGCCAACTATGGCCGCTTCATCGAGCAGGCTGCGGACATCGTGTTGAAGTATGGGGGGTCGCTCTCGGGCGAGCATGGGGATGGGCAGGCGAGGGCTTCGCTTTTGCCGAAGATGTTCGGGCCGGAGTTGATGCAGGCCTTTGTCGAGTTCAAGGCGCTTTGGGACCCGACGAATCGGATGAACCCGGGGAAGCTCATCGATCCGATTGCGGTCTATACGCCGGTTGACAACCTTCGGCTTGGTGCCGGATACACGCCGACACAGGTGAAGACCTGGTTTCAGTATCCGGGGGATGGGGGCTCCTTCTCGGAGGCGACGAGCCGGTGTGTCGGGGTTGGAGCGTGCCGCAAGGTGGATGGCGGAACGATGTGTCCGAGCTACATGGCGACGCGTGAGGAGAAGCACTCGACCAGGGGGCGGGCGCATCTGCTGTGGGAGATGATGCAGGGGAAGGTGCTGGGCGATATTGCGACGGATGGCTGGCGCAATCAGGAGGTGAAGGAGGCGCTCGACCTGTGTCTCTCGTGCAAAGCGTGCAAGACGGAGTGCCCGGTCAACGTTGACATGGCCACCTGGAAGTCGGAGTTTCTTGCGTACTTCTATGAGGGCAGGCTGCACCCGCTTCAGCACTATGCGTTCGGTCATATGGATCGTTGGGCTTCGCTTGCGGCGATTGCTCCGGCGCTGGCCAATCTTCCGTTGCGGATCCCGATGTTCAACAAGGTGGTGAAGTCGATTCTGGGGATCGCTCCGCAGCGTAGTCTTCCGCGGTTTGCCTCAAAGAACTTCCGGGATGAGTTCAACCGGGGGCCGCGGGTGAGATCTGGTGGGACGAAGGTACTGCTGTGGCCGGATACGTGGAACAACTACTTCCATCCACAGGGGCTCCACGCGGCTGTGAAGGTGCTCGGCAGCGCGGGGTGCTCGGTTCAGATTCCGAGAGATCATATCTGCTGCGGTCGGCCGCTGTACGACTTCGGCTTTCTGGATGAGGCTCGGAGCTATCTGGCGAAGATACTCGACACGTTTGAGGGGCAGATCATGGCGGGCATGCCGGTCGTGATGCTGGAGCCGAGTTGCGCCAGTGTCTTTCGGGATGAGCTGGTCAATTTCTTTCCGTTGGACGCGCGTGCCATCCGGCTCTCGCAACAGACCATCATGCTGAGCGAGATGCTGACTCGTTCGAACTTTGAAGCGCCCCCGATGCCTGGTCGCAGGATCGTGGTGCATGGACACTGTCACCAGAAGGCGTTGATGACGATGAAGGATGAGATGAGGCTGCTGCGGGCGACGGGGGCCCAGGTCGATCTGCTCGACTCGGGCTGCTGCGGGATGGCGGGTCCGTTCGGATTTGAGGAGGACAAGTTTTCGGTCTCGCAGACGCTCGCGGAACGGGTTCTCTTGCCGGCTGTCCGGGCTGCCGCTCCGGGGGATGTTCTCGTGTCCAATGGATTCAGTTGTCGCGAGCAGATCAGCCAGAATACTTCGCGGCGTGCGGTGCACCTTTCGGAGGTTCTCGCGGGGGACCTGAAGTCTTGAAGCGGATCCGTGCTTTTCCTCACCCGAGGCGCAGGGTGGGGAGAAGAATGGGCAGAGGGGAGCGGTTACGAGGGAGGTTTGCCTGTAAGTTTAGATTTTGGAGGCGCGGGTCGGGATCGAACGCATCTCCCGCTTTGAAAACATGTAACTTGCACATTCTAAAAAGGGACAAAAGTGCTAGAATGCCGAGAGCGGCCAGCAGTTAGCACAAAATCTACGACCGCTCAGTGACAATGAAGTCGCTTCCGCGATCACGTTCCTCGTTCTGATGCTCAGCTTCCGAAGAAAAACTGAATCGGCTTCTTGTACAGCTTCGCCAACTGAATCAGCTCCATAAGATCCACTCGCCGGTCTCACACTTCGACAAGAATGAATGCGACATGCCGAGGTGCTCGGAAACCTCGCGCTGGCTGAGACCGATTTCTTCTCTTGCGTTTATCAACCGGCGAAGCACATCATCGTACATTCCCTGGTACGGAGCGGTGCGGGCCTTTCGCGACTTTCGGGTTTCGGCTTCGGCGCGCTGCTTCACAACTTAAGTTTGTGGAAGCCTTGACGAATCCCCTAATACGGGGCATGTTGGAGAAGTCGTGTGCGGTTCGATAGGAGTCGGAATGGGAAGCGAAGGACCAACCGAGTGTTCAACCCTCAGCGGCAAAACAATCATGACGCTCAACATCTTCCGTGCCACAACGAATGGCACCGAGATTCAGATCGATTTCACCGACGGGACTAGCTTCAACTGTCTGGTCTCGAATCGGACTGAAATAGAGGCAAGTCTCTCGGTGTGTGGAGCCGGCGAACCGCAAGTGCTGGAGCAGTACCTCTCCAAATAGTTCTCAGAAATCTCCCCGACTCACCACCCATCATTACCCGCAGGAATAGTGCTCTTCCAAGAAGTGATTGGACGCTGAGCCTTTCCGCTTCTACGTTTGCGCCATACCCCGACGAACTTGAGTCGGATGGAGGTGCGAACATGAAGATGCTTCATCGTGCAGCCCGAGTTGAGAGGCCGAATCTTCGGCCTTCCTTCTCGGGCTTTTTGCTGCTCACCCTTCTCCTGTTTCCACTGGCAGCCCACGCTCAAACCGGGAGTTCGCCTTTTGACACAGGTCTCACATCCATTCAGACCCTTTTCACCGGAACGATCGCCAAGGTGACCTTCGCCAAGAGCCGCAACTTCGAGCGCGAAGCCGTCACCGATGAACGGGACATCATGCGCGATGCGCTCCGGCGTGGCATGGGCGACCTGACATACAGTCAGGTGCGCGGCCACTTCGAGCAGCGAGTGACCTCCGGTGAGTTCCAGATCACACCCGGCCAGAAACATGAAACTGGCCGCCAGTTCACGACCCGTGAGGCGATTGCCGAGGAGCTTTCGACCATCAAGCAGATGCAGCAGGGACGGCAGACCACCGAGCCGATCATGCGTCAGGACGCCGCCGCCGCCCATGCCCGCTCCCGCGAACTCCTGAATCCGGCGCAGCAACGAGCCATCGAGGAGGTGCTTACCTCGCAAGACCGAATACACGGGCTGCAGGGCTTAGCCGGTTCAGGCAAGACCTCGGCTCTATCCAGTATTCGCGAGGGGGCGGAGCAAAACGGCTACGCCGTAGAGGGCTTTGCGCCGACC
>JAMFSC010000123.1 GCA_026225095.1 bacterium
ATTTTCGATCATTCCCAGATCCCGCATCACCTTCGTCCAGAACCGCGAGTAGATCAAATGCAGAATCGCATGCTCCACCCCGCCAATGTACTGGTCGATCGGAAACCAGTACTTCACCTTCTCCGAATCGAACGAAGCCGCATCGTTCTTCGCATCCACATACCGGTAGAAGTACCAGCTCGAATCGACGAACGTATCCATGGTGTCCGTCTCCCGCCGAGCCGGTCCCCCGCACCGCGGGCAGGTCGTATTCACAAACTCCGGAACCCGCCCCAGCGGACTCCCACCCTGCTGCGTAATATCCACCTGCTCCGGCAGCAACACCGGCAGATCCTCCGGACGCAACGGGATCGGCTCATCCCCCGAGCACTCGCAGTACACCATCGGGATCGGAGTCCCCCAATACCGCTGACGGCTCACCCCCCAGTCCTTCAGCCGGTAAGTGGTCGTCTTCTTCCCAAACCCACCCTCCTCGGCAAACCGCGCCATCTTCTCCTGGGCCTCAAGGCAAGCCTCCCCGGACCACTGCCCCGAGTCGATCAGCACCGCCTCTTCCTCCCCCACATAAGGCAGAGCCAACCCAGCCGCATCCTCATCGACATTCGGAGCCACCACCCTCCGAATCCCCAACCCATACCTCGTCGCAAACTCAAAGTCCCGCTCATCATGCGCCGGAACGCTCATGATCGCGCCCGTCCCATAGTCCGCGAGGATATAGTTCCCCACCCAGATCGGAACTCGATCCCCATTGAACGGATTGATCGCAAACCGCCCCGTAGCGCATCCCTTCTTCTCAATCGCCCCCAGGTCGCCCGCAGCCTTCGCCGCCTTCTGTTCCTCGATCATCCCGGCCACAGCCGCATCGAGCGCAGCATCGTCCGCCGCAAACCCAGCCACCAGCGGATGCTCCGGCGCCAACTGCACCGACGTCGCCCCAAAGATCGTATCCACCCGCGTCGTAAACACCGTAATTTTGTCGCGCGCCAGACCATCGACCCCAAAGTCGACAAACGCGCCTTCACTCCGCCCGATCCAGTTCCGCTGCATCGTGCGAACCTTCTCCGGCCACCCCTCCATCGTGTCGAGCCCATCCAGCAACTCGTCCGCATAAGCCGTAATCCGAAAGAACCATTGCGTCAGATCCCGCAGCTCCACCGGCGTCGTCTCATGCCGCCAGCAGCACCCACCTACCACCTGCTCATTGGCCAGCACCGTCTGGCACTCCGAGCACCAATTCACCTTGCTCTTCTTCCGATAAGCCAGCCCCTTCTCGAACATCTTCAGAAAGAACCACTGGTTCCATCGGTAATAATCCGGCAGACAAGTCGTCACCTCCGCCGCCCAGTCGTAGCTCAAACCCAGCCGCCGAAACTGCTTCCGCATCGCCGCAATGTTCGCAAGCGTCCACTCCCGTGGAGGCGTATGGTTCTTCAACGCCGCATTCTCCGCCGGAAGCCCGAACGCATCCCACCCCATCGGGTGCAGCACATTATGCCCGCGCATCCACATGAACCGCGCCAGCGCATCCCCGATCGAGTAGTTCCTCACATGCCCGATATGCAATTGCCCACTCGGATAAGGCAACATCTCCAGGCAATAAAACTTCGGCTTCCCCGACTCATGCCCCTCCGCCGCATACAGCTCCGGATCCGCATCCCAAACCGCCTGCCACCGCGGCTCAATCTCCGCCGGCGTATACCGCACCGTCTCACCCTGGCCGCCGCCAGTCTTCGCACCATCTTCGCCCAAAATCATCTCCGCCATAGACTTAAGATTGTATCCCCACCCCGCACCCACTCCCACCGCCCAGACCGGAAGCAGCCCCGAAGAGGAACGCCCCCACAAAAAACCCGACTCCCGCAATCCCGCATCTCACCCCAGACGCATCGGGAGCACCATCGAAGGAGCATAATCAACCCCATGAAAGTTCTCGTAATCGACATCGGCGGAACCCACATCAAGGTCGCCTCCACCGACAACCGCGTCCCCATCAAAATCGTCTCCGGCCCCGAAATGACCGCCAAAATGATGGTCGACCAGGTCAAAGCCGCCACCTCCAACTGGGAGTACGACGCCGTCTCCCTCGGCTACCCCGGCCCCGTCGCCCACGACCGCCCCCTCATCGAGCCCCACAACCTCGCCCCCGGCTGGGTCGGCTTCCCCTACCAGAAAGCCTTCCCCGGCAAGCCCATCCGCTTCATCAACGACGCCGCCATGCAGGCCCTCGGAGGCTACAAGGGCGGCCGCATGCTCTTCCTCGGCATCGGAACCGGCCTCGGCTCCGCCATGATCTTCGACGGAGTTGTCGTCCCCCTCGAACTCGCCCATCTCCCCTACAAAAAGGGCCGCACCTACGAGGAGTACATCGGCCTCACCGGTCTCGAGCGCCGCGGCCACAAGCCCTGGCGCAAATCCGTCGTCAGGGTCATCGCCCTCCTCCAGGCCGCCCTCGTCTGCGACTACGTCCTCCTCGGCGGAGGCAACGCCAAGCTCATGAAGAAGCTCCCCAAGGGAGTCCTCCTCGGAGCCAACTCCAACGCCATCGAAGGCGGCATCGCCCTCTGGAACGATGGCGCCATCACCCCCTCCGCCTCCCCCGCACCCTCCACCGAACCCGACCTCAACATCAACGCGAAAATAAACTAACCCGCCGCCAACGTCCGCAGCACCCCCACATTCCGAGCCTCATCCCCCGGAGCATCCACCGGCGTTTCGGCGATAAAAGCCGCATGAGCAAACCGCTCATCATGCAGCAGCCGCCGAAACGCCTCCGCCCCAATCGTCCCTTCCCCAATATGCTCATGCCGGTCCAGCTTCGACCCCTGCGCCGCCTTGGCGTCATTGCAGTGCCACACCCGCACCGCCTCAAACCCCACCGTCTCCCCCACCCTCCCCATCGTCTCCTCATACCCCGCACCGGACACAATGTCATATCCCGCTACATGCAGATGGCAGGTATCCAGACAAACCCCCATCGGAGCACAAGCCGTCAGCCGCTCCACCAGCTCCGCCACCTGCTCCAGGCTCCCGCCCAGCGAGAACTCCGCCCCCGCCGTATTCTCGATCAGGATCCTGAAGTCCCTCCCCACCCACCCCAGCCCATCGATCGCCCGCTCAATCGACTCCGCCGCCAGCCGCAGTCCCTCCTCCCGCGTCAACCCCTTCCAGCTCCCCGGATGCAGCACCAGGTACTCCGCCCCCAGCGCCAGCGCCCTCTCCACCTCACCCCGAAACCCCGCAATCGAGTTCTCCCGCACACTCTCCGTCTGGCTGCACAAATTGATCAGGTAGCTCGCATGGATCGACACCGGCCCCACCCCCGTCTCCTCCCGCAGCGCCCGCATCTTCGCCGCATCCTCCACCTTCACATCCGCCGCCTTCCACTGCCGCGGACTCGACGAGAAGATCTGGAACGTATTCGCCCCCGCCTCCACCGCCCGGTTCACCGCCATCCAGCACCCGCCCGCAGTCCCCAGGTGCACCCCAATATGCTTCCGCCTCACACCAATTCCAGCCATCCCACCATCTTAACCCGAGCCCATCTCGATGTATGATCCGGCAATGCCCTCGAACGCCCCGCAGACCTTCCAGAACCACGCCCGCCGCGACCTCATCTTCCTCTTCTGCGGCATCATCCTCCTCATCAACGCCATCTCCCAGGTCGTCCACGCCATCCGGACCAACCTCCACCACTTCAACTTCGCCAGCATCCTCTGGCTCGCCGTCTCCATCGCCCTCGTGCTTCTGACCTGGAAGCTCCGCGGCTACGCCACCCAAAATCAGGACCGCATCATCCGCCTCGAAGAGCGTCTCCGCTACGCCACCATCCTACCCCCGGCACTCCTGGCCCAGTCCACCGTCCTCACCGAGAAGCAGTACGTAGCCCTCCGTTTCGCCTCCGACGCCGAACTCCCCACCCTCGTCCAGCGCACCCTCACCGAGGGTCTCACCCCCAAGCAGATCAAAGCATCGATCACCACCTGGCGCCCCGACAACTTCCGCGTC
>JAMFSC010000124.1 GCA_026225095.1 bacterium
CGGCTGGTCCAACAGGCTGTTCTGGTTGAACCGGCACCTTACAAGTCCATGGTCCGATGCTCCGCGAGCCCAGAAAACTATGACCACAACCTGTAGGGGCTACCTGAGTCAAGTAAATAACCACCTTAGCAAATTGGGTACCAACCGGCACCAAAACCGGCACCAGCACTTTTTGAGCATGAAAAAGCCTCTCGGGTTGAGAGGCTTTGGTCTTCGTAACCTATTCATTTTTTGGAGCTTATATTGGTGCCGGGAGGGGGGGTCGAACCCCCACGACCTTGCGATCGGCGGATTTTGAGTCCGCTGCGTCTGCCAGTTCCGCCATCCCGGCCAATCGAGTGATACCGCCAGCTGCTGCCAGGGACTCGCCCCTGCCTAGCCGATTCCTAAGTATCGCATACCCGATTGAGCCCTTCCAATGCCGAGAATCTAATCCTCGATTCTATTGATCGGCTGGTTCCTCGATACACATGCCGACACCCAGATCCAAACCCCATCCCGTCATGCGCCCGGGCACCGCGCATCTACTGCACCTTTCCTCTTGGCCTCAGCGCCTGCATCTGCTTCGCGCAAGCGATCGCCTGGAGCGCAGCCAGCTTCAGGTTATCGGCTGTCATCCACACCCACACCCGTCTCCCTTCCTCCCTGCTCACCCGAACCAACACATTCCCCTGGCCAGCCGCGCTCAGGTTACTGGGAGCATCCGATACACCCGACTCATCCCACACGAGGTCGATATGTTCTCCCGCCAGCGCCCTTTCAATCTCCTCCGCCTGCAGCGCCCGCGACGATTCGATCAACAGCGATGCCGCATACCCGTGAAACACCGGTGCATGGACCACCTGAAGCGCAAGCTCGGGGAGCAACCCCCGCCCAACTGTTCTGTAGTCCTTCGAAATCCTCTTGGCCGTGCTCTCCACGCTGACCTTCGCCTTCTCCCCCAGCGCCGGCAGTAGGTTGAACGCCACCTGCGCTCCAAACACCTCCTGTGGAAGACTCTGAAACGACAGCAGGTTTACCGTCTGCTTATGCATCTCATCCAATCCCGCCTGCCCGCGTTCGGAAGCCGGTTCCAACACGGCGGCCGCGACTCCGGTGAGATCCAGCCCACCACACCGCGCAGCGACCATTCCCAACATCGCCGCCACCGGATGAGCCGGAACGGCCGCTGCCGTCGCGAGATCCAACCCAGCTCCCAGCTCCGCTCCACTCGTCCGCAGCGACTCTTCTACCCATGGCGCGAGCACCCGCACGGCTTCGCCTCCAGCCAGCGCATGGCTCAAGTCCACCACGCTGGCCCCAGCCTGCCGCGCCGCCTGCCAGTGCTTTGCCGTCACATCTCCTGAACCAGCGAAAAACACGAAGTCCATCCCGGCGAAGCAGCCCGGCTCGATCCTGCGAATGATCACCGCCTCGTCGCCAATCGAGGTCACCTGCCCAATCGCCTCTTCCTCATCCAGCAGCACAATCTCCGCCGCGCCAAACGACGAGTTCGCGATCTCCTCCGCCAGTTCCTTCCCTAGCAGCGACGACGCTCCAACAATCCCGATCCGCGACACCCGATTCTCCATCCAACCAATCCTCTCGCCCAGCCGTCTTTACCCTGTCACGCCTTCTGATCTGCGCCTGCCCCGTCCCCACGAGTACGCCAGCCGCGCAAGCACGCCCGATACCAGGTACCCGAGCGAGATCACCATCAGGACGACCTCCGAGAACATCCAGATCATCACCCCGACCAACGCGATCACCGCAAATAGCCGGTAGGTCTTCTTGCCATCCAGCTCAACCTCTTTGCCACTCCAGAATCTCCAGCTGCTCACCATCAGAAATCCCGTAAAAACAATCAACCCCGTCCACACGAGCGCTATCCGCCAGTCGTCGATCGGTGATCCGTTATAGCAGTGCACCACCGCCGCAATCACGCCCGCGCCAGCCGGAATCGGCATTCCCACAAAGTACTTCCGTCCCGGCAGTCCGGGATTCTTTGGCTGCGGATTCAAACTCACGTTGAACCGCGCCAGCCTACTCGCACCACAGATCAGGAACAGGAAGCAGACCCCCACCCCAAGCTGCATCATCCTCTCGCGCCATAGCGGAGTCGCCATCGCCGGAAGCATCTGAAATCCCCAGATATAAGCCAGCATCGCCGGAGCCACGCCGAACGTGATCACGTCCGCCAGCGAGTCCAGCTCTCGTCCAAATGCGCTGGCCGTATTGGTCGCACGTGCAATCTTCCCATCCAGTCCGTCGAACAGCACCGCGAACCCAATCGCCAGCGCCGCATGGTCGAAGAACCAGGGCGCCTTCACCGAGCCCTGGATACTCTGTGTCATCGCATAAAACCCAAACGCGATATTGCCCGCCGTAAACAGCGACGGCAGTACATACATCCCACGCCGCGGTTGACCCTTCGCCATCGCCCCCTGTCGGCCCGTCCCCGCATCCATCAGATGGACACCGCGCCGAGCCCGCTCCCCGGCGATCCCGCCGGAAGCTCCGCGAGCACCGTAGACCCACCGCTCACCCGCTGCCCGGTCTTCACCTTCAGCACCGCCTCGGCCGGCATCAGCACATCCACCCGTGATCCGAACTTGATCATCCCCACGCGCTCACCGCGCGCCACCCGCTGCCCCTCCGTCACCGCACACACGATCCGCCGAGCCAGCAGCCCGGCGATCTGCTTATAGGCCACCTGGTACCCGCCACCATCGATCACCACCATCGTCTGCTCGTTCGTCAGCACCGAATCCGGATTCATCGCATTCTTGAATCCACCCTCACGATGCTGCCGCGTCGTTACCACGCCATCGATCGGCGACCGGTTCACATGCACATCGAACACATTCAGGAAGATGCTCAGCCGCAATCTGCCGCCGCCCGCCGTCTCAATCCACTCGGCCTCGGTCACCAGACCGTCCGCTGGAGACACAATCAGTCCAGGCGCCGAAGGAATCTCCCTCTGCGGATCGCGAAAGAACCAAAGAAAAAATACTGCCAGCAACACCGGGATCGCCACCAGCACATGCATGCTCGTCAACGTCCAAAGAAGCGCAGCCACAATTCCAAGACCAAGTGCGTAAAGAATTCCATCGCGAACCATAGTGGTTCATTATAGTGCCTCTCACCCAACCTCATCCCACCGAAGAGCCATCTCCAGCGCATCCTCCAGCGGCCTGTTGTAGTACCCCTTCCGCCTCCCCACCTCGACAAATCCCAGCGATGCATACAGCGCAATTGCCGCCCTGCTCGAAACCCTCACCTCCAGCCCCACCTCGGTCGCGCCCTGCTCCCTGCACCAGCCCAAGACCGCCCCACACAGCGTCCTCCCAACCCCCCGCCGCCGAGCCACCGCATCCACCACAACGTTCTCGATCTCACCCCGACCGCCTTCGCCCGCGTCGATCACCACCCCCACGGCAAACCCTGCCAACCCACTCTCCGCGTCGCAGCAGAACACCTCCCGCCGAACCGCTCCCGAACCCGGCCCCGCCAGCAGCCCCGCGTACACCGCCTCACCCCAGTGAGGAGCCTCCTCCGAGGAGCGCTCCAGCGCCAGAATCTCCACCATGTCCCCCACCCTCCCCGGACGAATGATCATCCCGCAGCCTTGGGCTTCATGTTGCTGAAGATCTCCCCATCCGTGCGCCGCAGATAATTGGCATCTCCCAACACACCTTCCCCGCCCCCCGCCAGACCCTCCATCACCAACCCAAGCGCCGCCCCGGCTGATGGCTCCTCGACCCGTGTCGTCCGCTCCGAGAGCCCCATCGCCTCCAACGCCGCTCCAGCCTTCGCCTCACACACACCAATCAACCCGTCGCCGACCCGCTCCAGCAACTCCTCCCCCCCCACCAGCGCCTCCGCTTCCAGAAGCCCATCCCGAACCAGCCCGTAGTAAAACTCCCCTCGTCCCGCATCGAGCACCGCATGAACCACCCCCAGCCCTGCCACCATGCGCCCCAGCAGGGCCAGCCGCGAAACCCCCACCAGCGGAATCCCCAACGCCTCGCAGAGCCCTTTCCCTACACTCAACCCGGTCCGAACCCCCGTAAAGGACCCCGGCCCATCCACGACTCCAACGACCCCCAGGCTTCCCACCGACCAACCCGCCCCCGCCAGCATCTCCCGCACCGCCGGCATCAGCCCTTCCGAAAACGTCCGCGGAGCAAGCGCCCCCGTCGCAACCACAGGAGTTCCGAGCGATGGATCCGCCAGGGCCACGCTCCCCCCCAGCCCGCACGTATGAATCAGCAAAACCCGCATCAACCCGCATCCTCCACGATCTCGATCAACACCCCGCCCGTACTCGCCGGATGCACAAAGAAGTACCGATGCCCACCCGCCCCCACCCCAACCCCATCGCTTACCAGCTGCACTCCCCGCTCCTTCAGACTCGCAAACATCGCGTCGATCCCTTTCACCCGCAGCGCGATATGGTGCAGCCCCTCACCGCTCTTTGCCACGAACCTCCCAATCACACTCTCCTCGCCCAACGCCTCCAGCAACTCGATCCGGCTCTCCCCCACCGGCATCATCATCAACCGCACCCCCTCCCGCTCCACCGTCTCCACCGCCCCCGGCACCAACCCGATCCCCTCGTAAAACGCCCTCGCCACCTCCAGGCTCCGCACCGCAATCCCCAGATGGTCGAGAACCATTCCATCCAATGCCAGGCGACCGCGATCACCGGACCAAACCAGCTGCCGCCCCCCGCGCTCCGCAGCTATTCGCTCCACCACCTCGATCAACTCCGCCACTCCCTCCCCTGTCGTCCCCACGGTCGGCACCACCGGAGCAACCGCACCCTCCGCCAGTCCCTGCATCCCCACGATCTCCGCTTCCACCCGCTCCGCCCCACCCCGGTCCGCCTTATTCACACAGAACACATCCGCGACCTCCATCACCCCCGCTTTGAGCGCCTGCACATCGTCCCCCATCCCGGGAACCAGAACCAGCACCACCACATCCACCAGCCCCGCCACCGCCACCTCGTCCTGTCCGACCCCTACTGTCTCCACCACCACCACATCCCGCCCAGCCGCCTCCATCACCTGGCAGACCCCCTCCGCCGCCCGTCCAATCCCGCCCGCCACCCCACGCGAGGCCATACTCCTGATATAGACCCCGTCGTCCCCGCTGAACCCCTGCATCCGAATACGATCCCCCAGCAGAGCCCCGCCACTATATGGACTCGTCGCATCCACCGCCACCACCCCCACCGTCTTCCCCTCCCCCCGCAGAACCCTCGTCATCTGATCCACCAGCGTGCTCTTCCCCGCCCCCGGAGCCCCTGTCACCCCGATCCGCAGCGCTACCCGTCCCACACGAAGGCATTGAGTCAGCAGCGCCTCCGCATCCACCCCGCCCGCCTCGACCACGGAGATCGCCCGCGCCAGCGCCCGTACCTCGCCTCGCTGCAGCCTCTCGACCAACTCCAACACGCCGTCGCTCACAACCGTCATCCTCAACCTGCGATCATACTTCCCGCTCAGCGCGTAGCGGCCACCGGCCAAAGAGATCCTCATCTGACCATCGGGAGGAACTCAGCCCACCGCCACGCCCAGACCGGTATACAAGTCACGAAGGTCTTGCCGAACGCCCCGGGACCGCCCCACGCTTAGCGGGCCCGTCCGGCACCACCGATCCTGATTTCCCTTGTCCCCCGCCCCCACCCCGGATACCCTGAATCCGCACCAGAAAGGAAGACCCATGCAGCAGCGAGCCTCTCGCGCCATCGCAACCCTCGCCACCCTCCTGTTCGCCGGAGCCGTCTTCGCCCAAACCGCACCCACCTCCGGGCCCGCCGGAGAGGTCACCGGCAGCTACAAACGTCTTGCCGGCAACGTCGTCAAAGCCGCCGAGAAGATGCCCCCCGCCGACTACCAGTTCAAGCCCACCCCCGACATCCGCACCTTTGCCCGCGTCGTCAACCACATCACCGATGCCCAGTTCCACTCCTGCACAACCCTCAACGGAGAAAAGTTCGACCCCAAGTCCGTCCCCTCTGACACCGCCGACAAGGAAGCCATCGTCGCCGGCCTCAAAGCCTCCTTCGCCGAGTGCGACAAGGCCTTCGCCGGCCTCACCGACGCCAACATGTCCGAGATGCTAACCATGGGGCCCCTGAAGCGCTCCCGAACCACCTTCGCCTGGGGAACCGTCTCCCACGACAACGAGCAGTACGCCACCCTCTCCCTCTACCTCCGCCTCAAGGGCCTCGTCCCTCCCACCAGCGAAAAGTAATACGGACCCCGTCCCCATTCGGCAGCCTGACCGCCGGATGAGGACGGGGCATCCAACCGGCCATGAGCGTCCTCGCCTCCATCATCGCCATCCTCTCCGGCGCCGCGAACCCCCTCCAGTCCGGGGCCAACGCCGAGCTCAACAAACAACTCGCCTCCCCCCTCTGGGCCGGAATCATCGTCTACGCAACCGGCCTCCTCGGCCTGCTCGCCGCCCAGCTCTTCCTGCGCCACACGTTCCCCAACGCGAGCAGGATCCACGGAGTCAGCACCTGGGCCTGGCTCGGGGGCCTGATCAGCATCGTCTCCACCCTCGCCGGTCTCACCCTCGCCCAACGTCTTGGCGCCGGAGTTTTCACCGGCCTCACCGTCACCGCATCGCTCGCCACATCGATGCTGCTCGATCAACTCGGCTGGGCAGGATTCCGTCAACACTCCGCCTCGCCAGCCCGCATCCTCGGCTGCGCCCTCATGGTCGCAGGTCTCTGGATCGTGTCGAAGACCTAGCTCGATCCGAAGAAGGCCCGAATCGTCTCCACCACGGTCTCCTGCTCATCCTCCCGAAGCTCCGGATACATCGGCAACGCCAGCACCTCCGCCGCAGCCCGCTCCGCCACGGGGAACGCCCCTGCCCGATACCCCAGGTCCTTCAGGGCAGCCTGCAGATGGAGCGGCACCGGATAGTAAACTTCGCTGCCGATCTTCCGCTCCGCCAGGAAAGCCCGGAGAGCATCCCGTCGCGGCGTCCGGATCACGTATTGATGAAACACATGCGTTCCCCGCGGATCGCTATACGGAAGCACGATTCCCTCCCCTGTCAGCCCCGCATTCGCAAACAGCGCATCGTACCGAGCCGCCAGCGCACGCCGTCGCAGATTTCCCGCTGGCAGATAGCGCAGCTTCACCTCCAGCACCGCCGCCTGCATCGTATCCAGCCGCGAGTTCCAGCCCACCTCATCGTGGTAGTAACGCCGTCGCATCCCATGCGCCCGCAGGCTGCGCACCCGGTCGTCGGTCTCCGCCGATGTCGTCGTCACCAATCCCGCATCGCCCATCGCCGCCAGGTTCTTGGTCGGATAGAACGAGAAAGCCGCGGCATCCCCCAGCGCGCCCACCGGGATCCCACGCCAGGCCCCACCGAACGCCTGCGCCGCGTCTTCAATCAGCTTCACCCCAAACCGCTGCTTGAGCCCGCTGAACGCATCCCAATCCGCGCACTGCCCATAGAGATGTACCGGCAGAACCCCCCGGATCACGTCGCCCCGAGTCCCGGAGAGCATCCCCTCCACCGCCTCCGCCGAAAGATTGAACGTCACCGGATCGATATCCGCCAGCAAAGGCCTCGCCCCGCAACGCAGAATCGAGCTCGCCGTCGCAAAGAAGCTGAAGGTCGTCGTCACCACCTCGTCGCCCGGCCCGACGCCAGCCCCGGCCATCGCCAGCCAGAGCGCATCCGTGCCGCTCGCGCACCCCGCCGCATATGGAACGCGGCACATCACCGCAGCCGCTGCCTCAAACGCCGCGACCTGCGGGCCCAGCACGAACTGCTGCGACTCGCAGACCGTCTCGATCGCCGCCAGGATCTCTTCCCGAATCGCCCGATACTGCCGGCTGAAGTCAAGCATTGGAACAGGTTGTTGGGCACCGTGCATCATCTCGCTCATGGTACATCGCAGCGAAGCGGTGCAGCCTGGGCCACTTCCGTCGCCAAACCCGCTCCTCGGCAGCCCCGGGAAACACATCCGCCCACATTGGCATCCATTCTCGTGGATCCGCTTGATAAATTGAGTGGATACTCGTATCGTTGGCAGGCCCGGCTGCGCGAGTCGCTCCGGCTCTCGCGGAGTGTCCTGGAGCTCGTCCATCCATCGTGTCGAAGCGTTGGAGCAGCTCTTTCTTTTTCCTGTAACACTTCCCCATTGAACGACTTGACCGTAGGAGATTCAACTCATGGATTCGAAACCAGCGCAGAATATCCAGGATACGTTTCTCAATACCGTCCGCAAGGACAAGAGTCCCATCACGATCTACCTGGTCAGCGGAGTCAAGCTGACAGGAAAAATTCGTTCCTTCGACAAATATTCCGTGCTCCTTGAGAACAACAGCCAGGAGCAGCTCATCTTCAAGCACGCCATCTCGACCGTCGTGAGCGGTCGCTCCGCCTCGCACGGCGAGCCGAAGCCCGAGCCTCGCCACTCGGCAGGATCGGTCCTGCACAACCCACCGGCTCTTCCCAGCGAAGGCTCCGTCCCAGCGTCCACCGACCACTGATCCAGAACCCTTTGCCCAGCAAATCGACGAGTAAATTGCCAAGAAAAGTTCCTGCGGCCACCAGCAAGCTTCCCCACGAAGAGCAGCCAACCCCGGCCCCGACCCGCAAGACTCGAGACCAGCCCGCACGTCGAAGCCTGGTCGAGGCCAGCGAAGCGCAGGCTGCCGCCATCGCCGCGCGCGAGCGCCGGTCCCTCACCGAGCACTCCCAGGCGGAGCTCGCCGTCCTCGTCACCGTCGAATTCACCGAAGACATCCGCAAGCAGCGCATGCGCAAGCTCACCGCGGTCGCCACCCTCGCCCGCCAGGCCGCCGCCATCGAAGCCGCCGCGGGCAACGGGGAAGAGGCCTTGGCCGACAATGCCCCCGATCTCGACTTCGACGCCTCCCGCGCCGAGTTCGAAGAACTAGCCCGCTCCGCCGGAGCCATCATCGCCGCCAACCTCGTCCAGCGACGCGCCCGGCCCGACCCCCGATCCCTGGTGGGAGAAGGAAAGCTCGAAGAGATCGTCGCAGTCGTCGCCTCCACCAACGCCTCGCTCGTCCTCTTCGATCACGACCTCACCCCCTCGCAGCTTCGAAACATCGAAGCCCGGCTTCCCTGCCACGTCATCGACCGATCGCAGCTCATCCTCGACATCTTCGCCCGCCACGCCCGGACCCGCGAAGGCCAGCTCCAGGTCGAACTCGCCCAGCTCGAATACCAGCTCCCCCGTCTCTCCGGACGCGGACGCGCCATGAGCCAGCTCGGCGGTGGCATCGGAACCCGTGGGCCAGGCGAGACCCAGCTCGAGACCGACCGCCGCAAGATCAATCTCCGCATCGACCACATCAAGGAGCAGCTCGAAAGCGTCCGCCGCATCCGCCACCAGCAGCGCCAGCGCCGCGAAGCCGTTCCCGTCCCCGTCGTCGCCCTCGTCGGCTACACCAACGCCGGCAAATCCACCCTCTTCAACGCCCTCACCGAGGCCGGTGTGCTCGAGTCCGCCCGCATGTTCGCCACCCTCGATCCCAAGCTCCGACAGCTCCAACTCCCATCCCGCCGCAAGATCCTCCTGTCCGATACCGTCGGATTCATCCGCAATCTCCCCCACACCCTCGTCACCAGCTTCCGCGCCACCCTCGAAGAGGTCGAACGCGCCGAGGTCCTCCTCCACGTACAGGACGCCTCCAGCCCCATGCTCGACGAGCAGAAGGCGCAGGTCGAAAAGGTCCTCGCCGAGCTCGAAGTATCCGGCAAACCGGTCCTTCAGGTCCTCAACAAGACCGACCTCGTCCCCGCGCGCGAGCTAGACCATCTCGCCGCCCGCAAGGGTTCCATCCTTGTCTCGGGCCTCGCAAAGACAGGCCTTGAAGCTCTTCTCGCCGCCATCGACGAAGCGCTCGTCGCCGACCCGCTGATCGATTCCGCATTCCGCCTCCCACAATCGGAAGGAGCCGTGCTCGCATCCCTTGAGGCCGGAGCCATCGTCGATGGCAAGCGCTTCGAGGGAAACCTCGTCTTTCTCCACGCCCGTGGTCCAGCCTCGCTGCTCAACCGCTACCGCCGTTTCCGCGAGCGCTCCGCCTGATCACAGTTCCTGGGCGCTTCGGCTCTCAGGTCGCGCGATGTGCGGTGCAATTCACTTCAAGACCGGGTACGAATTGGAGCCGGGTCTTTCCCGGTCGCTCGGTTGTGCGAATATCAGCGACTCTGTCCGAATATCGACATGCAGCCGTTTGACACTCCGCCAACCGCTTTGCTAAAAATGGAGGGTACGCGACCGTTCGCCTGTCTCTTCTCCTGTATGCTGCCTCCCGAAACAGATTGAGGCAGATTCCGGTTAGGCTCGGTTTTGAGCAGATCTTCTGCGAACAGCACCAACCAGACAGTCGGCGACCCCGAACAGCTCTATCCCGGATAATGGATCAAACTCTATTCAATACACTCGGCGGTCTTGTGCTCGGCTCCGTGCCGACCATGATCTTTTTCATCCTCCTCGTCGTCCTGTACGGCGTCCTCGTCCGCAGGCCGCTCGACCGTGTCCTCGCTGAACGCCGTGCGCGCACCGTCGGCGCGGTGGAACAGGCCAAGGGCGCCATCGCGGCAGCCGAGGCCGAAACCGCCGTCTACGAAGACAAACTGCGCGGCGCACGCGCGGAGATCTTCGCCGCCCGCGAAGCCCGCATGAAGCAATGGGGCGCCGAGCGCGACGAAGCCCTCCAGCAGGCGCGCGCCGCCACTCAACAGCGCGTGGCCACCGCAAAGCAGGAGATTGAGCGCAGCGCGGCCACCGCCCGCCAGCAGATCGAAGTCCTCAGCGAGGCCCTCAGCCAGCAGATTCTGCGTGCAGTCCTTCCCGCCGGCGTATCCACGGAGGCAATGCAGTGACCCGTTTCAACCCCCGCAACCTCCTTAATGTCGTCCTTGTCGCATCGGTTCTGACGTTGTCTGCCTCCTCGATGCCTGCGGCACGCGCCCAGGAATCGAAGCCCCAGGCGTCGGATGCCGGACGACGCCGCACTCCGGTCGAGCAGTCCGCCGCCAAGAAGCACGAAACCGAAGACGAGAACGATGCCTACCTGCACTCTCCGGCGGTTCAGTCGTTTGGACGGGCCATCGGCCTGAACCCCGAGCAGGCCGCCACGACCTTCACCGTGCTCAACTTCCTCGTGCTCCTCGTCCTGGTCGCATGGTTTCTGATCAAGACGCTGCCGAAGACCTTCCGCGACCGCAACACCGCGATCCAGAAGCACCTCGTCGACGCCCGGACCGCGACCGAAGAGGCCTCTGCCCGCCTCAACAGCGTGGAAGAGCGACTCGCCAAGCTGGACGACCAAATCGCATCCTTCCGTACCCAGGCGGAGAAGGATGCCGCCCTCGACGAGCAGCGCATCAAGGCCTCCGTCGAAGACGAGAAGGCCAAGATCCTCGCCGCCGCCGAGCAGGAGATTCACTCCGCGACGGTTCATGCTCAGCGCCAGATCCAGCAATACGCCGCTGAACTCGCCATCGAGCAGGCCGCCCGCAAGCTCTCCATCTCGGCCGAGACTGACCGTCTTCTGGTTCAGAACTTCGCACGCCGCCTCGGCGGGGACGAGTCGAAGGAGGGCCAGAACTAATGTCAGTCGTCACTCTCCGTTACGCCCATGCCTTCGGCGACGTCGCCAAGGCCGCCAATCTCGACGCCGCCATCGCCCAGCAGCAACTCAAGGACTTCGCCGATACCCTCAATGGCAGCCCTGAACTGCGCGAGTTCCTCATGAACCCGTCCGTGCCGGCCACGGAAAAGCTTCGCATCGTCGATGCAGTCGTCGCACGCATCGGAGTCTATCCGCAGGTGCGCAACTTCATCGCCATCATCATGAAGAACGAGCGCTTCGAGGATCTGCACGAGATCCTCGCCGAATATGCCGAGGTCGTCGATCAGCAGGGCAACGTCTCGGATGCCGAAGTCACCACCGCCCGCCCGCTTCAGGATGACGACCGCGTCGAACTCGAAGCGCGAATTGCAACCTTGGCGGGTGGCCCCATCCGCGCCACGTATCATCAGGATTCAACCCTGCTTGGCGGAGTCATCGTACGCATCGGATCGACAGTCTACGACGGCTCGGTCAAGGGTCAGTTGCAGCAGTTGAAGCAGAAGCTGGTCAACGCATAAGGGATCCCCCTGGCGTGCAAGATCGGCCCAACTCAAGTTTTTGAACTACAACGCAACCTCAGATTCACCGAAACCGGGTAAAAGAGAAGATATGGCACAGATCAAGGCAGATGAGATCACCGAACTGCTTCGCCAGCAGATCGAGAACTACGAACAGAAGATTCAGGTCGACGAAGTCGGCACCGTTATCTCCCTCGGCGACGGAATCGCCCGCGTCCATGGTCTCGACAAGGTCATGGCCGGCGAACTCATCGAGTTCCCCCACGGCGTAGCCGGGCTTGCCATGAACCTCGACGAAGACCAGGTCGGCGCGGTGCTCCTCGGCGACTACACCGAGATCTCCGAAGGCGACCAGGTCAAGCGCACCGGCAAGATCATGAACGTCCCCGTCGGCAAGGCGATGATCGGCCGCGTCGTCAACTCGCTCGGCCAGCCCATCGACGACAAGGGCCCCATCGAGACCACCGAATTCCTTCCCGTCGAGCGCCTCGCGCCCGGCGTCATCGATCGTCAGGGCGTCACCGAGCCCATGGCCACCGGCATCAAGGCCATCGACATGATGATTCCCATCGGCCGCGGCCAGCGCGAACTCATCATCGGCGATCGCCAGACCGGCAAGACCGCCATCCTGCTCGATACCATCATCAACTCGGCGAAGAACAACCTCATCTGCATCTACTGCGCCATCGGTCAGAAGCGTTCGTCCGTTGCCCAGGTGGTCCAAACCCTCGAAGAGCACGGCGCCATGGCCTACACCATCGTCGTCGCAGCCACGGCCTCCGAGCCCGCCCCGATGCAGTACCTCGCACCCTTCGCCGCGACGGCGATCGGAGAGTACTTCCGCGACAACGGCATGCACGCCCTGGTCATGTACGACGACCTTTCGAAGCACGCCGCCAGCTACCGCGAGATCTCGCTCCTGCTTCGTCGTCCCCCCGGGCGCGAAGCCTATCCTGGAGACGTCTTCTATCTCCACTCGCGCCTCCTCGAGCGCTCCTCCAAGCTGTCGGACAAGCTTGGCGCCGGCTCCCTCACCGCCCTGCCCGTCATCGAGACCCAGGCCGGCGACGTCTCGGCCTACATCCCGACCAACGTCATCTCCATCACCGACGGGCAGATCTTCCTCGAGACAGATCTCTTCAACTCCGGCATCCGTCCCGCCGTCAACGTCGGACTATCGGTATCGCGCGTCGGTTTTGCCGCCGCCTACAAGTCGACCAAGCAGGTCGGTGCGACCATGAAGCTCGACCTCGCGCAGTATCGCGAACTGGCCGCATTCTCCCAGTTCGGATCCGATCTCGACAAGGTCACGCTCCAGCAGCTGAACCGCGGACAGCGCCTCACCGAGCTGCTCAAGCAGCCTCAGTACGAGCCGCTCTCCGCCGAGAAGCAGACCGCCATCCTCTTCGCCGGTGTCAACGGCCTCCTCGATGACGTCGAAGTCGCCGACCTCCGCGCCTTTGAAGATGCCTTCTTCCCCTGGATCGAAGCGACCCATGCGGACATCCTGCAGGAGATCGCGACCAAGAAGGAGTTCGACAAGCCCGGCGTCCTCAAGGGCAAGCTCACCGACGCCGTCAAGGAGTTCAAGGCGATCTTCCTCCGCGACCTCAAGGACAAGAAGGATTCCGCGGCCAAAGCAACGGCTGTCCCAAAGAGCACGCCAGCAACCGCAATGGCAGGCAACAAGTAACCCATGGCAAACGTCCTCGATCTCCGGCGCCGCATCCGCAGTGTCAAGAACACGCGGCAGATCACCAAGGCCATGAAGATGGTCTCGGCGGCCAAGCTCCGTCGCGCCCAGGAACGTGCCCTCCAGGCTCGTCCCTACGCGCAGATGCTCACCAGCGTCCTTGAATCGCTGGTCCGCCGCACCGACCTCTACAACGGCCAGACCGGCGAAATCGTTCACCCGCTCCTGGTCGAGCGCGAGGAGAAGAATGTCCTCCTCCTCGTCATCGCCGGGGACAAGGGCTTCGCCGGCGGCTTCAACTCCAACATCGGCAAGGCCGCCCAGAAGTTCTTCCTCGAGCGCGCCGCCCAGGGCCAGAACATCGACCTCGAGCCCATCGGCAAGAAGGCCATCGGCTTCTACAAGAAGCGCTTCCCTGCCGCCAACTACGAGAAGACCGAAGAACACTACGACAACGATCTCTCCACGCACTACGAGACCATCCGTCATCGCGGTGCTCAGATCGAAGTCGCAGCCGAGCACCTCGACCTCCTGTTGAGGACGGAGTTCGGCGCGGTCAGCAAGGTAGCCAACGACATCATCGCCCGCTACACCCGCGCTGAGATTGACTCCGTCTACCTCGTCTACAACGAGTTCAAGTCGGTCATCGCCCAGCGCGTCGTCGTCGAAAAGCTTCTCCCCATCCGCAAGCTCGGCACCCATGAGATTACGGCCGCCGAAGAGATGACGGAAGAGCAGAAGGAAGCCGCAGCCCGCTCCGCCGCCTCCGAAGGCATCAGCGTCTTCGAGCCGGAAGAGACCGTCATGGAGCAGGAGGCCAAGAAGTTCGGAACCGCGGACGTCGACTACATCTTCGACACCCCGCCCGAGCAGATCTTCGAGCACCTCATGCCCCGTTACATCACCACCCAGATCTTCCACGCCCTGCTTGAGAGCGTCGCCGCGGAACACGCCGCGCGCATGACCGCCACCGACGCCGCCACCAAGAACGCCGGCGACCTCATCGACTCGCTCTCCCTCACCATGAACCGCGTCCGCCAGGCGGCCATCACCAAGGAAATCATCGAGATTGTGAGCGGCGCGGCGGCTCTCTAAAAAGGCGCCTCCCGCTCAACCGAAAGAATCGAGACTATGGCAGAAAACATCGGCAAAGTAATCAGCATCAGCGGCCCGGCCGTTGACGTCCAGTTCGAAGAATCGCACATGCCGCCTATCTTCCAGGCGCTGCGCATCATCAGCGAAGGCTTCGTCGTTCCCACCCCCCTCGACATCGTCGTGGAGGTCCAGCAGCACCTCGGCGAAGGCCGCGTGCGCTGCATCGCCATGGTCGCGACCGAAGGTATGGTTCGCGGTATGAAGGCGATCGACACCGGGGCCGGCATTACCGTTCCCGTCGGCCGCGAGACCCTCGGCCGCGTCCTCAATGTCCTCGGGCAGCCCGTCGACGAGCTCGGCCCCGTCAACGCCAAGGTCCACATGCCCATCCACCGGCAGGCCCCCGCATTCGACGAGCAGTCCACCTCGGAAGAGATGTTCGAGACCGGCATCAAGGTCATCGACCTCATCCAGCCCTTCTTGAAGGGCGGTAAGATCGGCCTCTTCGGCGGAGCCGGCGTCGGCAAGACCGTCGTCATCCAGGAGCTCATCAACAACGTCGCCCAGCAGCACGGCGGCTTCTCGGTCTTCGCCGGAGTCGGCGAGCGCACCCGCGAGGGCAACGACCTCTGGCACGAGTTCCAGGAGTCCGGCGTCATCGACATCAAGGACTTCTCGAAGTCCAAAGCCGCACTCATCTACGGCCAGATGACCGAGCCTCCAGGGGCGCGCCTCCGTGTCGCCCTCACCGGCCTCACCGTCGCCGAGTACTTCCGCGACGAAGAGGGCGCCGACACCCTGCTCTTCATCGACAATATCTTCCGCTTCACCCAGGCCGGATCCGAGGTCTCGACCCTGCTCGGCCGTATGCCCTCCGCTGTCGGCTACCAGCCCAACCTCGCCACCGAGATGGGCGAACTGCAGGAGCGCATCACCTCCACCAAGAAGGGTTCTATCACCTCCGTGCAGGCCGTCTACGTCCCCGCCGACGACCTCACCGACCCGGCCCCCGCAACCACCTTCGCCCATCTGGACGCGACCACCGTCCTCTCCCGTCCCTTGTCCGAGCTCGGCATCTATCCCGCCGTCGATCCCCTCGCCTCCACCTCGCGCATCCTCTCCCCGCGCGTCGTCGGCCAGGAGCACTACGACGTCGCCCAGGGTGTCAAGCGCATCCTCCAGCGCTACAAGGACCTGCAGGACATCATCGCCATCCTCGGAATCGATGAGCTGTCGGAAGAGGACAAGATCACCGTCGCCCGTGCCCGCAAGGTCCAGCGTTTCCTCTCGCAGCCCTTCCACGTCGCCGAGATCTTCACCGGAATCCCCGGTGCTTACGTCAAGGTCGCCGACACCGTCCGCGCCTTCAAGGAGGTCATCGAGGGTAAGCACGACTCGATCCCCGAGCAGGCCTTCTACCTCAAGGGTGGCATCGAAGACGTCCTTGCCGCCGCTGAAAAGATGATGAAGCAGAACGCATAACATGGCCGAGACTACCCAAAACACGGACAACAACATCACCACCGGCGGATCTGGCCATCTCCAGGTCCGCCTCGTCACCCCCGACCGCGTGCTCCTCGACGCGACCGCGGATGCCGTCGAACTCCCCGCGGTGGGCGGCTACCTCGAAGCCCTCTACGGAGCCGCTCCCCTGCTGGCCGAACTCGGCGCAGGCGAAGTCCGTCTCCACGGTGGAACCTCGAACGAGAAGAAGTTCTTCGTCGCCTGGGGCTTCGTCGAGGTCCTCCCGGATCGCATCACCATCCTCGCCGAGACCGCAATCATCCCCAGCGAGATCGACAAAGCCGAGGCGCAGGAAGAGATCAACGCCGGCCAGAAGATGTGGCAGGAGGCGGGCGACAACGCCCTCCAGTACGACCAGGCCAACGACCTCACCCGTCAGGGCGAAGAGAAGCTCGCCTCCGCCGAAGGCCGCAGCCTGTAATCGATCGACGCAGGATCCAGAGGCCCGGCACCCGCCGGGCCTTTTGTGATTCGCCCCGCCAAACCAAGCCGCAGAGACCCAGACCATGCCGTCAACGCGCCCATTCTTCCTCACCACCGCCCGTCTCGGCTTCTCCCAATGGTCGCTCGCCGACCTACCCCTTGCCATGGCACTGTGGGGCAATCTGCAGGTCACCTCCATGATCGGAGGCCCCTTCAGCGCATCGCAGATCTACGATCGCCTTCTCCGCGAGATCGAGACTCAGCGCCTCCATCAGATCCAGTACTGGCCCCTCTTCTCCCTCGCGACCCGCGACCTCACCGGCTGCACCGGTCTGCGCCCCTGCCCGCACTGCCCCGAAATGCTCGAGCTCGGCGTACATCTTCTCCCGCCATCCTGGGGACTCGGTCTCGCCCACGAAGCCGCCCAGGCAGCCATCACCTACGCCTTCGACACCATCGGAGCGCGCAGCCTCATCTCCGCCCACCACCCTGAGAACTCGGCCTCCCAGCGCCTCATCGCAAAGCTCGGCTTCCGTTTCAGCCATCGGGCCATCTACGCCCCCACGGGTCTCGAGCACCCCTACTACCTGCTCCAGAACCCCGCGCGTACCGGCTGACCCTACTTCCCTTTGGCCGCCTTTACCGGAGCCTCCGCCGCCGCCTCCTGCTGCTGCTTCAGTCCATGCAGCACAACCCGCAGCATCTCTTCTTCCGGAGCCGGCTTTCCGGTCCAGATCTCGAACTGCCGCGCCCCCTGCTGCACGAACATCTCGACCCCCGTGATAAACGGGATATTCGCCTGTCGAGCCATCCGGATCAGCGGCGTCTCCAGCGGGTTGTACACCAGGTCGAAGACCAGTTTCGCCTTCAACTCACCCGCCGTCAGCAGCGGAGCGGACTTGTTCCCCGCCATCCCCACCGGCGTAGCGTTCACGATCGCATCGAACGTCGTCTTCGCCAGCGCCTCCCGTTTGCAGACCTTCGCGCCCGCCTGCCTGGCCAGCTTCTGTGCTGTCTCCGGCGTACGGTTCAGAATATGAACCTCCGCCCCCTTGTCCTTCAGCCCGAACACCGCCGCCCGCGCCGACCCACCCGCGCCAAGCACCAGGATCTTCGCTCCCTTCAGCGGCATCCGCTTCTCCATCGGAGCAGTAATCCCCTGCACATCCGTGTTGAACCCGTAGAGCTTCCCATCCTGCGCCCGAAGAATCGTGTTGCAGGCTCCAATCTTGGCCGAAAGCGGGTCCGTCTTTTCGAGAAACGGCATAATCTCCTGTTTGAACGGCATCGTCACGCTCAAACCCTGAAGCGGAATCTCCTGCACCAGTTTGATCAGATCCTTCAGGTCGGAGGTCTGCAACGCCAGATAGACCGCATTCACCGTCTCCCGCCGGAACGCCGCATTCAGCATCACCGGCGAGAGCGAATGCCTCACCGGATTGCCGACCACGCCATAGACCTTGGTCGCCGCATCCACCTGGTCGATCCGGTACGTCTCGATCAGCGTCCGCGCCGCGATCTGTCCCGGGGCCGTCGCCTCGCCCGCCGTCGCCGCCGCGAACGTAAACGCGCTGCCCGCGCGCACCCCGAGCACCCGCGAGATCACGCCCGCATCGCCCATGCAGATCCCGATGATGTTCGCGTGATCGCTCACCTTCTCCAGAAAGCGCATCATCGTCACATTGTCCGTCAGGTGCTTCGCCGTCGGAACGATCTTCACGAACTCCGGCTGGAACTTCTGAATCCGGGTGCAAACGGCGTCCAGGTTCCCCGTCGCCTTGAAGTCGTGATAGCTCACGATCAGCCCGATCCCCGGCTGCTCCCGCAGCTTCTTCCAGTCCGCCGCCTGGGCCTCTTCCGCCGATTCCAGCTCAAGATCCATCATATGAAAGCCCGACGCCGCAGCCTTCACCAGGACTTCGATCTCCGCCGCCAGGCTCCCGGCGAACTTGCCTCCATTCACCGACCGGCGACACGTCGCAATCGCCGTCGCCTCGGTATGTTCGCTCAGAAACTGCTTGATCTTCGCCAGGCCAGGGAGTGGTTTCTCCAGGTAGTCCAGACGAAACTCTAGAAAGGGCGTCTCTCGAACGACACCATTGGCCTTCTCGACCATCTCTTCGGGTGTTGCTCCGGTGATGGCCACGCACACTTTACCAATGCGGGAACGCAAAAACTGCGATGTTTGACTGGGCACATTCAATCTCTTGGACAATCTCTCAGGGAATCTCTGATCCGTAGATAATCTCTTAACCGCGCTATCTTACCGATCCGCTTTGTTCGATGCAACTTACGTCCGAAAGCGCACGCTCTTCTCAGATCTGTCTTCGGCAGCCAACGGAGCGCGAAATCGGCCACTCCATCAACCGATCCACTATCAGACTCACCTGATCCGCAAACGTCACGACAATCCCGCCCACCAGACATTACCTTCGTACATTCAACTCGACAAGCGAAAAGTCAGGACCCGACACTCGATGACCACTCCGCCCACCCATCCCCCCCTCCACCTCCTCCGTGCCCCCGCGCTCACCGCCCTCCCCTGGCTCCGCCACGGCTTCAGCACCCGCGCCGCAGGCGTCACCACCATCTACGGACGCCCCAACGATCTCAACCTCGGCTTCACCAAGGAGGACGACCCCGCCGCCGTCCAGGAGAACCGCCGCCGCCTCGTCTCTGCCACCCAATCCCCCGGTCCGCTTTCCCCCTGGCCCCTCATCACCACTCGGCAGGTCCACGCCGCCACCACCCTCACCCTCCACGAGCCCCCCGCCGCCCCGCTCCCCCCCGCCGACGGCCTCACCACCCAGATCCCCGGCCACTTCCTCGCCATGCTGACCGCCGACTGCGTCCCCGTCCTCCTCGTCGATCCCATCCACCGGGCCATCGCCGTCTTCCACGCCGGCTGGCGAGGCACCGCAGCCCGCATCGTCGAACAAGGCGTCGAAGTCATGCGCACCCAGCACCGCTCCGACCCCACCCATCTCCTCGCCGCCATCGGCTCCTCCATCGGCCCCTGCTGCTACGCGGTCGGCGAAGAGACCACCCAGGCCTTCCACGAAGCCTTCCCCTACGCCCCCGACCTCTTCTCCGACGGAAAACTTGACCTCTGGCAAGCCAACCGCCGCCAACTCCTCACCGCCGGCGTCCCGGCCACGAACATCACCGTCCTCGCCCAATGCACCGCCTGCACCCGCGACGACCAGGGCCGTCGCGAGTTCTTCTCCCACCGCGCCGAGCGCGGCGTCACCGGCCGCATGATCTCCCTCATCGCCATCCAACCCGGCACGCATCCGGTACCATAGCCAGATGCCGGCCTCGACCCCCATCTCCCACTGGATCGGCTTCCACCTCTTCCTCCTGGCCCTCCTCGCCACCGAACTCATCTACTCCCGCACCACCCACGCCTCCGTCCAGCGGAAGTCCCTCGCCGCCACCACCCTCTGGGTCGCCGCCGCCCTCGCCTTCGCCCTCTTCGTCCACCACACCCTCGGCGGCCAGCGCACCTCCGAGTACCTCGCCGGCTACGCCCTCGAGGAAGCCCTCTCGATCGACAACCTCTTCGTCTTCCTCCTCCTCTTCCGCCTCTTCCACGTCGACGACCGCAACCAGCCCAAAGTCCTCTTCTGGGGAGTCTCCGGAGCCATCGTCATGCGCGGCCTCTTCATCGCCGGGGGCATCGGCCTGCTCACCCGCTTCACCTGGATCAGCTATCTCTTCGGAGCCATCCTCCTCATCGCCGCCGTCCGCCTCATCCTCCCCGAAAAGAAGGAAGAGGAGCAGAAGGTCCCCATCTGGATCCAGTGGGTCTCGAAGATCCACCCCGTCTCCCTCCGCACCGACCGCTTCTTCACCCGCGAAGAGGGCCACTTCCGCATCACCATGCTCTGCCTCTGCCTCATCGCCATCGAGGCCACCGACCTCGTCTTCGCCCTCGACTCCATCCCCGCCGTCCTCTCCATCACCCGCCACCCCTTCCTCGCCTACACCTCGAACATCATGGCCGTCATGGGCCTCCGATCCCTCTACTTCCTCCTCATCGGAATGCTCGCCAAGCTCCGTTTTCTCCATCTCGGACTGGCCGCCGTCCTCGCCTTCGCCGCCCTCAAGATGCTCCTTGCCCATTGGATCGAGCTCGGCCCCATGACCTCCCTCGCCGTCATCCTCTGCCTCCTCGCCCTCACCACCGTCCTCTCCCTTACCTTCCCATCAGCCTCCAAACCAACCTGACAATCCGTTCACGCGGATAAATTACTTTGAGGGAGTCCGAAAAGATGCGAATATAAGACCATTCCAGTCCGAGATAAAACTACATGGCAACGTCGCAATCCCTCCTGAAGTCCTCGCGCCTCTTCCATCTCTACTGCGGCGTCTTTATCACTCCCGCGCTCCTCTTCTTCGCCTTCACCGGAGCCATCCAGACCTTCTCCCTCCACGAGACCACCCGCGGCAGCTCCTACAAACCGCCTGCCATCCTCGTCGAGCTAGGCCAACTCCACAAGAAACAAACCCTCGTCGTCCCCGTCCGCAAAGGCCCCCCACCCGACGCGAAGCCCGAATCGCACCCCACCGAAGCTGCAGACCCGAAGACCGCCGCAGCCTCCAAACCCGCCTTCGACCCATCCCACGTTGGAGACCACACCAACCAGCAGAAGCACGATCGACTGGCCCGCGAGTCCTCGCCCACCGCGGTATCTCCTGCTCCCACCCCATCCGTACCCGCCCTGCCCGCACCAACCGCAACGCCACCGGCGAAGACGAAGAACCTCCTTCCGATGAAGATCTTCTTCCTCATCGTCTCCATCGGTCTCTTCTCCTCCACCCTGACCGGTCTCTACATGTCCTACAAATACGCCCGCCGCAGCAGCTACATCACCCTGACGCTTGTGGCAGGCATCGTCGTTCCCCTCCTTCTCCTCCTGTTCTGATCCGTTCCAGAGCTCATATCCGCCCACAAAGCCGGGTGCCCCACCTTCGCGACACGTTTCATCGTCGCTAAGGTGGGTTTACCTCCACGCCGCCGGCCCACTGACCCGAATGCGCTCGATTCCGATTCTCCTAAGCCGAAGCCGCCGGAACAAATCCGTCGCATCCGCTGATCGCCGTCACCTTCAGGTGGAGCGCCGCGTGCTTCGGATGTCCGCACTCATCCAGAAACGCCTCATCCGCCTTCTTGCTGGTCAGAATCGATACCAGCACATCCGTCTTGTGGTGCTCGCCAAAGTGACCACACACGCCACACTGCCCATCGTGAACCATCTGCATCGCACTTCCTCCCTGCGACACATTTTCACCCCAAACCAAAGCAGTCAGCCACCCACCTTCACCTCCCACCTCCCGCATCGGGAACACCCACCCCGCCCGCTTCCCATCCCGGTCCACCCTCGCTGCGATACCATACCCCTACCGTGTCCGTCATCTCCGTCCAAATCCCCTCCGCCACCTACGACGTCACCATCTCCCCCGGAATCCTCCGCACCCTCCACCCCCGCATCCGCAAGCTCACCGGCGCAAAGTCCCCGCGCATCTTCGTCATCACCTCCCCCAACATCTGGAAGCTCTGGTCGAAGCCCTTCCTCGCCAGCTTCCCCACCCCACCCGAAGTCCTCTTCCTCCCCCCCGGCGAGCGCCACAAGCGCCTCCCCTCCGTCGAGCGCCTCGCCCAGCAGCTCGCCCTCGCCGGAGCCGACCGCGACTCCCTCCTCATCGCCTTCGGTGGTGGCGTCCTCGGAGACATCACCGGCTTCCTCGCCGCCATCTACATGCGCGGAATCCCCTACCTCCAGGTCCCCACCACCCTCCTCGCCCAGGTCGACTCCTCCGTCGGCGGCAAAACCGGCGTCAACCTCGCCGCCGGCAAGAACCTCATCGGCAGCTTCCACCACCCTCTCGCCACCCTCGTCGACCCCGACCTCCTCCGCACCCTCCCCCCCGCCGAGCTCCGTTCCGGCCTCCAGGAGTCCGTCAAAGCCGCCATCATCCGCGACCCCGCCCTCTTCCGCTTCCTCGAAAAAAACGCCCCCGCCATCCTCGCCCGCAAGCCCGACATCAAGGCCCTCACGAAGGTCGTCACCGCCTCCATCCGCGTCAAGGCCGACGTCGTCAACCAGGACGAGCGCGAAAACGGTCTCCGCATGATCCTCAACTTCGGCCACACCATCGGCCACGCCATCGAGGCCGCCACCGGCTACAAGCAGCTCCTCCACGGCCAGGCCATCGGCTGGGGCTCCATCGCCGCCCTCCACGTAGCCCTCAACCGCGCCACCATCACCCAGAAGCAGTTCGACCGCATGGCAACCCTCGTCCACCAATACGGCCCCCTCCCTCCCTTCAAGGCCACCGCAAAGAAGCTCGTAGCCCTCACCGCCTCCGACAAGAAGCGCCGCAGCGGCCGCCGCGCCTTCGTCCTCCCCACCTCCATCGGCACCACCGAGATCGTCTTCGACGTCACCGACCCCGAACTCCTCACCGCCACCCAATCCATGCTCGTCGACGAGAACTTCCCGGGCTGATTCAGCCCTTTCTTTATTCTCCGCCAACCTGCTAAGGAATCTCTGATCAAGTCGGCCACGTTGACTCCCTGAAAGCTGGTTCTCAACGCCTTCGTCTGTTCTACGTCGTCATCCTGAACGAAGTGAAGGCCCCCCGCAGTCGCCAGACCGTCCGTCATCCGAACCCTCTCTGCCCTGACCTTCCCCTCCGGCTGCTCAGCCCAGATCTTCACCCACGATCGATAGGCTTCGCCAGCATCAATCCCCTTGTCTGTCATTCCCGGAGGGAATCTGCGTTTGCCTTCCTCTGCGCCGCCACCAAACCAGCTCTGATGAGAAGATGAACAACGTTAAGAACATACTTGGCTGAGTGGCCATGCTAACCTCGCTCGCATGGCAACGCGATTCAAAAACAGCAGGAGCAGGCTTGAGAGAGCGGCAACGCATGCCCGATCCTTCTGCGCTGAATGGGACGCCATTTTTGATAATGACGGCCTTAGACCCGTATTTGGTAAGGAAAAAAACAGCGGGTGGTGGGTTCTGTCCGCAGAATTTTCCCCCGCTTCCGCTGCGCGGGTCGATAGCAACAACCTCTCTCTCGAACTCGGCGAACTTGCCTATCAACTCAGAGCGGCTTTGGATGGGCTGATTTGGGAGACTATCACCATCCAGCAACACGGAATGGAGCCGCCCACCGATGCAGCAAACGGTTTGGATTTCCCAATTCTCAACGGAAAGAATAGGGACTTCCAAACTCGCGCGTTGCACAAATTCCCATTCCCTCAGCGTCTCAAGGAATGGCTTGAGTCGATACAACCGGACGCGACCGAAAAACCTTTCGACAACCCGGATCGTGGGCTCAAGACTACCCTTGAGGACATCCACGATCTAGCCCGAATGGACCGCCATCGAAGACTGCGAATTATCGGAGCATACCCGCGCAGCGCGACTCTCTTCGAGGTCGATACTCTTCCCCCCGGAGGACGCATCGTTTCTCACGAGTGGATCGACTGTGACCTTTTCGGCGGTCAGCGTGAACTCGTCAGAATCCGCGTTGAATGTCCCGGAGGTCTCTCACCTTACACTGTTCGTCTCAAGGCGAAGGTCGCCTTTGATATGTCGGTCGAGGATGTGGAACTTCATGAGGGGAAAAACATTAGCTTCCAGCTTGAAAGATTTCTTCAAGCTGTTGGGCGGGTCATTGATAAGTTCGATGCAGAGCTCTCATAACACATTTGCAGCTCCGCCGCATTAGGTCATGCGCTTAGATGGTCGTGCGCTTAGATGGCCAATGTCGAACCCAACGCGGTTGCCTCAGACTCTGGCGTCAAGGCTTCGACGCAGCAATAACCCTGCCGAGCAGACACCAGCAGCTCCTGGCATCTATCCTCGTCCCGAGCGATTGTCCCGGCTTTGCCTACTCCGGAGTCCTCACCGCCCAGTAAACTTCCCCTCCCGCCCACAAACCGGTAGCCTTGATCCAGCACCATGCCCGAACCCCCCGAAGACATCACGACCCCCCACACCCACGTCACCGGAGCCCGTCCCGAGGGCACCCAGGACGAGCAGACCGCCGCCGCCAACGTCCAGCGCATGTTCGACCACATCGCCCCCACCTACGACCGCCTCAATCACCTCCTCTCCGGCGGCCTCGACCGCACCTGGTGGCGACGCGCCGCCAAAGTCTTCACCCCTGTCCTGGCCCAGCCCGATTCGCGCATCCTCGATCTCTGCTGCGGCACCGGCGACATGACCGCCGCCCGGGGCCCCCTGGGGGGCCCCCCCCCCCCCCCCCCCCAACGGCCACCCAGGGCGAGCCCGCGGGGGGGGCCGCCCCCCCCCCCCC
>JAMFSC010000125.1 GCA_026225095.1 bacterium
CCTCGGAGTTCGTGCAGCGATTCTACGACGAAAAACGCGGCGATATCATCCTTAATCCGCTCGACGCGCGGTGCCCGTTCTGGTCTCCTGCGATGGAGATCGAGAGCAACCAGGAAGCCACGACCATTTCCGAATCCCTGTACCAGCCTTCGGGCGGCAGCTCCAACAGCTCGAACAAGGAGTTTTTCTATCGGACGCCCGCCCAAATCTTCGCTCACTTGCTCCGCGAAGGCCCGACGCCGCACACGCTCGCCGAGTGGATGGCCGATGAATCTTTCCTACAAAAGAAGGTTAAGGGAACGGAGATGGCGTTCTACATCGACCGCAAGGCTGGCCCCCAGGCGGCGGGCGTTCTGGCCAGCCTCGGGCTGGTCGCGCAGAGCCTCCGGTTGCTCCCGAGGAAGGAAGAAACCACGTCGATTTGGAACGCAACGGACTGGGCTAAAAAACGCGAGGGCTGGATCTTTATTACTTCCAAGAAGTCCCAGCGCGAGGTGCTGCGCCCGCTTATCTCGCTCTGGATCGACATCCTCGTGATGCGCTTGATGGAGATTCCAAAGCCGGGCCAAAAGCAGGTCTGGTTTGTCATCGACGAACTGGCTAGCTTGCAGAAACTTCCCCAGCTCCATAGCGCCATGACAGAGAGCCGGAAGTCGAAAAATCCGCTCGTGGTCGGCTTCCAGGGCCGTGCCCAACTGGAGGACATCTACGGCAAGATTGCCGAGGTCATGTTGAGCCAGCCTGCTACCAAAATCTTCATGAAAACCACGGAGGGCAAAGCCGCCGAATGGATCTCCGATACGCTTGGCAAGGTTGAGATCGAGCGCTTGAAAGAGACGCATTTCGACGGCTCCCGCGCGGGCAAGAACTACACCATCGACAGGCAGATTGAGCCGCTGGTCATGGCGTCTGAAATCTCCGGTCTGGAGGACCGCCGCGCGTATCTTAAACTCGGCAATCGGATCGCCAGGTTCGACTTCGACTACCACGGCCTGCCGGCGGTGACGGATGCGTTTATTCCTCGCGAGAACACCGACGACAAGCTGAAGTTCGATCGCCGCACCCTTGAGCCGCTAGCATCGCCAGCGTCCCCGACTCCGGTCGAACCTGCGACACAGCCAGAGACGCCGACGGAGCCAAAGCCAGAAGCCAAAGACCCTCAGGACCCCAGGCAGAAAGGAGGCGCGCAGTACCGGCGCGCCCTCACGCTGGCCTGGGATGGACCCGAGGAAAAAGCCAACACACGAACCATCGAGCAACCGGCAGCGCAGTTCACCGGCATCGCTGCCGTCGCTGCCGAGTTCCTTCAGGAGTTGCAACAGTTCCGCGAGTCGCTGGAGGAGCAGGGCCGAGACTTTTCGGAAGACGAGTTGAAGGCGGTCAAAGAGGAGTGGGCCGATATCGTCAAGCGGGCCGAAGAGCAACCGGAGCAGACCACTTCCGACCCGATCCTGCTCACGGACTTAGACCCTTACCTTATCCCCCTGCATGATCCTCAGCACCATCCCCATATCCTGCCGCCTTACGACGACGAGCAGTTCAGCCTCTCTCTGGAGTAGTCCCAATGCTGACGATTTCGAAGGCCCTCAACGCCTCGCAGGCGGGCACGTATCACACCAAGGATTTCGTGTCCGAGACACAGAGCTACTACGCGAAAGACGACGCACTCCTGGGCGAGTGGCAGGGAGAGTTGGCTGACAGGTTCGGCCTCTCGGGAGCCGTCAGCAAAGCCGACTTCATGGCTCTCGCGAATGGTCGGAACCCGCAAACCGGCGAGCAGATGGTGAAGCATCGCATCGCGAGCGAACAGACCAACCCGGATGGCTCCATCACCAAGACGGTGGAGCACCGTGCCGGTTGGGATGCTACCTTCTCCGCCCCCAAATCCGTATCCCTGACCGCGCTTGTGGGCGGGGATGAGCGCGTGCGCCTGGCTCATCGCGATGCGGTGACCGCGGCGCTCTCCGAGCTGGAGCTGTACACGCAGGCGCGGATCGGAGGCAACAACCCCGCCGAGCAGACCGGACGATTTGTCGCGGCCAAGTTCGAGCACGACACCGCCCGACCGGTGGACGGCTATGCCGCTCCCCAGCTCCACACCCATGCCGTTATCTTCAATGTGACCGAACGGGAGGACGGCTCTACCCGTGCCCTCCAAGAGCGGGCGTTCTTTGAAAGCCAGAGTTACGCGACGGCGGTGTACCAATCGCACCTGACGTATAAGCTCCGCGAGCTGGGCTATGAGCTGGAGCGTGGGCGATCTGGTGCCCCGGAAGTAAAAGGCTTCTCGCAGGAGTACCTGGATGCGTCCAGCCCGCGTTCGGAAAAGATCAGGGAGCATCTGGAGCGGAACGGGTTTAGGGGACCGGAGGCTGCGGAGATCGCCGCGCACGCCACCCGCGAGATGAAACAAGACCTCACTAAAGAGCAGGTGTTGCAGGCGCACCGGGAGGTCGCAGCCGAGTTCGGCAACCAGGCGAGCCGGGTCGTTGCAGAGGCCCGGCAGCGATCCATCGAGCAGGGTGTACGCGAGCCGTCGCCCGTGCGCGCGCAGGAGGCGATGACCTTCGCCCGCGATCATTTGTTCGAGCGCGAGGCCGTTGCCGATGAGCGGGCGATCATGACCGCCGCGCTCCGGCGCAGCATGGGCGAGGCGACCTTCTCCGAGGTCCGCGACGAGTTCTCGGCACGCCGCGAACAGGGCCAGTTTCGGACGGTCGGCCAGCGGACCTATGACTCCGCGCAGCGGTTTACGACGCCCGAAACACTCGCCGCCGAGCGTGCCAATATCCAGCAGGTTCGGGACGGCAGACACGCCCTTGCGCCCATGATGACGGAACGTGAAGCCTTCGCCCAGGCCAATACGAGGAGCTTTCTAAATGATTCCCAGCGGCGCGTTGTGCATGAGGTACGGACTTCGCCGGACCGAGTTCATGGGCTCCAGGGGCTAGCCGGTTCAGGGAAGACCGCGAGCCTTGAAACCATCCG
>JAMFSC010000126.1 GCA_026225095.1 bacterium
ACTCGCCAACCGAACCATCCAAAGCCTCGGACAACTCACCCCATCCGCCTACATCGCCCGCAAGGCAACCTAACCTACCCGACTCACCACAACGCCGTCAACCGTGCGTTTTGCCGGACGCATACGTTGCACCGCCTCAGCAATCGCTTCGGCATCAACATAGTCGTTCTTGTTCGACTTCACGAAAGGGCGAACATACTCGGCCGGCATCAGCTTGACAGTGTGCCCTTGCGCAACAAGGGCCCGGGCCAAAAAGTGCGCACCAGAGCATGCTTCCATGCCGATCAGACACACCGGCATGTTCGCAGTGCAGGTAAGCAACTGCTTCCGGCTGAAGCGCTTCTTGACGACGACGTGGCCCTCCTTGCTCAGGCCAACCAGGTGAAAGACTGTCTTGCCGAGGTCGATACCACACACGTGTGCTGTCATGGGAGACTCCTCCTTTGTTCGCCTATATCCTGCCACAGCAGTTTGGTGGAAGGCGAGGGACCATTCCATTACCCCAATCTGAGCACCGCCGTTCTCCTTGTTGACAGACAATGTGGGCACAACACCGCACGGACAATGAGCCGGAGCGGTTATGTTTTCAAGCCGCTACACGTAAGCCCTGGCCGGAAGGGGCCCGACAGATCGTACGAGAGGGACGGCGCCACCAACTCCGCTTCCTGCCGTTCCATCTGCCACTCCAGCCAGTTGCCCCGTGTCGGAGGCGCAAACCCGATCTCATAGGACGGAGGATACGCAGCCAGCAGCCTACCATCGCGATAGATCTGCACGCACGTATCCTCCCGAACCGCCATCCGATAAGTACCCTCATCCCTCATCGGTACCGCATCCTCCAGCACCTTCCACCCACCCGCATACCAGTAAGACGTTCCCTCCCTGGTCACTCGAAGCCAATATCGATTGCACATCGTGCAGCCGCTCCGCGCAAACGCCCGCAGCACAAACTCGTCTCCGCCCTTCCCGCCCAGTCGCACCTGCGCCTCCGCGGTAAAGCCCTTCTCGATATCGAGCCCCTCCATCGCCCCCGTCCGCTCATTCGACCAAAGCGTTCGCCCCACCCGGTACTTCTTCATCTCTTCCGCCCCCACCGCAGTCGCGAGCTCTGATCTCAAATCCAGCAGCCTTGCCCGCGGCATCGGGCTCGGATCCTTCGTCCCGGATTCGGCCCATTTCAAATTGAACGCATAGTGATCCATGCTGCTGACCACATGAATCACCCCATTCCGCGACTGTGTGATCGTCACATAGGCCGTCGGTTCCCCATTCCCGCGCCCCATGTAGATCCGTCCATAGCTCATCCCCGTCACCCCGTCATCGCCGCGTTCGTCCGTCAGAATCCGCCGCACCGGCCACGTCTTCCCATCGTCATACGAGATGCAGATAGACAGCTTCGCCAGCTCCCGATCCGTCGCCTGCTGCCCGCTCAGCTTCGACACATCCGGCAGAAACGTCGCCAGCGCCAGGTGCCCTTCCGCCAGCCTAGTCATCGAGAACCGTTGCGTATACGTAATCGGCGGCAGCTCCGTCGCCTGCGCCTTCCACGTCTTGCCATAGTCGTCCGTGATGCTCATCGGTAGATGATGATCCACGTTGCCGCCGCGCCCCAGCGCCATGATCCGGCCGTCCTTCAACTCCACGATCGCCGCATGAATCCCGTTGATCGACCCCTCCGTCACCTCCCACGTCGCTCCCTGGTCCTTGCTCAGCCACATCGCCGAGCTCTCAGGATGCGCGTCCGCACCAAAGATCCACCACCCGTTCCGCAGCCGCACAATCGGCTGACACACCATATTCCGCAATCCGAAATCCGGAGCGATATACCGTGGCGTGGACCACGTCCTCCCGCTGTCCTTCGACGTCCGCAGCACAATCTGCAGAGGCTCCCAGAAGTGCGACAACGCCGTCCCATTCAGGTGGACCATCGTCTCGTCGCCATCGAACCACAGCGCCGGACAGTGGTCGTTCCGGTCTGGCGTGTCATAAAACGAGTACGCCTCGCCCCACTCCTCCGCCCCAAACTCAAGCCGGCTCGCCGCCACGCCCAACTCCCTGCCTTGCTCTCGCGCACACGTATACCAGATCGCCAGGAGATCCCCATTCGGACACTCCGCCAGCCCCGTATCGTGGTTGTGATAGTGATACAGCGGCCCCTTCGCCTCCTTCGCAATCTTCACAAACTGCCGCGGCCCACGGAAGTAAGGCTTCGTCGCATCCGGTCCCTTTTTCACCACTGCCAGGGTCCGCCGCTTCACCTCCGCCCGAATCACCTCCGCCGTCGCACCCGCATCGCCCGCCGCACCAGCAACCTCCCCACAAGCCACCCGAAACCCGATCGTGAACCCCCGCGTCTCCGGCAGCGCCCCCGACCGGTTCGCCGAGCGCAGATAGTAAGCGAACGTCCCGTGACTTCCACCTCGCGTCACCTTGAACGTCCCCCGCTCCGGACCACCCGCCGCGCGATCCCCCGCATACGGTGCATACCAGTCCTGCACCCACTCCTCCACGTTCCCATGCACGTCGTACAAGCCCATCGGATTCGGCGGCGTCTGCCCCACCCTCAGGCTCACCTTGTCCTTCTCCGCCGTAAAGTCGGTCACCGCGGCATTCTTCAGATAAAACTCCGGCAGCGTATCCCCGGTAGAGAACAGCGTCGTTGTACCCGCCCGCGCCGCATACTCCCACTCCGCCTCGGTCGGCAGACGAAACGGCTTACCCTCCCGCGCTGCCAGCCATCTGCAGTAAGCCTCCGCCTCACGCCAGCTCACATAGATCACGGCCTCATCGTCGGCCTTCGAAAACCCGAACTTTCCCCGCAACGCCCGGTGTGACGGATCGAAGCGCTCATACTCAAGATTGGTGACCTGCGTGGCGCCCATCCAGAAGCGAGCCCGTATCCGCGCTCGAGCCGCCGGCTTCTCATCCGGATCTCCGTCCTCGAACAGCACGTCCGACAACACCAGCCGCGCCGGATCACCATGCGGAAACATCGTCTGTAACTCGCCCCGTGTCATATAGGCAAGCGGCTCGCACATGGCCAACGGAATCTTCCGCTCCTCCCCCATCACGAACGATCCCGCCTCGAACCGCACATACTCCGCGCCGGCCTGGTCGAAGATCGACCCGTCCGCCGTCGCCCCCAGCAAACGTCGCGTACCGGCATACTGCGTAGAAAGAGCAGCGGCTTGAAGAAAGCGGCGGCGCGACCAGATCAACCCGTTCAAAGTAACTCTCCGTTCGTACTGAAACATAAACAATCAAATCATCTGACAAAATCGGCTCCGAATCCAATTGGGATTCGAAGCCGACTGCCCTTCAGCCGCCCTAGAACTTGTACTTCAACTCAAGCTCCAGCTGCCGCTGCTGCGATCGTGTACTCTGCACCAGGCCCCATGTGCTGCTTCCGCTCACACCGCGACCCGGGTTGTTATAGCTGGTCACGTTGCCCACGTTATAGGCATTCGCACTGAAAACGAGCGCATTCTCATGGTAGATCGAGAACTGTTTGTCCAGGTGTGCATCGTAGTTCACATACCCGGCCGACCGTTCCGTTCCCGCCGCCGCGGTGCCGAACACTGGCGCCGAACCCGTCGTCGAAACCGACGGCTGCCCATACGCACAGATCCCGTCATCGAACCCCGCATTGCCGCACGTACTCGTCGTCGGCAATCCCAACTGCGCTCCCTTGCCCGCCGCATAGCCGGAGTGGACCGCGCTCGGATCCGTTCCCCACCAGCCCGCAAACGTCTCGTTCCCGTTGGCATCGTTGATCACGTAACCCGCCTTGTGACCATTCACCTTCATCGTCCGGTAGTGGTTGGCCCGCAGACTGCCCGCAGACCCAACATTTGCCGACCCGCTCCCGATAATCGTATTCGGGAAGCCCGACAGCAGCACCGAGTTGCCGGAGATCGTCCATCCTCCCACCACCTCGTCCACCAAGCGGTTCGTCCCGCCCAGGAACCGCTGGCCGCGACCCACCGGAAGGTGATACACCGCCGTCCAGTTCAACATGTGCCGCGTATCGCTTCCCGTCGGACCGTAATCGCAGCGCAGGCAGTAGCTATTCTGCGGATACCCCGAGATCGCATTGGTATCGTTCACCCCGATCGGTCCACCCGTATCCGCCAGCGTCTTCGAATACGTGTAGTTGAACGTGTACTCGATGCCCCCGTGCAGCCTCTGCCGGTAAGTCGCCTCGCCCGCATTGAAGTTGCTGTACCCTTCCGTCTCCAGCAGCTTCAGCGCCCCGCTCCCAATCGCGCTATAGAACGGAGCACTCGTCGGCGTCCCTGCCAGCAGCCACTGGTTGATGTTGCGGATATCGGAGAGATGCTGCGCCACCTCGCCCACATACTGCACCGTCAACGATGCGCTGTGCGTCACCTCATACTCCGTCACCAGGCTGTACTGAGGAACCATCTGCGGCTTCAGGTCGCCCCATCCCGTATAGGAGGAGGTCGTCCCGCTCGCCGTCGGAAAGCCCGCCGTCACCGCGTACGGCGAACCCGCCGCAGTCGTCGACGGAGTCGTCGCAACCTGCGACACCGAAAGGTGGAACGGTGCATTGCCCGTGTGCGAGAGAACGTTGTAGTCCATGAACGTCGTCAGCCCGAACCCCCCGCGAACCACAACCCGAGGAGTCGCCTGGTACGCAAACCCAAGCCGCGGATTGAACTGGTTGTACACCGGCTTGTACAGCGAGCGGCTATTGCCGTTCACCCCCGCTAGCACCACCGCGCCCGTCGTCGGACTGATGTTCGAGATCTTGTTGTTCACCTCGTAGATCGGCTGGTCGTACTCCCAGCGCAGGCCCAGGTTCACGGTCAGCGCTGGAGTTACCCTGAAGTCGTCCTGGGCAAAGAACGCGACCCGCGACTGCCGCTCGCCCACATCGCCCGACTGCGTCGAAACCGTCCGGCTCGATGAGTAGTCCAGCAGGAAGTCCGCGAAGTCGTAGCCGACCGACTGCGAAGCCTTCGGGTTTCCGGTAAATGCTCCGCTGTAACCGAAACCGCCCAGCAGACCGCCCGTATTGTTCAGAAAGAAGTTGTTCTGGATCCGCAGCAGCTGCGCACCGAACTTGAAGATGTGCCTTCCCCGGTCCAGCGTCAGGTTGTCCCCATAGCTGTATTGGTTATCGAGAGCGATATTCCCGCTCGCCGTCGTACCGAACGTACCCACGCCCGTGCTGTTCGAACTCTGGCTGAAGCTCTGCTGCGAGAACCCTGGAATCGTCTGCGGATAAGGAATCCCCACCAGCGCATTCCCCGCGCCGAAAAGACCCGACTGGTCCTGGTTGAAAGACTCATATCCGATCCGGGTAAAGCCCGCACGAAACTCATTCACGATCGATGGCGAGAGGATCCGCGTATAGTTCGCCGCATACTGCTTGAACGGAAAGTCATTCACACCCGGAAACGATACTGGGGTCAACGCAATCGACTGTCCATCCCAGGCCTCGCCGCCCGTCACCCTCGCGAAGATCGAGTCCCGGTCGCTGATCTTCCAGTCCACCTTCATATCGGCCTGGTCGTTGCGTTGCAGCGACTTCGTAATCCCCTGGTAGTTGTTCTGGATCGGCACCGTCGCCGCCGCGTGGTTCGCCAGCGGATACAGGTTCGTATGTCCGAAGAGGTACTGCGCCACCGGGTTCCGGATCGGCACCAGGTTGTAGTACGTCACCCCGTTGATCACCTGGTTGAGCGGTGCAAAGTTGTTCTGGGAGTCGTACAACTGCGGAAAGTTGGTGTTGCCGAAGTACGCATAGCCAGCCAGCGGCGACACCGTCGCATCGACCGAACTCGTGCTCGTCGTATTTCCACGCCACGCATTCAGTGGCACATTCAGCGTGCCCGTTCCCGAGCTCGGCTTGCGATACCCCTCATAGTCGACAAAGAAGAACAGCTTATCCTTGCCGTTGAACAGCTTCGGGATCCGCACCGGACCACCCAGCGTCGCCCCGAAGATCTTCTGCGTATACTTTGACCGCGGAGTAAACGGCGTGCTCCGTTTGTTGCCAAAAGTGTTTGCATCCATCAGATAATTCTGCAGATAGGCGTACGCGCCGCCGTGATAGCTGTTCGTCCCGCTCTTCATCACGCTGACGAACTGCCCTCCCGTCGCGTCCCCGTACTCCGCCTGCGGAACCGTGGTGATCACCGTGTACTCTTTGATCGTGTCCGGTCCCGCATTATAGGCGGGCGCGCCAAAGCCGTTCGAGATGTTCGCTCCCGTATCCACGATGCTGATCCCGTCCAGCGTGTAGTTGTTGCTGTACGTCCGGTTGCCGTTTACATTCGGCAGCGTCGCAAAGCTCTGCGTCCGCTCGCCCGAATTATTCGGACTTCCCGAAGCCCCATTCCACTGGTTCCCGTCCGCCACGTTCACACCCGGAACATACTGCGCCAACGAGCTCAGGTTATGCCCGTTCACAGGCATCGCCTCGATCAGCGTCTCCGTGATCGTCGTGCTGATCGTACCGTTCTCCGTGTTGAGAATAGGAGCCACATCGCCGTTCACCTGAACCGTCGACTCCGCTCCTATCGTCAGCTTCGCATCCACCTTGGCTACCTGCCCCACCTCCAGGCTGAAGGCCCCGAGCCGCTCCGTGCTGAATCCCGGTTGCGTCACCGTCACCTCATACTGCCCCACCTGCAGAAACCGGATGCTGTAGATGCCGTCCTTGTTCGTCGTCGTTGTGCTCCGGATATTGGTCGCAACGTTGGTTGCCGTCACCGTCGCCCCCACCACCAGCGCCCCACTCGGATCGCGTACCACGCCACCCACATCCGCCGTAATCGTCTGGCCGCCAGCCGGCATACACCACGTCATTACAGCGAGAGGAGCCGCCAAAAGCAGGCTCCTCGCAGAATTGAAGCGCATCATTTCTTCTCCAGTTGGGACTGTTAGGTTGAGTTGTAATCAGCTTGTAAGCGAAAGTCTATACCATATGTCGACACCTGTGGACACAACATGTTGCATTGTCCAAATACCTTCCTGCCCCAACCTGCCCTACATCGGACCCCCAGCAATAACCTTCCGGTTTGCCCGCAAGACCGCATATGAAGCACAACCCTTCCTATCTCGTTCAATCGGCACAAGATATCCATGGCAAATCATTGTGCGGAGATCCGTACTATTAAGAAGGGAGCAAGAGAACCTGCGTCGTTAGGACTTGAACCCGTAGCCGTGGGACAACCCCTTTTGACTGCAGATACTTAATCGTAAGTCTCTTGTTATGAAATGTTTGCATCGCGAAGTGCCGCCGCAAGTCGCACAAACAGAATGCGTTGCGGCCCAGCAGCTAGGATGGGGGCTGCACACCCCGACGCGCCCAGCCATGTTCTACACTGGTCCCCATGCCACGACGATCGAGCACGCATCACCCCGGCGGAAAACAATCGATCCGGCGAAAGGCATATCAGCTCATCCAGCACAAGATCGCAACCGGAGAGCTGGTGGCGGGAACCGTCATCTCCGAGCTCGCCCTCGCCCGCGAACTCGGCAGCAGCCGAAGTCCAGTCCGCGAAGCCACCGGCCAACTCCTCGCCGAGGGGCTCCTCGAACTCAGCACCGGCGGTGGCGTCATCGTGACCCGGCTCACCCGCCAAAGCATCCTCGAACTTTATGAACTCCGCGAAGCTCTGGAAGTTTTTGCTGTCGGTCGCGCCGCCAGCAACGGCCTTCGCGACACCGACCGCAAACGTCTCGAGGGCCTCATCGAAGAGACCACAACGCTCCTCCACGAGATGGCAAGTGCCGGAAATCAGGAACTCACCCCAGACCAGATGAAGCGCTTCGCCGTCTCTGATCTCGGCTTCCACGCCCTCCTCATCCGAACAGCCGCCAACAGCCGCATCCTCAAGGTCGTAAACGACACCAGACTCATGATCCGCGTCTTCGGAATCCAGCGAACCGGCCATCGCCAGCACGAGTTGGAGCGGATCTACCATCATCACCGCGCCATCCTTCAGTCTGTCGTGGATCGCGATGCGGAAGGCGCCCGCAAGCTCCTCGCCGAGCACATCCAGATCAGCAGCCGCGAGCGCCTTGAGCAATTCGACCTCTGGGAGCGCGAACACGACCTCGCCAACCTCGATTCCTCGGATTCGCTGAGGCTGTAGTAGATCGGGAGAACCGTATGCGTCCGGCAAAACGCACGGTTGACGGCGTTGTGGTGAGTCGGGTAGGTTAGGTTGCCTTGCGGGCGATGTAGGCGGATGGGGTGAGTTGTCCGAGGCTTTGGATGGTTCGGTTGGCGAG
>JAMFSC010000015.1 GCA_026225095.1 bacterium
AGCCGGGGATCGGGCAGGGCCGGGACCCTGAGCGGACGCCGATGCTTTGGGATCACACGGCGCAGGCTGGATTCACGACGGCGATTCCCTGGCTGCCGGTGCATGACGACTACCCACACAGGTCGGTAGAAGCACAGCAGCGCGATCCACGGTCCATGCTTAACATGACCAGGGAGCTGCTGCATCTGCGGAGCGTGACGCCGGCGCTACATGCGGGAGATGTTTCCCACGTCTTTTCGAGCGGCTATGTGCTGAGCTACCGCAGGAATCTGGGGACGGAACGGTTGCAGATCTTGCTGAATCTCTCGGGCACCAATCAATCGGCGTGGAGTGCGGGAGGAAGGATCCTGAGATCGACGAATCCGTGGAGGCCTACTGAGATCACAAGCCATGTGTGGGGAGACTTCGAGATCTGGCCCAACGAAGGGTTGATTCTGGAGCTTGATTAGGCGTCAGTTGCCAGCGGCGACGGTAGTGGGGGCGGGACTGGCGGCCTTGGCGCGGGCGATCAGTTTCTTGAGCTTCCCTTCGACGTCCGATCCGGAGCCCATCATCTCCGCTGTGAGGACGCCGTCGGAGTCGATTGTGAAGTAGTGCGGGATGGCATTGATACCGAAGCGGTTGCTGAGGTCGTGGTCCGCGTCGCGGTATTGAACCCAGGCCATGTCATTTTTCTGAATGAACTCCTTCCACTTGGCTTCGTCGGAGTCCCAGCTGATGCTGATGATCACCAGGGGCTGGCCTGCGAACTCCCTGGCGATCTTGCGCATGTGGGGGAGCTCCTCCTTGCATGGACCACACCATGTCGCCCAGAAATCGATGAGGACGACCCGTCCGCCCATCTCATCGAGTGTAAAGCGGGAGCCGTCGAGCGCAGTGACGGTAAAGGCGGGCGCCATTTTGGAGTTGGACAGAGCAGGGTTTTCTGCGAAGTGACGAGCCCGGATCCGGGTTGGATCATTTGGACTCGCAGAGTCCGCGCAGACGGCGAAGGCCTTGCTGGCATCGTCCATCTTGCCCAGGCGCGCGAGGACGCAGCCGTCTGAGAAGAGAGCGGACAGGTTTTTGGGGAAGTCGGTCAATGCCGTCTGGTAAATGGCGTGGATCGCTTCCAGTTGTGCCGGCTTGGGCTTTTCACCCGCGGCGCGAAGCATGGCAATCGCCTGTTCTGCTTCGGCCATGGACTTATCGCGGGGAGCCACGGCGAGAGCCTGGATCTGGACCGCGATGGCGGCCGCGTCCTTGTACTCGCCACGCTTCATCTGCCAATCGTAGGCCTCTTGGAGGCAATGGGCGCACTTCCCTCCAGCGATCTTGTTCGCCTTTTTGTAGCCATCGACCGCGAAGTTGTACTGCCGCTCATGAATACACCGCTTGGCGTCCTGCATGGCGGAGACAAACTTGGGGTCCGACTCATAGGCAGGCGTGGGCACCTGAGAGAGAGCGGCCCGGGAGAACAGGCAGAGCATAGCGGCACAGACGGCGACGGTGAAGCGCATGGGGAGATCCTCTTTTGATCCGGAGCCCCCATCATGAAGGCACCGGGTGGCTCACTTCAAGTAAATTCCGCTGTCCTTCCGGTCAGCGTGCTGCGGGAAGCAGGCCCTGCTCTACAAGGACCGGTGGATGCCGGTGGTGAGTGGCCTGCTCGTAGGCGTAGGCCCAGCCGAGGAGGTCTCCGTCGTGCCATGGGCGGGTGGAGATCTCAAGGCCGAAGGGCAAGCCGGAGGGATAGAAGCCTCCGGGAACGACGACCGCGGGGACGCCGATCATATTGACCCAGCCGGTGTCGGAGTGGGGGCCACCGCTGATCTGGCCATCCTGGGGCATGGTCTCGTCGGGTGGCGGCATCTGGGCGGCGGGGTAGACGAAGCCGTCGAGGTGAAGGCGATCCAGGGCTTCCACGTAGTTTTCGAGGGCCCGGCGACGCGGGGCGAAGAAGTTGGCCTCGGCGTTGGGGTCGGTCTCGAGGATGGCCTGGGGGACTGCGGCGCGGCCATCGGTGGTGTTGCCTCGACCGCCGACGACGGTGCCTGGAAGCGGCGATCCAACGGCTGTTTCATACTCCTGGGCGGAGTGGTACTGGGCAGGTCCGAAGAGCTTCAGGAAGTTGTCCGTTCCCTCGCGGATATAGGGAAGCGTTGCCACGCGGGCGATGGTGACGGCGAAGCGGTCAGGAAGGATGGAGTCGTCGATGACGACGGTGGCTCCCGCTGCGCGGAGGCCTTCGATTGCTTTGAGGAAGGCGGCGCGGGTCTCCGGTCGAAGTGCGAGGCGTGCGGCCCGAGTCTCGGCGGCGACCTGGGCGGGGGTTCGATCGGAGGCGATGCCCTGAAAGGGGATTCCGGCGCCTTCCAGGATGAAGGCCGGAACCCCGAACCGCTTGCCTTTGAGGGCGTCGGGCTTGAGGTAGTTGGTGTAGGGGCCAGGTTGGGCCTTCGTGGAGGAACCGGCAGTGGGTGGGTCGAGGGGATCCTCGCCGGCCATGACGGACAGGGCGATGGCCGCGTCGGTCACGTTGCGGGCGATGGGTCCGGTGTTATCGAGCAACCAGTCGAGCGGTGCGATCCCGGCGATCGAGACGAGGCCGCGAGTGGGGAAGACGCCGACCACGGCGCTGGTGGCCGCGGGCATGCGGATGGAGTTGCCGGTGTCGGTTCCGTTGCCCAGGACGGCGAGGTTTGCCGTTACGGCGGTAACGGTTCCTCCGGAGGAGCCTCCGGGCGAGAAGCGCACGTCGTAGGCGTTGCCGGTGCGTCCGAACGCGGTTGAGCGGTTGGTGTCAGAGGCAGCAAAGTCGGGCATGTTGGTCTGGCCGAGGAGGATGGCCCCGGCGGCCCGGAGCTTCGTGACGATGGTGGCGTTCCGGGGCGCGACCAGCTCCTTGCCCGGGATCATGTAGCCCTTCCATCCGTCGGTCGTCACGAGCCCCTGGACGCTGGTGTTGGCCTTGGTGACGAGGGGAACTCCCCAGAGCGGGCCCGGCGCGAAGTTGGGAGCGGCGGCCTCACGGTCTTCCTGGGCAGCCAGGGCGAGCGCGGCCTGGGCGTCGATTGTCTGGATGGGGAGATAGATGCCGTTGTATCGATCGATGCGCGCGAGATACCACTGGACGACCTGGACAACAGTGTAGCGGCGGCTGCGGTAGAAGGCGTGAAGCTGGGGGATCGTGACCTCGAGGAGGTCTCGGTCCATGGCTTCGGACGACGCGCCATGACGGGTGGAAGACAGCGACGTCCGAGCGTGGACCTGAGCGAAGGTGCAAGAGGACATGAGGGTCGCGGCCAGAATCGCAAGGGCGGAGGCGGTGCGGACAGGCGACGAGGGCGTGGGATGCATCTTCATGGAGGCCGGGCCGTCTTTCTGGAGTGAATGTTTTTCGAAGTGAATGACTTTTATCAGAACACAGCCGTGCCGGGAGCGAAAGTTAGCCGGGCGACGGGCGAGAGTTCCCGAATCTTGTGTGTCACGCGGACAAAGGGGGGTACAAACATCCAGCACACCTGATGAATCGAGGAATTCAAACCGATGAAGTCTGTGAGAAGCCCCTCTCAGGCGGGCAAGGAGCAGATATTGCAAAACTCGGGAGTGAGCGGAAGGACCGGTCTGCTGCTGGGCGTATGGGCGGCGACGGTCGTCGTGATCGGCGGTGTGCTGATGTCGTATCATCAGCCGTTTCTTACGCCGGATGCGAGGATTCTTTCGCTTGGAGCTCCTTCACAGCGCGGTAGATGGCGGGCGCTCCACATCCTTTCAGGAAGTTGCGGGTGCTCACGGCGCGTGATGGAACACCTTCTCAAACGGCGTTCCATGCCTGGACTCGCGGAGGAGATCCTCGTGATCGAGGGAACGGAGAGCAGTCTGCAGGGGACCGGGGCGCTTCTGGACAAATTGGAGTCGGCCGGGTTTACGATCTCTCACCTTGGGGCGAATGAGATTCCGGAGAGTACGGGGCTGCACGGTGTTCCTGTGCTGATCTATGCGACGCCGGAGAACAAGCTGGCCTACCTGGGAGGTTATGGCAAGGCGGGGGATGAGGACGTTCGCTTGTACCAGGAGGTTCGGCGAGGCCAGCCGCCTTCGGCGCTGCCGGTGCTGGGATGTGCGATTGGAAGCAGAGTACGGGGAAAGGCTGATCCGGTGGGCTGGAAGTACCGGTAAGCGCAGAAGAGATACACGCCAGGACAGCGGTAGAAGCGAAGAAAACTGAACGAACAGAAGGCTGGGGCCCAAGATGCACCACGAGCACGCAGAGACCCAATTTGAACAAAACTACACGACCAAGGTGAATCTCTATGGCCTTTTCCTGCTGGCGCTTCATCTCCCTGTACTTGCCGGAGTGGCGTGGGCGATGCAGGGTAGCCCGCTGCTGGCGTTGGGCATTGGGGTGGTGTTACTGGCGGGACCTGCGATTGTCGTGCTGCAGGATCGTTCCTCGCAGATGGGAGCGATCGCGATTGCGATCTCCGCGATGGGGATGAGCGCGTTGGCGATCCACGTCGCGGGCGGGTTGATCGAGGCGCACTTCGAACTGTTTGTTCTGATCGCGCTGCTGACGGTGTACGGACGGGTGGCTCCGCTGCTGGTGGCGGGCACGACGATCGCGCTGCATCATGTGATCTTCTGGCTGTGGTTGCCGACAAGTGTCTTCAACTACAAGGCGTCGTTCACCATGGTGCTGCTCCATGCCTTCTTCGTCATCCTGGAAGTCATCCCTTGCTGCTGGATTGCGAATCAGTTTGGCAGGTCGATTCGGGCGCAGGGCATCGTTGCAGAGAATCTGAGCGGCGCAGCGGAGCAGGTGACGTCCTCTTCCGCAGAGATTGGACAGGCGAGTTCACGGCTTGCGGAATCGGCCTGCCAGCAGGCGGCGACGATTGAGGAGACCTGTGCGGCGAGCGTGTCGCTGAGTGATATCTGCGTACAGAACGTCAAAGTAACGGATACCGCACTGCAACTGATGACGTCGATGGACGAGGAACTCAGGACGGTGAACAGTGACGTCGAGGTGATGAAAGGCGTTGTGCAGGATCTCGTGGTATCGAGCAAGAAAATCGGGGCAGTCGTGGGCCTGATTGATGGCATCGCCTTCCAGACCCAGATTCTCTCCCTGAATGCGGCCATTGAAGCGGCATCGGCTGGAGCGTATGGCGCAGGCTTCGCGGTGGTGGCGCAGGAGGTGGGACGACTCGCGCAGGCATCTGCGGTTGCGGCAACCGATACCGGGGCACTGATCGACCTGACCCTGCAGAACACCCGAACAGGAGAAGCAGCTGTGCTCGCGCTCACGAATGCCATGGCCCGCGTGAACGGGACCGCCGACAAGGTAAAGACTCAGATCGTTCTGCTGCAGGGAACATCGCACGAGCAGCAGACCTCGGGCGCCACGATCAAACAGGCGATGATGCAGCTGGGCGATGCGGCCCAGGCGACCGCCGCGGGAGCGGAGGAGACGTCGGCCGCGGGAGCGTGCCTGACCGACCAGGCGGCGACTCTGAAGGGTATTGTGGAGCTGCTGCACGCATAAAGTGGCGGCGCGGGTGACTGGTCGGACCAGCATCTGCTAGCATTTCGGCGATGACATCGATCGAATCTTCGCGCCGCGACCTGCTAAAACTCTCCTCGCTTGGACTGGCGGCTACCGCCGCTTCCCTTCCCGCCTCGGCGTTTGCCGGGGCGCAGACCTCGGGGGGCGGGGGGGCGCCGGCCTTCTTCGATGTGCGGTCGTTCGGCGCGACCGGCAGCGGCAGGAAGCTTGACACGGCGGCGATCAATCAAGCGATCGACGCGGCCGCGGCGGCGGGTGGGGGCATGGTCTTCTTTCCGGCTGGGAACTACCTTACGTTCTCCATCAGACTGAAGAGCATGGTCAACCTGCACCTGGCGCAGGGAGCGACTATCGTTGCGGCGGATTCGCCGAAGGTGGGCGAGGCGACCGGAGAGATGGGCGGGACGTACGATGCGGCGGAGACGAACAACTCCGCCACCTATGGGTCGATTGAGGCTTACCAGGACTATGGGCATAACCATTGGCATAACTCGCTGATCTGGGGCGAGAACCTTCACGACATCTCGATCACCGGGCAGGGCCGGATCTATGGCAAGGGGCTGAGCTTCGGTGCGGCTCGCGCGGCGCGTGGGGACTATCCGATCTTCGTCGCCGAGCAGGCCGGCGTGGGCAATAAAGCAATCGCGCTGAAGAACTGCCACAACGTGCTGCTTCGGGACTTTCAACTGCTGAAGGGCGGACACTTTGGCCTGCTGCTGACCGGGGTCGACAACCTGACGATCGATAACCTGACGATCGACACGGACCGGGATGGCATGGACATCGACTGCTGCAAGAATGTGCGGGTGTCGAACTGCTGGGTCAACTCGCCGTGGGACGATGCAATCTGCCCGAAGTCGAGCTTTGCGCTGGGGTATAACCGCCCGACGGAGAACGTCACCATCACGAACTGCTACGTGAGCGGGTACTACGTGCTGGGCAGTGTGCTGGACGGGACCTTTAGGAAGTATCCGGCGGACTTCAAGCTGCCGCGCAATGGACGGATCAAGTGCGGGACGGAATCAAACGGCGGGTTCAAGAACATCACTATCTCGAACTGCGTCTCGGAGGGATGCCAGGGACTGGCGCTCGAGACCGAGGACGGAGCGCTGTGCGAGGACATCACGATCTCGAATATGACCTTCCGCGACATGGTGAACGGGCCTCTGTTCTTTCGGCTGGGATCGCGGCTGCGGGGACCGAAGGAGGTGACGCAGGTGGGAGCGCTGCGCCGTGTGCTGGTGAACAACATCACCTCCTACAACTCCGATGCTCGGGTTCCATCGATCTTCAGCGGGATCCCGGGGCACCTGATGGAAGACATCAAGATCTCGAATGTGCTGATCCAGCACCAGGGCGGAGGCACAGCCGAGATGGCGAAGCTGGTTCCACCCGAGAACGAAGCAAAGTATCCCGATCCGGGGATGTTCGGAGCGATGGTGGCGCATGGATTCTATCTGCGGCATATTAGCCGGCTCGAGATGAGCCACGTCGAGGTGCAGGCGGTTGCAGCCGATGCGAGGCCGGCGTTCTCGCTGATGGATGTGAACCGCGCGGACTTCTACGCGATCACGGCTGCGAAGAATCCTGCGGCGTTTGCGCTGAACCAGGTGACGGATCTGCGGATTCTTTTGAGCCGTGCGGCTCCGGATACGCGGCTCGATAAGGCCGATAACCGGATGATCTAGGGAACCTCTGAATCAGTATCGAAGCATGTCAATGGAACTTTGAACGAAAACCGCAAGGATGTGATCGACGCAAAAACCGAAGATGTCCGAACCGTTCGCGTATGCGTTCGGCTCGGCTGCAAATGGCAGATGACGAAGCTCAGGGCGCGCAATGCGCTCAAGGCCGAGATCGCCAAGCGGACTGGCCAACCCGCAGACAGCAGAATCCTTAAAGATGGGTCTGTCACCTTTGAGTGGTTCGTACGCAACCGCTATATCCCGCTTCGGCAGGGAGATTGGCGGCCAGAGACGGCAAAGGAAAAAACAGCTGTGAGCGCTATGCGAACGCCCTCTGCCCGTGGCTTCCGCCAGATGCGCGGCCATCCATACGCACCTCGATTTTCGGCGTAGACAGCGCGAATGTGAACCAGCAAGACCTCGTCGCTGAGGTGGCGGCGCGAGGCGATCTTGTGCCGCCGTGCCTGATGTTGGTGATAGCCAGAGACGCTGACCGCAAGCACTCCGCACTGCACACAGATGGGCCAGACCAGTTTGTTGCGCAGAATAAAGGCGTACCTCATCGCTGGCCCTTCGCGAAAAACGCCGTCGCTTTTCCCAGTATGTCGCGCTCCATGGTGACCCGCGCCAACTCGGCTCGCAGACGGCGGTTCTCCATCTGCTCGGCGCTGACGACTGCCTTGCCCCTGACTGCCGTCAACG
>JAMFSC010000127.1 GCA_026225095.1 bacterium
CCGGCCCACCTTAGCGACGATGAGACGTGTCGCGAAGGTGGGGCACCCAACTTCATACCAACGAGCAATCTGCTCTAACTGTGGACGGGACTATTGGTAGGACCACTGGGTAGAATTCTCCTAATAAAGTGGTCTGCTTTGCCATATTTTGGGTGCATCGCTGTAATCGTGGTTTTCTAAAGGGGTTATGGGAGGCGATGTCAGAATTGCCAATGTTTCACCAGAGGCTTTTCGACGGCAGAACGTGGGCCGTTGCGTGGAAAAACTGGACAGAGACGTGATTCAGGAAAGTGGTATGTTTTGGCTTCGATTATCGGATAGTCTGGCGCTGCCCGGGAGTCCACGTGGCCGACGGATCAGAGGCTCATTTCCCTTTGGCTTGTAGCTCCCGCATGCGTCCACATAGCGAGCTTCTTGGGCTATCCCAGGCAGCACGCTGAGCATCCACATGCTCAGTAAAAACTAAGCTTCAATCTCGGCAAGAAAAAACGGGGACCAATCAAAGTGATCACCAGCATATTGCAGTCTCATGTCAAAAAATAGTACGAAGTGCAACATGGGCGGAGGAGAAAGCGTGGAACACCCCTCATGCCAAATGGATTGTAGGCGCTTAGCCCCTCTCTAATCTTCTGGCGAAATGTATGGCCGATGTCGTGCTAGTCAGATCATGTTAGGGAAACCAATATCGGAATCGCAGCAACTGGAAGTTCGCTCAACTCGCTTAATCCGCGATGCGACTTAAGCCAAAACTACGACTCAGATCGGACAAAGAATTAGGAGCATTTCCGATGACAATCACAGGGGTAAGCAATAGCAACAATTACGTTTCAGCAAACCTTCAGACTCCCGCAAAGTCCGTAAACTCAACGGCAGTAGGCGCGACAGGCACGGACACTGTCTCTTTGAGCACTGACAAAATAGCCTTCGCTCTAAGTGGAGACGCGGACAATGTGAACGCGTCCAATCACCTAAGCCTTTTCTCTGACCTCAATGCAAACATACTAGATTATCCAAACCTCGCAGGTGTGGGTAGTGCGATCGATGCATACAAAAACAGCCTAGCGAGTTCGAACGTCTACGACAGTTCTTATACAGCCCCTTCAGCCAAGTATCTGAGCGACTTGACCGACTTGAAAAGCGCTGCTGCTTCAGGAGATATGGTGAAATCACAGTCATTGCTTGCGAAAGCAAAATTTGACGCGCCTGATAGCGTTGGAGGCGGGATATCCACGGCCATAAGCAAAGGGGATATTGCTGGCGAAGCTGGCCTTGTAGTGGAGGGAACTTCAAATATCAGCGACTTTTTAGCTACTCATGGATACAGTGTCGCAGGCGCAGCGACGGAAGCTGCCGCCATCACCATCAACGGTTTTTCTCTAAATGCCACAAACACTCCTACGTCCTCAGCGCAGACGCGTTCTCAGCAAATCAGCAATCTTGCCGTGTATGCCGCGGAGAACCAGGGGAAAGACCAACCCGGCACAACCGCAACGTCAAGCGACCCCCTCTTCAATATCGTCTCGACGCTGATAGAAGCGAAGTCAGGAACAGCAATCGACCAGAGCCTTACAAACCTGGAAGCCCTCTATGGTGTGGGCACTTCCGATCAGACGACTAGAAACGCTTGAACTGAGCAGTTGTCTGGAACGTAGAGCAGTAAAGGGGGTCGCAAGCAGAAAACGCTTGGCACCCCCTTTATCCGTTCCCTGCGACGGTACTTATATCGCGAAGGGAGGGAGCCCAATCTCAGTCGGTGTGGGGCGTTGGTGGAAGTCTCTTGACCCTCGGTTTGCGGGTGCGGGGCCCTGGGGTGGGTAATTTTTCGAGCTTCGGTTCGTATTTCTGGAGCCGTTTGGACATGACGGCTACGGCCTCGGGGCTCTCGTCGACGAGGAGGAACTGGCGTCCGTGCAGGGCGGCGGCGGCTCCGGTGGTTCCGCTGCCGGCGAAGAAATCGAGGACGCGGTCGTCGGGGTTGGAGTGGACGCGGACGATGCGTTCGAGGATTCCGAGGGGCTTCTGGGTGGCGTAGCCGGTCTTCTCCTTGCCGGTGGGGGAGACGATGGTGTGCCACCAGACGTCGGTGGGGAGCTTGCCGCGGGCTGCTTTTTTGGCTCCAACGAGACGGGGGGCCATGTACGGGATGCGGTCGCACTCTTCGAGGTTGAAGGTGTAGCGCTTGGGGTCGCGGGTGTACCAGAGGATGTTGTCGTGCTTGGCGGGCCAGCGTGTTCTGGAGCGGGCTCCGTAGTCGTAGGCCCAGATGATCTCGTTCTGGAAGCAGGGCCGGCCGAAGATTTCGTCCAGCATGACCTTGCAGTAGTGGACCTCGCGGTAGTCGATGTGGAAGAAGAGGGAGCCGGTGGGGGTGAGGATGCGGTGGGCCTCGATGAGGCGGGGGCGCAGGAAGCCGAGGTAGTCGTCGAAGAGGTCGGCGTAGCCAGGTTTGATTTCGCCCGGTTCCACGGTGTTTGTCAGAACCGTTCGGTAGCGCTTTCCCGCGAAGCCGGTGCGGTCGCCCTCTGCGTCCTGAATGACCTTCATGCGTTTGCGGGTCTGACGGATTCCGGTGTTGAACGGGGGATCGACGTAGATCAGCTCAACCGACGCGTCTTCGAGCGTTTTGAGGATAGCCAGATTTTCGCCATGCACGATCCGGTTCATTGTTTCCATCTGCCAACTGCGGGGTAGGCCTCAGGATACGGCAGAACGGGGCTGGGCATGGCGGGCTTTGTTCCTGAACCGGGAACGTGTATCGTTCTCTGCGTCTCCTCTTGTTTGCCAGACGATTTCTTTCAGGGGTCTCATGGGTCTTCCCGAGTTCGCGTTCGCCATGGCTTCCGACCCTGGGCTCCACCGGAAGGGCAACGAAGATTTCTGCGCCGCGTCGGCTGAGGACGGCGTCTTTGTCGTGTGCGACGGGATGGGCGGGGCTGCGGCCGGCGAGGTGGCGAGCAGGCTGGCGGCGGAGACGTTTCTGGGGCTGATGCGCACACGTCTGGCGCAGCCTGCGCTTCCGGGCGTTGGGGTCGATGTGGCCGGCGAGCGGATGCGGGGGGCGATCCGGGCGGCCAACGAAGCGGTCTGCCAGGAGGCCGGGCAGTCGGCTGAACTTACGGGCATGGGGACGACGCTGGTGGGGCTGATGCTGGACCCTGCAATCTCGCCTGCGGGGACGAACGGGTCGGGTCGGGCGTCGATCGAGATGCCGCCCAGCCGAATCTGGATCGGGCATGTCGGCGACAGCCGGTGCTACCTGCTGCGGGATGGGGATCTGCACCTGCTGACGGCGGATCACTCGCTGGTCGAGGAGCAGGTGCAGGCCGGGCAGATCAGCCGGGAGCAGGCCGCGCACTCTCCCATGCGGCATGTGATCACCCGCGCCATCGGCTCGCGGGACGAGGTCGAGGCGGAGATTCAGGCGATGGAGGTCTATCCTGGGGATCTCTACCTGCTGGCCTCCGACGGGCTGAATCGGGAGCTCGAAGATGGGGAGATCGCGGAACTGATGGCGCGGGTTCTGCCGCTGCCGGGACCCGATGTGCTGCAGTTGGGCTGCGGGACCATGATCGCCGCCGCGAAGTTTCGCGGTGGCCACGACAACATTACGGTGCTTCTTCTCTATGTCTGCTAGGGCCAATGGGCACGTCAAATCGGGAAAACCCGGGGCAAACACGGAAACTCCCGGCCAGTCGGGGCGGCAGCCTGCTAAACTCGGCGCGACGGGGAGTATTGCCGACTTGACGACGAAGAAGAAGGGCGAAAGGCTCGAACGGAAAGAGGAAGAGCCGGTCGAGGTGCAGGCGACGATCGGTGTCGTCGGCGCGGGAACGATGGGCAGCGGAATCGCGCACGTTTTCGCGCGCGGCGGATTCCAGGTGCTGCTGTATGACGTTGATCAAGATGCGCTCGACCGGGCCATGGCCGGTATCGCAAAGAATGTGGGAAGGGAGGTTTCGAAGGAGAAGCTTACCGGAAAGCAGGCCGCTGCGGCCGTCTCTCGGATTACAACTACGTCCGAGCCGGAGGCGCTGGCCCCGGCGGCGATGGTGGTAGAGGCAGCTACGGAGCGCTTTGAGGTCAAGGCAGAGATCTTCCGGGCGCTCGATGCGATTCTTGCGCCGGATGCGATGATCGCTTCGAACACAAGCTCGATCTCGATCACCCGGCTTGCCGCCCAGACCGGGCGCCCCGGACAGGTGGTCGGGATGCACTTCTTCAACCCGGTGCCGGTGATGGATCTGGTCGAGGTCGTGCGGGGGCTGGAGACGACGGCGGAGACGGTGAGCCGGGTTCAGTCGCTGGCGGTGCACCTGGGCAAGACGCCGGTGGCGGTCAACGATGCGCCGGGATTCGTCTCCAACCGGGTGCTGATGCCGATGATCAATGAGGCGATCTTCGCCATGGCGGAGGGCGTCGCAGGACCGGAGGCGATCGACGAGATCTTCCGGCTGGGGATGGCGCATCCCATGGGACCGCTTACGCTGGCGGATTTTATCGGGTTGGACGTGTGCCTGGATATTCTGCGGGTGCTCCACGAAGGCTTCGGCGACCCCAAGTATCGGCCCTGCCCGCTGCTGGTGCAGATGGTGGATGCAGGGTGGCTTGGACGCAAATCCGGCCGGGGCTTCTACACTTATTAGCAGACAGTTCGAGATCGAATCCTACGCAGCGGGAGAACACATGCAGGAGCTTTACTTTGAGGATTTTTACGTCGGCCAGCAGTTCGCTTCGGTCGGCGGAGCGAAGGTGAGCGCGGAAGAGATCAAGGAGTTCGGCACCAAGTACGATCCGCAGCCGTTCCACCTGGACGAGGCGGCGGGCGAGGGCAGCTTCTTCAAGGGGCTGGCTGCTTCGGGCTGGCTGACGGCGGCGATCGTGATGAGGCTGCGCGTGCAGAGCGTTCCGGTGGCTGGCGGGATGATCGGGGCGGGGGTCGAGGAGATTCGGTGGACCATGCCGGTGCGTCCCGGCGACGTGATCCGGACCGAGATTGAGGTGCTTGGGGTGCGGCATTCGCAATCGCGGAAGGAGTTCGGCATCGTGCGGACCCGGACGCTGACCTATAACCAGCGCAATGAGCTGGTGATGCGGTCGATCATCAACTTCCTGGCTCCGCTGAAGAGCGCCATTTAGCTTCTTGTCGTGCAACCTGGCTGCAACTTTGCGCTGGTAGACTTCGCCATGCGGCTCCTCTCACGGGGAGTCGCAGACAAGATGGACCAATCATGACGACAGAACACCTTACGCTGCTCCGCGAGAGTATCAACCAGACGGTTGAATTCGAGGCGCTCGACGGTACGCGCTTTCTGGCGACGCCGCTGTTCGTCTACGAGGGCGAGGACAACCCCGATGTCTTCTTTCTGCCGGTGGACCGTACGACTGGCAAAGCGGCGGAGGCGGGGCAATCGATCCTGCTCGAGGACATCGAGTCCGTGCGACGGGTCTCCGAGGCTTAGGTTTCAGTGGATTCGAGGGGCGGGGCGGTTTTCGGCGGTTTCGGCGATCGTTTTCCAATAAGCTTCTAGCCAGAGGCGATTGCATTTGCTGCTTTGGACGAATTTTCTGCTGGCCTTCAGCGCGCTGCTGCCGCTGATCAATCCGCTCGGCTCGGCGCTGGTGTTTCTTGGGCTGGTGGGCGATGCTCCGCCGGAGGTGTTTCACACGCTGGCGCGGCGGATCGCGGTCAACAATATCATCTTCCTGGCCATCATCGAGCTGGTTGGATCGGGGATTCTGCGGTTCTTCGGCATTTCGCCGCCGATTATCCAGCTGGCGGGAGGCATGGTGATCGTCGGGCTGGGCTGGTCGGTGCTCAACCAGAACGATGCGCGGGCAAGCTCGCAGAAGAAGCAGGAGGAGTGCGACGTTCGCGAGGAGTCGGCCAACCGCGATCTGGAGCAGAAGGTCTTTTATCCGTTTACCTTTCCCGTCACCTCGGGGCCGGGAACGCTGGTGACGATGCTGACCTTGACGGCGCATATCTCCACCCATGTGCTGAGCGAGAATGTGCTGGGGCATCTTGGCGTCTTCCTCGCGGTGCTTGTGCTGAGCGGGCTGGTCTATGTGTGTTATGCCTATGCGCCAAGGATCACGCGGGCGATCTCGCCGTCGACGGCCCACGGCATTCTGCGGGTGGTGGCGTTTATTACGCTGTCGATTGGGGTCCAGATCGCGTGGAACGGACTTTCGGTGCTGCTTGCGAGCGTCATCCAGCGCTGAGGGGGAACCCGGGGTGGTTCGGCTATGGACGGTTCTCCTCAGGTGAGGGGAGTATCTTTAACGGATGCGTATGACTGTGCTCGCCTCGGGCTCCAAAGGCAACAGCACCGTTATCTCTTCCGGGCGTACCCGCGTGCTGGTCGATGCGGGTCTCTCGTGCCGCGAGCTGCTGCGCCGGATGGCGATTGCGGGCGAAGATCCGACGACCTTGAACGCCATCCTGATTACGCATGAGCACCAGGACCATGTGGCCGGGCTGGCCGTGCTGGCTCGGCGGCTTGGGATTCCTGTATTTTTTACCGAACAGACGCATCGCGCGTGGGTGCGGATGCTGACCCCGCGCACCACCATGACGTACGCAAAATGGCTCGATCACCTGCAGCGTGAGAAGGCTGCGCGGGCCGCGGCGACCACGGCTGCGATTCCGGTGACGGAGCTGGTGAGTGTTGCGGCTGCAGGAGCGGTCACGGAAGGCAGGGGCTTGCAGGACCCGGAGGAGCTTGAGGCCATCGCCAGTATCTCGGCGGAGGCTGCGGCGTTTGACCCCAATCTGAACCGCTCCGATGACCCCAACGCTGCGCTCGAGCTGCCGCAGGAGGAGGAGGAAGCCTGCGACGAGGCCGCGCTGGCCGCTCTGCCGGCCACCGTAAAGGCCGATCCGACGTATCTTCCCGCGGTCGAGTACTTCCAGGCGGGGACGAACTTTTCGATCGGGGATATTGAGGTGTCGCCCTTTACTATTCCTCACGATGCAGCCGATCCGTGCGGGTTCGTCTTCGAGGCGGAGGGCATCCGGATGGCCCTGGCGACGGACCTCGGGTATGTTCCACCCAACGTCAAAGCTGCCCTCAAGCGGATTGACGTGCTTCTGCTGGAATCGAACCATGATCTCGAGATGCTGCGGGACGGGCCGTATCCCTGGAGCGTGAAGCAGCGTGTGCTCTCGCGCGTAGGACATCTTTCGAACGATGCCACCGCTGAGTTCCTGGCGCGCGACTATGATGGAGGAGCGGCTTATATCGTGCTCGGACATCTTTCCGAGTCCAACAATGATCCTGCGCTGGCGCTTTTGGCCGCCGAACAGGCGATCGGGAACCGTATGACCCTGCTGGGCAACCGTATCCTTCTCGCAGCGCAGGCGGAGCCGCTCGCCACCATCGTTCTATAGGTTTTCAAGTCCTCAGTCTTCCAACAGGCTTTTTGTTCACTCGGGGTCGTACGATCCCCATTTCTTAACGGCCGATGAATCTTTCCCCAACCGCGAACGATCTAAAGGGGATAGAATGGGCTTCATTCAAGCTGGCCCTGGCCGTTAATCGATCTTCGCGTGTCTGCCCGAAGAAAAGGAATTGCCGTATGCCTGCAACGCACTGCACTGATCCCGTCGTCGGAGCGATTCTCTCCGGCTGGCGCTACGACATCTCCGGCCTCTCACCGGCCATGCGCACCGACTACGAGGACCACCTCGCCACGTGTCTCCACTGCCGCTCGAAGGAACGGCTGCATCGCACGATCGATGTGCTTCTGATCTCGGTCAGCAGTCTCTCGATTCTCGCGTTTCTGCTGGCGGTCGCCGTGATTCACCGGGTCGAGTCGCTGACTCACCTGGGGGCGGTCCATGTGCAACTGCGCCAGCTCCACCACGCCACGGTCACCATCTCGCTTGAGGCGGTCGCGTTTGCCGGGCTCCTTTTCTCCATGCTGCTGTGGGTTCTGGTGGCGGTGGCGACCCCGCTGCCGGGTTTTCTGGGCGGTATCGTCCGCAACCGCATTCCTACGGATCGGCTACCCGCCAATCTGCGCGACCGGATCATGAAGAACCACGCCTGATGGCGGCGGTCCGGGTTCTGTTTTTTTCCTGGAATGCCGCTGGCAGCCCGCGGGCCGGTTTATCGGTTTGTCTTCTCCACGCGCTCACGATAGCGTAGAAGCAGCGCATGCCCCACTCGGAACAGCACGAGATCCATCCACCCATCGGACCGGCTACGGTCGTCCCCGATTACGCCCCGGCGGGTCGGGCGCGAGTCGTGCGCGATCGCAGCGACTGGAACCCGATGACGGCTCCGGCTACGTATGCTCTGCTGGGGATCAATATCGCGGTGTTCTTGTGGATGGTGCTGCATGGGGTCTCACCCCGCAGCCCCGGGGAGATGGACTTGCTGCGCTTCGGCGCGGGCTCGACGGTGCTGGAGTTGAACGGCCAGTGGTATCGGCTGCTGACCGCGACCTTCGTCCACATCGGCATCATTCATCTGGCGACGAATATGTGGTGCCTGTGGAACCTGGGCATGCTGGGGGAACCGCTGATCGGCCCGTATGGTCTGGTCACGGTGTACGTGCTGACGGGCGTCGCGGGCAACCTGCTCTCGATGGGTACGGACGTCGGTCGGGCACTCCTGACGCACAGCCCGGTGGCCTTTGGGATCGGCGCGGGAGCTTCGGGGGCGGTGTTTGGCATCGCCGGGCTGCTGATCGTGCTGCTCTCGAATCGCCGGCTTCCCGTGCCCTGGGCGGAGTTGCAACGGCTTCGCCGGTCGGTTGTGCAGTTTGCGCTGCTGAACCTGGTGATTGGTGCGGCCACGATGCTGCCCGTGCTGGGGAGCTTCGTCCGGATCGACAACGCCGCACACATCGGCGGCTTTCTCTCTGGATTGGCCCTGGGGCCCCCGCTGCTGGGCCGTATGACCGCAGGTCGAACGGGCTACCTGGAACGTCAGAAGATCGTCTTCATGGCTGCCGCGTTTGCGCTGGCGCTCTTCGGCTATTTCATTGCCAGCCTTCGCTAGACTAGCCGCGGCGGACGCTTCTACCCTACGGTCGCGCTCTGGGCGAACTTTCTGACCATCGCAAGAAGAAGCTTCCGGTCCGAGTCGGACAGGTTGGCCGAGTAGCGCTGGACCTGCGTCAGGAAACGAATCTCCTCTTCGCTCAGATGCAGGGGGTGCATCTCCTTGCCGATGGTCTCTTCGGCGAAGAACTCCGCAAGCTGGAGGTCGAGCGCACGGGCGATCTTCTGGAGTGTCTCGAGCGACGGAATAGTGTGGCCGTTCTCGACCCGCGACAGATAGCAGCGCAGCAGGCCCGTGCGCTTTTCGATGTCGCCCTGCGACATGCCCTTCTGCAGCCGGTAGCCGCGAATGGTCGCTCCGATGTTGGAGGAGATGCGGGTGATCGGCAGGTTGGAATCGATCGGTGTCATGGTTTGCATGGCGTTCATTAACCTGAAAGTAACTACCCGGGGTTCGTCGGTCAATCGAAAACTTCAGTGGCCAAGCAGATCCTCGAACCACCTGTGGTTCGGATCGGGGAACTTGGACGATCAAACCTCAACCGTCACTTTACCCCCAGGTCGCTGTTGAACCATGCGAAATATTACCAGCGCCAGTAATAACTCTACGGTAACGGTGGCGTGCCCGCGAGGACGTTTTCGTGCGCGCCCGTCCCACCCGCTACACTCTCTGGATGGGGCTTACGATCCACTATCAGGGGCAACTCGAGTCTGAGGAAGCCTATCTGCGCTTCATTGACGAGGTGCTGGCGTATGCGGCTGCGCGAAATTGGCCCACCTACCCGATCGACGAGGCGCATCGCGTGCTGGAGCGAATGCTGCAGCCCGAAGATCCGGACGCGGACGAGGTTGAGGAGATCTACGAAGGTCCCACGCGCGGTCTCACGCTGTTGCCGCACCCGGACTGTGAGCCGCTGGCGTTTGAGTTTGACCGCGATCTGTTTATGCAGGATCGCTGCAAGACCCAGTTCGCCGGTCCGGGGATTCACGCGGAGATCGTTCAGCTCTTCCGCCAGACCGAGCCGCTCTTCGCCATGCTGGACGTGCAGGACGAGGCCGAGTTCTGGGAGAATCCGAGCCGTGGCCGTCTGGACGAGACCTTCGCGGCGGCCAGCCGGGCCATCGCCGATCTGGCTGCCGAAGATTCTGGATCGTCTGTCGGCGTGGTCACTCCGAGCGGCCGGATTCTGGATATTCTGGCGGAATAGACTGCGTTTTTATTGAAGTCGCAGGCGGTAGAACGCAAGATCGTCCACTGGATTGTCGTTATAGCGCTGGGTCCGCTCAAATCCAAGCCTCTGGTAGAGGGCGTTGGCGTCGGCCATGGCGGCGGGAACCGTGTCGAGGTAGATCGCGTTATATCCGGCACCGCGCGCCCACTCGATGCCCGCCTCGGCCAGCCTTCGACCCAGCCCGAGGCCACGAAAGTCATCGCCCACCCAGAGCCGTTTCATCTCGCAGGCCTGTTCGTCCGCGTCGGCCGCAAGTATGGGGTGAGCGGGCCGAAAGCCGACGCACCCCGCATCCCGACCGTCGACGGTCGCAAGCAGCAGAACACCGTGTGGCCCGGCGTAGTATCCCGGCAACTCCGCCAGCTCCTTCTCGTAGTCGACGAGGCAGATATTGACCGGGCCGGCGGGGTTGGAGGCGAGGAAGACACCGTAGGTTCGCATCAGACCGCGAACCCGCTCCAGATCCTCTGTGCTCCTGGCGGGTTCAATGCAGATCTTCACCATCGTGCGTTATCTCCGCAACAGATCGACGGGCTGGCAGACGTCCTCGACACGGAAGTAGGCGGCGAGGGCCGGATGTCTGCGCGCCACGGCCTGATACATCTCCCACGCGACCCGACGATAGCTGAAGTGCCCGGCGACGCCGCTGCGCAGCTCCGAGATGTAGAGTGCCTCGGCGAAGTCCATCTTGAACATCGCCCGGCAGCGGGTTCCGAGGGGCAGGCAGTACTGCGCGGTCTGGCCGGCCTCGGGAACTCCGGAATCCCGCACCGTACGGTAGGCCTCGAAGGCGGCTTCCATGGCTGACGTATAGGTCTCGGCTAGCCCGGCTTCGGCGAGCAGCGGCTGCCCAGGGCACTCGGGCTGCTCGTACCCGTGCAGATCGGTGAAGCCCTGCATCAGCTGGGTCACGCGGCGATGGCGGTGCATATCGCGGAAGCCACCGATATCCATGAGGAGGTCGAAACGGAGACCGCGCCCGGCGTGGAAGGCGCGAAGGAGTTCGTCGTGGGTTCCGCGATGCTTCATCCCGAGGGCGATGATCTCGGCGCGCTGCGGCTCGGTCAGCGCGCCCACCGTGCCGCGTAGCTGGCGGTAGGAGAAGTGGCAATGGGGATAGAGGAGCGAGGTGGCCAGCTCGACCTCCAGGGGCTCGTCGTCCTCCAGCAGATCGACCACGGGCGCGGGATAGATGGGCTGCCCGTTCATCAGCGCCTGTGCGGCTTGCTCCAGCTCCAGGCAGCTCTGGCGCAGGTAGTTCGATGGGGTTGCATACTTTACCAGGGTGGGCGCAGTGCGGACGGGACGCAGGACGAGCTCATCGAACTGTTCGCCAAGCTCCCAGTCCGACGCAGCCACCTCGTCGCGGAGCTTCGTCGCCGCCGCGTGCTGAACGTTCCAGGCGGGTTCGGCGGCGGCTGCGCGCAGTCTCTCGCCGAGTGTGCGGATCTCAGCAAACTCGCTGGTCAGCAGGCGCGAGACCTGCGTCTCGAGCGTCCTGGCGTTCACAATCTGGCCAAGCGAGGTATTGGTGGCGAGTGGCAGGAGGTAACGGGCTACGTCGAAGGCGCGGGCCTTCAGCGTGCGCTCGTAGGCCTCGGGCTTCATGTTCTCCGGACGCGCAATGGCAGCCTTCAAGGCCTCGAGCATCCCCGCGCCGACGTCGTTGTAGGCGGTGAACATGGCCTCGATCGCGGCCGTATAGCCGGCGCGGACCTCCAACGCAGCGCCAAAGTCGGGCGTACACCATCCGGATCGGCGGAAGTCCTGGTAGCGGGTCGACCGCTCCTGCCCGTCCCAGCGCTGCTCGTCCACCAGCGCAATCGCGGCCAGGAGGCTGAGCCGCTCGATGGCGAAGGGGATATGGGCGAGGTCGGCGATGGAGCGATGGCCGTAGGCGAAGTAGAACGTATTCAGAAACTGCTCCGCTCGCTGCGTGCTGATCTCCGCGAGCGACTCCTTCAGGGTGAGGGCCGAGCGCGAATACTTCGCCATCGCATAGGCCAGCACCTCCGGCTCCGCTCCGTGAATGGCGTAAACATCGGTCGCGGGGGTCTGCTTGTTCAAATTTTCCATCGTCTGACCAGAATACAAGTTCGCGCTGGTCGGACAACCACACCGTCGGCCAGCTTCTGGCATCGAACCTCTCCATGTGTCGGGAGTTGATTCAGGAGGGTCCGGAGAATCCAATGCAAGCGATCAGGCGTATCCTCAAAAGTCGAATGTTCCGGCCCCTCCGAGTGCTATTGACTCTTATCGTCGCGGGCGCTTCCGTGGCGCCGATGGTGGCCGCACAGAGTTCCGTGCCCACTGGCCCGCAGGGGCGCGTCGAACGGCCGGGCCAGCCTGTCTACGATGTCTCTTCGGTCAAGCCGAACAAGTCCGGCAGCGGAAACTGGAATATCGACCAGAATCTCAACACGTTCGTCGCCACCAACGTCACCTTGGTGAACCTGCTTCAGGAGGCGTTTGGGATCAGGAGGGATCTGATCTCGGGCGGTCCGGCGTGGGTCGACTCTGCCCGCTTCGACATCGTCGCCAAGATCGTATCCGCGAGCCCGGAAGACCTGCATCATCTATCTGAGGACCAGACGCGTTCGATGGTACAGGCCATGCTCGTCGAGCACTTCAAGATCCAAACGCACCCGGAGACCAAAATGCTCGCCGTCTATGATCTGGTCCTCGCCGCAGGCAAGCCCAGGTTCGAGCAGAGCCAGGCTGACGGCAAGGAGGAGGGAATCCAGATTGAAAATACCCAGCTCACCGCCCACGGCGCCACTCTGGCATTGATCGCGGATGCCCTCTCGCCCCAGGTCCAGCGAACCGTCATCGACAAGACCGGCCTGACCGCCAAATACGATCTGAACCTGAAGTGGTCTTCCGATGCGGTTCTGGCGGCGAACCAGGAATCTGCCGGGTCCCCGTCGATCTTTACGGCGCTTCCAGAGCAACTTGGCTTGAAACTTCAGGCCTCTCGTGGGCCCGTCCAGACGCTGGTGATCGATCACGCCGAACTTCCGGCGGAGAACTAGCCCGGCGTGAACGAGATCCTTCAGCGCGTCGCGCATCGCCCCTATCCTCTTCCCGAGGGCCGCTGGCGGCTGGCCCAGCGATGGAACGACCTTCTGTTTGCCCATTGGCCTATTCCGGGTGGCGAACTCGCCCCGCTGCTTCCCCCGGGGCTCGAACCGGACCTCTTCGACGGAAACGCGTGGATCGGCGTGGTCCCTTTCTGGATGGACCAGGTCCGAACACGTGGCGTCGGGGAGCTTACCTTCGGCGTTCCCGGAACGCGTACGTTTCCCGAACTCAACCTCCGCACCTACGTCCGGTCCCGACATACGGGCCTGACCGGTGTCTACTTCTTTGCGCTCGATGCCGCGAGCCCCTTCGCGGCCATCGGTGGGCGCATCCTTTTCCACCTTCCTTACTTCCTCTCCATCATGCGCCGCACCACCACGCCGACGCACATCGACTACAGCAGCCGTCGCCTGTTCAGTTGGGACTCGGTCCGCTTTGAGGCAACCTATCGGAGCCTGGGAGGCGCAGACATCTCTTCGCCCAGCCAGCCGGGCTCGATCGAATACTTCCTGACCGAGCGCTACGCGCTGTTCACCCCACGCGGGCGCCATCTGTCCGTCGGCCACGTCCACCATCTGCCCTGGCCGCTCGAACCTGCGGAGGCCGAGATCCGCATCAACGAGCTTCCCGCGGCGCACGGCATCCTCCTTCCCGGCCGGCCACCCATTCTCCACTTCGCCCGATCTCTGGAGGTCTTTCTCTGGTCGCTGTCTCCGGATGAACCTCCGCGGGGCAGTTCGTATAATCGAAGCTGACTGGAGATTCCATTGACCACCAAACACCTCGCTGGCCGCGTCGCCCTCGTCACCGGAGCGTCGCAGGGCATCGGTCGCGCCTGTGCCATCGCCCTTGCAGAAGCTGGAGCCTCGGTCGCGCTGGCCGCCCGCAATGCTGACAAACTCGCCGAAGTCGCCGCCGAGATCGCCTCCGCGGGCGGCGTCGCCCATCCCTTCGCGCTCGATATCGCGGAGGAAGAGTCCATCAAGGCCTGCGCCAAGGCGGTCGTCGCCCACTTCGGCAAGCTCGAGATCCTGGTCAATAATGCGGGGATCACACGCGACATCCTGACGCTACGCATGAAGCGCAAGGACTGGGACGACGTGCTCCAGACCAATCTCACAGGTGCCTTCCTGATGACGCAGGCGGCCATGAGCCCGATGCTGAAGGCGAAATGGGGCCGCGTGATCAACATCACCTCCGTCGTGGGCGAGACGGGTCAGGCCGGACAGGCGAACTACGCGGCGTCGAAGGCCGGGCTGATCGGGCTCACCAAGGCCCACGCCCGCGAGCTTGCGACCCGGTCGATCACCGTCAACGCTGTCGCTCCGGGATACATCGAGACCGCCATGACCGGCGTGCTCACCGACGAACAGAAGGCGACGATGACCACGCAGGTCCCGCTTCAGCGCGTTGGAACCGTCGAAGAGGTCGCCCATGCCGTTACGTTTCTGGCCTCCGAGGGCGCTGCCTACATCACCGGTCATACGCTCGATGTCAACGGCGGGATGTACATGGGCTGAGGCCCGCACACGGAAGCTCAGGAGCCTTCTGGAATGATCCGCCGCTGCAACGATTCGGACTTTGATCAGATCTTCGACATCATCAACGACGGGGCCAAGGCCTATCGCGGCATCATCCCGTCCGACCGCTGGTCCGAACCCTACATGCCGCGTGAAAAGCTGCGCCACGAGATGGATCTGGGCGTCGTCTTCTGGGGCTTCGAGCAGGAAGGCATCCTTGCAGGGGTGATGGGCCTGCAGCCCGTCCAGGATGTCACCCTCATCCGCCACGCCTACGTCCGTACCGCGAACCAGAAGCAGGGCATCGGTTCGCATCTCCTCTCGCACCTCCGCGAGATGGCCGACGGTCCGGTTCTGATCGGCACATGGGCCGACGCCGTTTGGGCTATCCGCTTTTATCAGCGTCACGACTTCGAACAGGTGGGTGTCGAAGAAAAAATTCGCCTGCTGAAGACCTACTGGACCGTCCCCGACCGCCAGATCGAGACCTCTGTCGTACTGGCAGACGCACTTTGGCGGGAGAAGCACCCCGCAGTGTGATCGTACTCCTGTCGATGTTTGGTTTTCATTTCGCTTTTTCTTTGCTTTTTCGGGTCCCGGAGTGCTAGAATCCGACAACGATCCAGTACATTCTCAACCCGATCCCCGCGGCGTTCTATCGGGCAAATTCAGGAGATTTCGTGGCAGAAGACCAGCGTAGCAAGGCAATCGAAACCGCACTTTCGCAGCTCGAGAAGCAGTTCGGCAAGGGCTCCATCATGCGCCTCGGCTCGAAGGAAGCGATCGTTCCCATCGCGGTCATCTCGACGGGCTCCATCTCCTTCGACGCGGCGCTCGGCGTGGGCGGCGTCCCGCGTGGGCGTGTCATCGAGATCTTTGGACCGGAATCCTCCGGCAAGACCACCATCACCTTGCAGATTATCGCCGAGGCGCAGAAGGCCGGTGGTCTCGCTGCTTTTGTCGACGCCGAACACGCGCTCGACCCTGCCTACGCCCGCAAGCTTGGCGTGGACATCGACAACCTTCTCGTCTCGCAGCCCGACTATGGCGAACAGGCCCTTGAGATCGTCGAGGCCCTGGTCCGCTCGAACGCCATCGATGTCCTGGTCGTCGACTCCGTCGCGGCACTGGTTCCCAAGGCTGAGCTCGACGGCGAGATGGGCGATTCGCACATGGGGCTGCAGGCGCGCCTGATGTCGCAGGCCCTGCGCAAGCTCACCGGGACCGTCGCCAAGTCGCGCACCTGCCTGATCTTCATCAACCAGATCCGCGACAAGATCGGCGTGATGTTCGGCAATCCCGAGACCACGACCGGCGGCCGCGCGCTCAAGTTCTACTCCTCCATGCGGATCGACATCCGCCGCATCGGCGCGGTGAAGGAAGGCGATGTCATCGTCGGCTCCCGCACCAAGGTGAAGGTGGTCAAGAACAAGGTCGCCGCTCCGTTCCGCGACGCCGAGTTCGACATTCTCTACGGCGAGGGCATCTCGAAGGAGGGCGACGCGCTCGATCTGGCTGTGCTGCACAACATCGTCGACAAGAGCGGAGCCTGGTACAGCTTCCAGGGCGAGCGCATCGGCCAGGGCCGCGAAAACGTCCGTAACTTCCTCAAGGAAAACAGGGACGTCTTCGGTCGGATCGATACCGAGTTGCGCAAGAAGCTCAATATCGCCGCCCTGCCCATTCCCGTGCCGGAGATCCCCGCCGCCGGTCCCGCCGAGGCTCAGCAGGCGGTCCGCGCGAAAAAGGCGTAAAGCGCGAAGAAGGGGTAAAGAAAATCGGGCGTCCGGAACACGGACGCCCAAGCCGCAGTGGTCAGTCTGCGGAACACCTTTTGATACGCTGCCGAGGCTCCCGCAGTTCCATTCGCTCCGGCATCTAAGTTGGCTTGCGACCGACGGGAGCACCCAGGCGAAGCCCAATACGCGTCGCGAAGCGACCGCCCCACGCGCAGCGGCCTCTGCCGTCTTCAGGGGAGCAGATCTGCATCCGGAATCTGCAACTCATCCAGTCTCAGATCCATCTTCGGAATCATCGTCTTCATGGTGTCTTCCAGATGCTTCATCGCGGCTGCATCGGGCACGATGTTTTCGAGTGACGGCAGGTCGATGGTGAGTTCTCCGGGCAGGCCATCGAGCTGTGCCAACTCAGCGCCGTTCAGATCGATCGACAGGCCCGAACGATCGGGCATTCCCAGACGCCCGATCGTGATGCGGCGATGCATCTTCTCCTCGGCCTGCAGCCTGGTCCACTGGTCTGGAGTCAGCACACCGCGCACCCCCAGCAGCATGGCCGCATTGGCCTTCTCGAGATCCGCCCGTGTATCGGCGATCCGATTGATCTGAGCCAGCGCCTTGGCTGAATCGGGCGGATTGGCGTTGATCAGCGGCTCCAGCATCAATTGTTCCTCTTCAAGCGACGCCTTCATGTGGATCAGCTTGATGCGGAACTGGAGGAAGATCTCGTCCATCCGCTTCTGCTGGTCGGCGCTGAGGTTCAGCTTCGCCACCAGGTCGGGATTCTTCCACCACATTCCCGGCGGCGCAATTCTCGAGTCTCCGCGAAACCCGCCGCCGCCCCCGCCTTGAAACTCCGACATACGGGTCATGATGCGATCGCGCATCTCCTGGGCATGCTCCCGCACATCCCCTCCGCGCTGGTCCGGGCCGTGATCGTCGGGCTTCCGGTCGCGTCCGGCGTTGCGTCCGTTCTGGCGTCCATCCGGACGTCCATCGGGGGGCATGGGAGCAGGTGCTCCCGGCGGAGGCGCCTTCGCTCCGGGGTCGGGCTGGGGAGCCGCCTGCTGTGCGGACGCAATCGAGCCGAAGAGCAGGGCAGCGGAGGCGAGGTGGAGCATGGGAGCGAGCTTCAATCGAAACATGGCGTTCAGTCCTTCTTCGTGGGGTTAGGGGTTGAGTTGTTGGTCTGGGCCGGATCGGCCAGCGGCTCGAGCGCTGTTGGCACCGAGGCCGAAAGCTGTTGATCGATCTCGCGCAGCAGCGCATCGTCTTCCGCCACGGAATGATCCTGGGTCGGGGTGACGGAGCCGGACGATGTCGGTTTGGCCGCGGAATCATGACCGTGAACCAGCGATGAGATCGGAGCAAGTGCCGCCATAACGGCCAGCGAAGCCGCGAGAGCCAGCGTAGCGGGCATCCACCGCAGATTCCGCGACCCCCGCGTGGAAGCCGTTGCGGCCAGCCTGATCCCGGCAGTGCGTGCCGTGGTGCTCCTTGCCGCAAACTCCGTCGCTGCCGTCCGCAGCAGGCCGATCGATCCCCGCAGCTCCGAAAGCTCCGCCGCGCACAGCGGGCAACGGTGCAGATGCCGCGCGACCGCATCGTCCGCCTCTGTTTGACCGGTCTCCCCATGGAGGAGCCCGTCCATCTGGGCTTCGGTAAGGTGTCGCCCCGGGTAGGAGTCGGGATACCAGTTCAGATCGGCGTCCGGCTGGGGGCCGGAATCGGGGCTGAAGTTTGTGGGTTTCATCGTCATCGCGTGCCCTTTGTCTGTTCCGTGTGCCGTGTGCGCACCGCGCTGATGGCGCGATAGAGGTGACTCTTCACCGTGCTCACCGGCATTCCCGTCGCCTCGGCGATCTCATTCAGTTCCAGTTCTTCTACAAATCGCAGCAGAAACACCATCTTCTGACGTTCGGAGAGGGTCGCGACCGTCTCCCAGATGCGCGCGACCTGCTCCTGGCGGATCATCTGCGCCTCCGCGGACGAGCCTTGGCGGGGCAGCCACGCCGAGGCCTCGGATACGTCCACCGCGGTCGCCGCCACCTTCTTCCAGAAGCGGAAGCGGTCCGTCCGGGTGTGATCCCGCACCAGGTTGACGGCGATCCGCATCAGCCAGGTCTGCGGCGCGCACTCTCCGCGAAAGCTCCCGCGCGCGCTCCACGCCCGCAGAAACGTCTCCTGCGTCAGGGTCTGCGCCAGGTCCCGGTCCCGCACCGACATCAGCAGGAAGCGGAAGATCCGCACCTCATAGGTGGCGACGATCTCGTCCAGACACTCGAAGGCTCCGGCCCTGAGATTTGGAGCCGCAGGCTCCGCCCGTTGAGGATTCGGGCCCGGAATGGGGACTGGGAGCACCGAGATGCCCCCCAGCATCGGGTTTGAAAGCATCGAATTGGGGACGGCTGCACTCTGCATCGGCACTTGCTCTCCCGCGGGAGCATCCCCGCCGGGCGTTACACGCATTCCCCGGTTGGCCGGGTTCGGTTCGTCGCTTGCGGTCAGGTGCATGGAGGTCCTTGGAATCGTCCGGATCCATCCATCACTACGTTCCAACCCGCTCAATCGTTCCTTACACCATGACGGACGCGCCCCTCGGCCCGCGCGCCTACAGCTTTGCCGCTTTTTGTTTCCAAGCAGGTATGCTTCTCCTTGGCATGCATACCATCAAGGCGATCTACCCAGGAACCTTCGATCCGCTCACCAACGGTCACCTCGACCTGATCGCACGCGGCGCACAGATCGTCGACGAGCTGGTTGTGGCCATTCTGCGCAACTCCGAGAAGGGTAACCCCCTCTTTACCGTGGATGAGCGGAAAGAGATGATCTTCGAGGCGACCCGCCAGTTCGGGAACGTTTCGGTGATGACCTTTGACGGCCTTCTGGTCAATTTCTGCCGCGAGCAGGGAGCGAAGGCCGTCCTCCGCGGCATCCGCGCCATCTCCGACTACGAGTATGAGTTCCAGATGGCGATGATGAACCGCAAGCTCGACCCCAACGTCGAGACCCTCTTCATGATGCCGGCCGAGAAATATACGTACGTCAGCTCCCGTCTGATCAAGGGGGTCTTCCAACTCGGCGGGGACGTGACGGCACTCGTGCCACCGCTCGTCGTCGAACGGCTCAAGGCCAAGTCCACAACCCCCTGAAGCTCGACGCGGCCCTGAATTTCAGCGGCCGATCAGGAGAAACAGCGATGCAAGCTCTCCCTGAAGTCATCATCCGCCCGATTCGCTCAACCGACGCTGCAGCCTGGGAGCGATTACGCAATCTTCTCTGGCCCAGCGATCCAGACGGACCCGAAGACCATGGGGCCGAGATCGAGTCCTTCTTCGCGGGTCGCCTGGTTGAGCCCCTGGAGGTGCTTCTGGCCGAGGGTCCATCCGGAGAGGCGCTTGCGCTGGCGGAACTCTCGATCCGCACCGATCCCCCACGCTGGAAGGTCAGCGCGCCGGGTACGTCGAAGGGCTCTACCTGGTGCCGGAGGTTCGCGCTACTTCGCTGATTCTGAAGCTCCTCCGCGCCTCTCAGGCTTGGGCGCACGAGCAGGAATGTGTGGCCTTTGCCAGCGACCGCGCCGACCGTGTGATCATCGATCGCGGGTTCGGGAACGCCTGAAATTCGATGAAACGCACAACGGCCAGGCGCTAGGAAAGAACACCGATCCCACGAAGCACCACTTCCACCTTTTCCGCTAAGCCAATCAGACTGGATACAGGCCCGACGCCGGCTTCGATCGCGTTCCACGCCGCCTTGATGGGACTGGTCTTCCTCTTCGCGGGCGGAAGCGCCGCCTGCTCCGAAACGAACGACAGGTTCTCGAGCAGCTCCTTCTTGTTTCCGAGGGTGCTATTGGCGCTGATGGCCTCGCTCAGTTGTTGGATGGCTCCCGCCAGATCGCCGTGACCTCCGGCGGAGAGCGTGTTGATCGTAGAGTTCAGGTCGCCGATGACGGTGCCAAGATTCAGATTCCCGATGTTGATTTGTGTCGATGCTGGTCGATTCAAGGCTATTCGTCCCTCCAGTTCCATCGCGCTGAGTTCAGCGTCTAAGCCTGCCTGTATGGTCTTCGCCTTCTTTACAATCTTATTCCTTTTGAAAGTGCCGCTGAGTGCTGCATACAGAGCTCCGCCGGCGCCGCCGAGGGCATCGGATACGCCCTCGGCTGCTTCTCTTCTTTCTTTCTCCGCCTCCTCTGCTACCAGCTTGAGATGAGTGGTGAGCTTCTTGCCAAGATTCTGCAACGCCGAGGCTGCGAGTAGCTCGGGCACATCGCGGGCCAGTTGGCGGCGATATTGAAAGGTCGTTTCGAAGAGCCTTTCGAGCCCATCGATCTTCGGGCGTTGTAGGACATCGATCGAAGCCTGCCACCGCCTTCGCTCAAGCTCCAAAGCATTTTCAAGATTGTGCTGCGGATTTGGCATCGTGATGGACGGTTCAGAGGCTCGTGGCCAAAGCTGTTTTGAAGTCTCCGCATTGTACCGCCGAGGTCGATCGCGTAAACGCAAATCACGAAGCGGAGCGTCGTCGGCTGGCACCTTCCTGGAGCGATCCGATCAGTCGACGACGTGCGCTTTATCTCCACCCCTAAATCTGAAACACTAGAGTGCATGAGCGCCTCTTCCGCGATCCTTCACGCCCCGCCCTCGATGCCCGCCGCCGCCCCCCGCAAGATCCTCACCGACCGCATCAACCGGATCGAGGTCTCCGCCACCATGGCGATCACGGCCGAGGCCCTCAAGCTCAAGAGCCAGGGTGTCGACCTCTCCGACTTCGGCGCTGGCGAGCCCCACTTCGCCACCCCGCAGCACATCAAGGATGCCGCCATCGAGGCGATCCAGAAGAACTTTACCCGCTACACAAACGTGGCGGGAGTCCCCGAGGTCCGGCAGGCCATCGTCGACCGCCACGCCGCCGACTTCAAATCGAACTACGCCCCCGACGAGTGCGTCTTCACGACCGGCGGCAAGTTGGCTCTCTTCAACGCCATCCAGGTCCTGGTCGATCACGGCGATGAGGTCATCGTCCCCGTTCCCTACTGGGTTTCGTATAAGGACATCATCCAGTACGCGGGCGGGGTGCCCGTCTACGTCGAGAGCAAGGAGTCGGAGAACTTCCGGATCACCGCCGAGATGATCGAAGCGGCGATCACCCCGAAGACGAAGGCGATCGTCCTCAACACCCCGTCGAACCCCTCCGGCGCCATCATCGCCGCGTCCGACGTGGAAGCCATCGTCCGCCTCGCCCATGCGCGCAACATCTATCTGCTCATCGACGAGTGCTACGTCTACCTCACCTTCTCGGGCGACATCGTCTCGGCGGGGTCGTTCACGGATTGCAAGGAACACATCGTCATCCTCGGATCGCTCTCGAAGACCTACGCCATGACGGGCTGGCGTGCCGGTTTCGCGCTTGGTCCCAAGCCGATTATCGCGGCGATGAGCAAGCTGCAGTCGCAGAGCACGTCGAACGCCGCCAGCATGGTCCAGCGCGCTTCAATCGCCGCAGTCAAGGGCCCACAGGAGTGCGTGGCGGAGATGAGGGCCGACTATATCAAGCTCCGCGACCGCATCCTGAAGGGGTTTGAGACCATCCCCGGCCTCACCTGCACCGTTCCCCAGGGCGCGTTCTACGTCTACCCGAACGTCTCGAAGTTCTTCGGCAAGGGCGGACTCAGTACCGCATCCGACGTCGCCGCAAAGCTCTTGTCGGTAGCCCACGTCGTTGTCGTTCCCGGCGAGCCGTTCGGAACCACCGAGCACATCCGCCTCTCCTACGCGGTCTCCCAGGACGTCGTCGACGAGGGAGTCAAGCGTATGCGCGACTTCTTCGCCAGCCTCGCCTAGAGCAGATTGCTCGACGGTGTGAAGTTGGGTGCCCCACCTTCGCGACACGTCTCATCGTCGCTAAGGTGGGGCGGAGCGCCACGGAACCCTACACCTTGAGCGAATCTGCTCTAGCCCAGGCGGTTCTCCGGTGAGGTTCTTCGACAATCTCTATATTCACGCAAGAGATGCGTCGAAGAGCCCGCCGGACTCGCCGGACGTCTTCGAGAGGGCATAAGATCGGTGAATATGGCTTTAACTGAAACCAGCCACCACCTGAACCAGGACGGAAGTCCAAAGTTCGCGGCGGTCATCCTCGCCGGAGGCAGCGGAACCCGCTTCTGGCCTCGCAGCCGCCGTTCCCGCGCCAAGCAGGTCCTTGCCCTCGACGGCGAATCGACCATGATCCAGCAGACGCTCGAGCGCCTGCTCACGGTCGCCGCGCCCGAGGATGTCTGGGTCATCACCAACCGGTGGCTGGAAGAGGTCATCTCGGAGCAGCTTCCCGCGGTGCCCGAGGACCACATCCTCTCCGAGCCCTGCCCCCGTAACACCGCGCCAGCCTGCGCCCTCGCGGCCTTCATCCTCGAGCGGAGTTCCCCCGACACCGTCCTTGGCATCTTCCCGTCGGACCACGTCGTCTCCGACATCCGGAGATTCGCCCAGATCCTCTCGACCGGCATCCGGATCGCCGCCGCAGGCGAGAATATCGTGGTCCTCGGCGTCCCTCCGACCCGCCCTGAGACCGGCTACGGGTACATCGAACGCGGTGAATCCGTCCCCCTGGACCTGATCGCGCCCGAGGCCTTCGAGGCCTCCGACGACCCCGAACCCGACGCACCGGAACGTACGCCCGAGGCTCCCGTCGTTGCCCACCGCGTTCGCCGCTTTCGCGAAAAGCCCGACGCCCACACCGCCGAGCGTTTCGTCTCTCTGGGCAACTACGTCTGGAACGGTGGCATCTTTCTCTGGTCCGCCCGCACCCTTGCGAACGCCATCCGGGAACATGCGCCGGACATGGCCGCACCGCTCGAATTGATCGCCGATGCCTTTGGAACCAACGACTTCGACCGGATATTCGCCGAGCAGTACCCCCTTTGCGAGAACATCTCCATCGACTACGCCGTGCTCGAGCCGCGATCTTCCAAGGGCGAACGACGCTCCCGCATCTTCTCCCTTCCCGCGGACTTCGGATGGAACGACCTCGGCTCCTGGGCTTCGCTGCACGAGCACCGCAGCGCAGCCGAATCCGACAACGTCGTCGACGGCGAGACCACCTCGCTGATGGCGATCCAATCCTCCGGCAACTATGTCCACGCCCCCGGCCGCATGGTCGCGCTTCTGGGCGTCAAGGATCTTGTGGTCGTAGAGACCGCCGATGCCCTTCTCATCACCACGCGTGGCCGTTCCCAGGACGTCTCGAAGCTCGTTCACGCCATCCACCAGAGCGGTCGTGAGGACCTCATCTAGCCCATGTCGACACTCCCATCTCCTGTAAAGTTCGGAACCGATGGCTGGCGTGGCATCATCGCCGACGACTTCACCTACGCCAACGTCCGGGTCGCCGCCCGTGCCATCGCGCTGTACGTCCTGAATCATGAGGACCCCGGCACCGGAGTCTGCATTGGCTACGACACCCGCTTCGGGTCGAAGTCCTTCGCCCGCGTGGTCGCCCTCGTACTGGCCGAGGCAGGTATCCACGTATCCCTCGCATCGGACATCACGCCCACCCCGGCGCTGTCCTATGCCGTGCGCGAGCGCAAGGCCGCCGGTGGCGTCATGATCACCTCCAGCCACAACCCCGCCGAGTGGAACGGCGTCAAGTACAAGGCCAGCTACGGTGGCTCCGGGAGCCCGTCCATCATCGCCCGGATCGAGACCTACCTTGACCAGCCCCTTCCCGCAGCCGAAACCCCCGCCGCGATTGAAGAAGTTGACTTCAACCCCGACTACATCGCCGCAATCGAGCGCTTCGTGGATCTTGATGCCATCCGAGCCTCCGGCTACCGCTTCCTCATCGACACGATGTACGGAGCCGGTCGTGGGGTTATCAGCGGCATCTTCGACCGGGCTAAGATCCCCTGCGTCGCCATCCGCTCCGAGATCAACCCTGCCTTCCCCGGCATCAATCCCGAGCCCATCCTCCCCCACATCGCCGAGACCCAACGAGCGGTCGTCGCGGAAAAGTGTGATGCCGGCCTCATCACCGACGGGGACGCCGACCGCATCGGGGCCGTCGACGAGCACGGCAACGTCGTGGACGCCCACAAGATCTTCTCGATCCTTCTCTACTGGCTGCTCGAGCGCAAAGGATGGGAGGGCGACATCACGCGCGCCTTCAACACCACCAAGATGCTCGATCGCATCGCCAAAAAATACGGTCGCACCCTCCACGAGCATGGCATCGGCTTCAAGTACGTCTGCGATCTGATGCTCGAGAAGAACATCCTCATCGGTGGGGAAGAGTCGGGCGGCGTCGGCATCAGCCGCCACCTGCCGGAGCGCGATGGCCTGCTCAACTCGTTGCTTCTGGCCAACGTCATGGCCGACGAAAAAAAGACGCTTGGCCAGCTCGTGGCGGCGCTCCAGGCGGAGTTCGGCGAGCACCACTACGGTCGGGTCGACATGCACATCACGGAAGAGATCAAGCAAGACGCCATTGCCCGCGCTCGCGGCGGTCTCGAGTCCATCGCCGGCCTCCCGGTTCTCAAGATGGAGACGCTCGACGGAATCAAGTTCTTCCTCGACAACACCTCAGACCCCACCTGCGCGGCAGGCGCGAATCGCGCCGAGTCCTGGCTCCTCCTCCGCGCCTCGGGAACGGAACCGCTCCTCCGCGTCTACTGCGAGAGCTGCTCGCCCCGGTCGGTAGACCGCATCCTGAAGGCAGCCCAGGAGTTCGTCCTCAACCGCTGATACTTCCACGGCAGACCCCAACCCAAGGACCCACATGACCCAGCCGCTGAACATCGAGACCAAGGCCATTCTCTTCGATAACGATGGCGTCCTGATCTCCTCGATTAACTCCGTCACGCGCTCCTGGCGCAAGTGGGCCGCTCTCTATCAAGTTCCCAACGCCGACGCCTACGAGGTCCCCCACGGCGTGCGCGCCATGGACATCATCCAGTTGCTGCGCCCCGATATCGACGCTGCCGAAGGTCTTCGCGTCATCGAGGACATCGAGATCGCCGACACGGCAGACCTTCAGGTCCTGCCGGGGGTTCGCGCCCTCCTCGCCGGACTGCCCGCCGACCGCTGGGCGATCGTCACCTCCGGAACCCGTCGCCTGGTGGATGGCCGCCTCGGCGCCGCCCAGCTTCCCATCCCCACCCGCCTCATCACTGCGGACATGGTCGTCCACGGAAAACCTCACCCGGAACCCTATATGCGCGGAGCCGCACTCCTCGGCTTCTCGAACGAAGACTGCATCGTCGTTGAAGACGCCCCGTCCGGCGTCGGCGCGGGGCTGGCCGCGGGAAGCCGCGTCCTCGCAGTCCTCGGAACGCACTCTCCCGAGGAGTTGAAGGCAGCCACCTGGATCATCCCCTCGCTCGAAGACCTTCAGGTCACCGAAAAGGACGGCAGCCTCCACCTCCATTTCACGCCGGTCACCTAGAGCAATTTCATGATAGCTGTACCCAGTTGAGGGTGAGTCTGAACCAAGCTTGTGCGTTTTCTGGGGAGATTTGCTGAAGGGCTTGTGTAATGGCTTGGTCGAGGGCTTGGTCGGTCCTGGC
>JAMFSC010000128.1 GCA_026225095.1 bacterium
GCGAGATCGGCCTCTGGATGTTTGTCAACGGCGAAGCCATCTACAGCGTGCGACCTTGGATCCTAACGAACGAACGGATCCTGACCAACGAGCGACTTACCGGATCCTCATCCGCCAGGTCTCAGGATGAAGACCGCATCTGGTTCACCCAGAAGAAGGATCACGGCCCCCTCTACGCCATCGTCGATTCCCCCAGCGTATGGGAGCGCGGCACCTGGAAGGACATCACCCTGCACTCCGTCCGCGCCACCCCGAAGACCACCATCAGCATCCTCGGCCAGGACGACAAGACAGTCGAGTACAAGCCCAACCTCGTCCCCAAAAGTACCTTCACCCAACAGCCCGACGGCCTCCACCTCCACGTCATGCGAGCCCAGCGCCTGCAGGATAATAGCCGCTGGCCCAACGCCACCGTCATCAAGCTCACCGATGTCGAGCCCGCCCTCGAACCACCCCACGTCGCCACCTCCCCCGCCACCTTCTCCGTCGATCACGGTTCTCTCACCTTCAACGGCGACCTCCTCGACATGGGCGATGCGAAGACCCTCAACGTAGGCTTCGAGTACCGCGTCCTCTCCGGCGAAGACGTCAACGCCCGCTCCAACGCATGGATCCCCACCGACACCCGACCAGTCGCCACCAAGGGTCCCTACACCATCACGGTCACCGGCCTCACCCCCGGCATCTATGAGTATCACGCCGTCGTCCGCCACCCTCTGCTCACCCTCTACGGCACCGATCGCATCCTTCGCTGAAACGTTTGCAATGAGTTTCTTCATCCACTTAGGCCATAAGACCTACCGCCCTTCGCAGCACGCGTAGTTCAATGGAATCCTCACCGCATTGGGTCGCCGGCCTCGCGAAACTCCGTTCAAGCAGCTTCCTCCGAGACCTCACCCCCTGCAGCAGCCATCGCCAAAGCCGTCTTCCCGTATTTGTGCAAATCTTAGTTACAAGGAGCAGCCCCATGGAAAAGCAGTCCCGCAGAGGCCTTATCAAGAACGCCGCCAAGGCAGCCGCAGCCGCCACCGCAGGAGCCGTCGCATCCGGCGCCGCCCTCACCCAGTCCGCCAGCGCTCAGAAGCCCGCCAAGCTCGAAAAAAAGTCCTACCCGACCAACCCCAACGCCGATAACGCCACCGCACCCGCGCCCCTCTTCTCGAGCGCCGTCTCCTACGGCAACCTCCTCTTCCTCGCCGGAGTCGGAGCCCACTTCAAGGGAACCGTCGAAGAGCACACCAAGCACGTTCTCGACGAACTCGAAAAGAATCTCATCGGTGCCGGCTCCTCCATGGAAAAAGTCCTCAAGGTGAACGTGTATCTCAACGACATCGCCGACTGGGGCAAGATGAACACCGTCTACGCTGGCCGCTGGGGCAAGGTCCCGCCGGTCCGCACCACCATCGCCCCTGCGAGTGGAATCCCCGGCGGCTCGCTCGTCGAAATCGACCTCATCGCCTACATCTAAATCATCGGAACCACACCTCGCCCGCGTCGGGAAGGAAGTCGTCCATCATGTCCACCGGAATATCGTCCTTCCATCCCTGCGGCCACCCAACCAATCGACCCGGCAGACGCGCCCTCCGCGCCGCTGCCGGGTTGGTCGTTCTCGCCCTGGGCATCCCCGCCTCCGCCCAGTCCCCCGCCCCCATCCCTCCGCCCAAGACCTACGAGTGCCTCCACGCCCCTAAGCCCCTCCACATCGACGGCAAGCTCGACGACCCCGCCTGGAAGTCCGCCCCCTGGACCACCGACTTCGTAGACATCGAAGGACCCTCCCGGCCCACACCCCGCTTCCGCACCCGCACCAAGATCCTCTGGGACGCCCAGTACCTCTACATCGGCGCCGAACTCGAAGAGCCCGAGCTCAAAGCCACCCTCACCCAGCACGACTCCGTCATCTTCCACGACAACGACTTCGAGCTCTTCCTCAAGCCCCCCACCAACACCCACGGCTACTTCGAGTTCGAGATCAACGCCCTCAACACCTCGTGGGATCTCTTCCTCGACAAGCCCTACCTCGAGCAGGGTCACGCCGATAACAGCTGGGACATTCCCGGCCTCAAGACCGCCGTCGCCCTCAACGGAACCCTCAACCACCCCGGCGACCTCGACAAGGGCTGGACCGTCGAAATCGCCATCCCCTGGACCTCCTTCGCCAGCCGTCTCCCCGTCACAGCGCCCGCCGCCGGAGACACCTGGCGCATCAACTTCAGCCGTGTCGAGTGGAAGGCCGGCCAGCCGAAGGAAGATAATTGGGTATGGTCGCCGCAGGGCGTCGTCAACATGCATGTCCCCGAAAAATGGGGTTACCTTCACTTCCGCGGAGAGCGATAAATCCTGATGCCCCATCGTCCCAGCACCACGCCCCGCCCGCCGCACACAACCTGGAAACATGCACTCTGGGTAGGCGTCATGATCGTCTCGGCCCAATCCGCTCGCACGCAGGTCTTCGTCAACAACCTCATGCCGCAGCCCTCTTCGCTCACCCCCGGATCCGGCAGCCTGGCCCTCACCTCCACCTTCGCCGTCCAGATAGCCGGAAGCTCCGCCGAGAACGACACCCGCCTCCGCTCCGCCATCGAGCGCGCAACCCGCCGCATCGAGATGGCCACCGGCCTTCCCCATGCCGGAACCGGCGTCACCCCCACCACTCCCCTGCACCTCCACGTCGACCGCCCCGGCGAAGAAGTCCAGACCATCGACGAAGACGAGACCTACACCCTCAAGATCACCCCCACCGGCATCGACATCGCGGCCAAGACCGACGTCGGAGCCATCCACGCCCTCGAGACCCTCATCCAGCTCGTTCAGCCCGGTCCCCAGGGCTACATCCTCCCTGCCGTCTCCATCGACGACGCCCCCCGCTTCCGCTGGCGCGGCCTCATGATCGACTGCGCCCGCCACTTCGAGCCCATCCCTGTCATCAAACGCACCCTCGACGGCATGGCCGCCGTCAAGCTCAACGTCTTCCACTGGCACCTCACCGAAGACCAGGGCTTCCGCATGCAGAGCCTCGTCTTCCCCAAACTCACCGCCCTCGGCTCCGACGGCCTCTTCTACACCCAGGCCGAAGCCAGAGAGATCGTCGCCTACGCCCGCGACCGCGGCATCCGCGTCGTCCCCGAGTTCGAGATGCCCGGCCACAGCACCGCCTGGCTCATGGCCTACCCCGAGCTAGCCAGCGGAACCACCCCCACCAGCATCCGCCGCGAGTTCGGAGTCAGCGACTACGCCATCGACCCCACCCGCGACGAGACCTACACCTTCATCGACCGCTTCCTCGGTGAGATGGCCACCATCTTCCCCGACGCCTACGTCCACATCGGCGGAGACGAGAGCCCCGCCCCCGACTGGAAGAAGAACCCCCGCATCCTCGCTTTCATGCGCCAGCACGACCTCAAGAACAACGACGCCCTCCAGGCCTACTTCAACACCCGCGTCCTCAAGACCATCGCCCGCCTCCACAAACACATGGTCGGCTGGGACGAGGTCCTCACCCCCGGCCTTCCCAAGGATGTCGTCATCCAGTCCTGGCGCGGCGGCGACGCCCTCACCAAAGGCGCGAAGCTCGGCTACGAAGGCGTCCTCTCCGCGCCTTACTATCTCGACGGCATGAAGCCCGCCGGAGTCCACTACCTCGCCGACCCCCTCCCCTCCACCGCCGACCTCACCCCCGACCAGCGCAAGCTCGTCCTCGGCGGCGAGGTCTGCATGTGGGCCGAGCACCTCTCCGCCCGCACCATCGACTCCCGCATCTGGCCCCGCACCGCCGCCATCGCCGAACGCTTCTGGTCCCCCGAGTCCGTCCAGGACGTCGACGACATGTACCGCCGCCTCGAACCCATCTCCATCGAGCTCGAAACCCTCGGCCTCACCCATCTCGAATCCGGCGACGCCGGCCTCCGCGAACTCGCCGCCACCGAAGACATCGAAGCCCTCCGCACCATCGCCGCCGCCCTCGAACCCGTCAGCTTCGGCGAGCGTTACCACGCCCAGCGCACCAACCAGCTCACCGCCCTCGACCGCGTCGTCGATTCCGTCCGCCCCGATCCCCCCTCCCGCCACTTCATCGAGCTCCGCGTCAAGCGCTTCCTCACCAGTCCCACCACCGACACCCAGGATCGCACCTACCTCGACGCCTGGTTCACCAGCCTCACCACCGCCATTCCCATCGTCGAACGCCAGATGCATACCTCGCCCCGCCTCGCCGACGCCTCCACCCGCGTCGCGCAGATCCCGGCCCTGGCCGCCGTCGCCCACCAGTCCCTCACCTTCCTCGCCTCTGGCCAACACGCACCGACGGGCTGGAAGACCGCCCAGCTCCAGAAGCTGGCCGAAGCAAAGAAACCCAGCGCCCTCGTCCGTTTCAACTTCCTCGAAGCCCTCAACCAGTTAGTCGCCGCAGTCCCCGACTAGCCACCCCCGTCCTGAGCCCATCCCCTATGGCAAGATGAAGGGGATGGGCCATCCCGGAGGTGCTCCATACCACTCCCCAAGCTGAATCTCCTCCTCCTCCTCGCAACCACCCTCCCCGCGATCTCCCAGCAACCCGCAACCCTCCTCAACGGAGCCACCAGCGCCTCAGCCTCGGCCTCCCCCGCAGGCAACGACGGCATCGTCAACGCCCTCCGCAACGGAGTACCAACCGTCCTCGTCGAACCCACCTACCGCTTCAACGATCACATCAACTTCAGCAGCCCCACCTTCCCCACCAACACCTCCTCCACCCACGTCCTCGACCTCCGCAACGGCTTCCACGTCCAGTATTTCTCGAACCTCAGCAACTCCCTCACCCTCGTCACCCCCTCCCCCTTTCTCCCCGCCGCCGACGACGCCCAATGCAACGTCTCCCACTTCACCACCCCCACCTCCTACGGCTCCACCTGCCGCGGAGCCAGCATCCTCCTCTCCGCCCCCGGCTGGAGCATCGGAAACCCCGCTCTCCCACCCGGCAACCACCCCCACGGCTGGACCAACGGCACCGCCTTCTACGCCAACGCCATCTCCTACACCTCCGGCATCATCGGAGCCATCAACGCCAGCGTCCTCCACACCGGTACCGGCGACACCATCAACTACTTCTACGCCCGCAGCAACAACGGCTTCACCGCCGCCTCCGACGAAGGCGTCAAGGCCCTCGCCGCCGACACCTACGAGACCACCTCCATCTACACCGGAACCCTCCTCGCCCCGCCCTCCGGCAACCAGTACAAAACCAAACCCACCACCCACGTCGGAGCCCTTGGCCAGGGCCAGTACGTCATCGACCGCGCCCGCCGCATGAGCCAGGGCCACGTCACCGCCCTCGCCAAAGGCCTCATCGACGGCGTCTCCTCCGTCACCCTCGACGGCCCCGGCATCGCCCCCTCCAACGCCTGGGGAACCCTCGTCGCCAACGTCCCCACCCCCCTCAACAACGAGCCGCCCTTCTCCACCTCCCAGACCATCACCGTCAACATCCGGCACGGCTCCTTCGATACCACCCACCTCCTCTGCATCGCCTCCCAGTTCCACGATTGCGCCGTCCCCACCTCCGTCTCGCTCGCTGCCGACCTCGCCGTCATCACCCTCCCCCTCCGCCGCCCCCATCTCGCCGGCGGCCTCGTCATGCAGGGCGGAGCCGCCGGAACCGGCATCGAGCTCACCGCCAACACCATCCAGGCCGGAGACACCCCCCTCCGCTACCTTCAGGATGTCTTCGGCTCCACCGACGGCCACACCATCGAAGCCGCCATCTACAAAGGCGCCAACCTCGACGGCCTCCAGACCGGCTCCATGAACCTCGGCGTAGCCAACCTGGCCACCCTCTCGAGCACCGGCCCCGCCGTCTCCGCCACCCCCTCCGGCGGCAACTTCCCCTACCTCTCCGACTACCAGGGCGCCACCGTCACCCTCGCCGACGCCTCCGACTCCGCCCTCAACGGACCATGCACCAACGCCCAATTCAGCCCCGCCGGAGCCCTCACCTGCACCCGCGCCGGACTCACCGGCTCGCACACCTCCCCCACCGCCCACGCCAGTCTCGACAACAACGCCTACATACTCTGGCCCATGGCCGAGACCCTCGACGTCCAGAACTACGCCACCAACCCCATCTCCCTCGACGGAACCCTCACCCTCGAGCCCAACATCATCCCCGCCACTCTTGGCGACCTCTTCGAGCAGACCCACCACGCCTCCGCAAACTACGCCGCCCTCACCGCAAGCCTCGACCTCTTCGATCCCTACGCCCTCATGAACGGCGTCATCTTCAAGATGCAGGGAGCCGGCATCCAGGGCACGGCCCGATCCGGTAACGGAATGAGCTACCCGGCCCTGCTCAAGGTCCTCAACGGAAACCCGGCCTCCTTCTACGCCGGAACAGGAGGCACCGCCTTCCCACCCGACCTCCTCGTCCTCGGAGGCTACAAGGGGGCCCCCTACGCCGACGGCATCTACGCCTATCCCGGCCCCCTGCGCAACTTCCTCGAAATCGACGCATCCGACCTCCAGAAGAAGAATCCCAACTATCGCCTCAACCTGTTCACCCTCAACAGCGCCTCCGGCTCCCTCAATCTCTCCGTCGTGCCCTTCACCAACGCCGCCTCGCTCAACGCCAGCCGCCAGAACCTCACCGTCAACGCGGATAACGGCCTCACCCTCAACGGCGGAACCTCCATCACCCTGCAATCCCCGGTCACCGCCAACGCCGGCATCTCCACAAAAGGCCTGACCGATACCGCCCTAACCCCCGGCCACTGCGTCCAGGCCGCAGCCGGAGGAGTCCTCACCACCACCGCAGGCCCCTGTTCATCCTCCTCCAGCGCCGCACCGGGTCCCACACAGGGCTCCACCCGCCCCTCCCTTCGCTTCGTCGGCTCGATCACCACCACCGCCACCTCCGCCGACACCCTGCCCGTCAGCAGCCTCACCCCCAGCAATCACTGCTCCGCCCAGGCCACCAATCAGAACGCAGCCAGCCTGCCCTTCTACCTGACCGTCGCGAGATCATCCGTCGTCCTCAAGCACCCAGCCCCCACCCCCGGAGCCACCTACGACCTCTTCTGCGACCTCCCATAACGAACGAGTAGACCAGCGAACCAATCACCAGCTCGCAGCAACCGGAGCGACAAGTGAGAGCAGATAATCTGATGGTGTGAAGTGGGTCTACCGAACAGCCGGTGCTCGAAGCCGTTGTTTGTTCTACGTCGTCCTCCTGAACGAAGTGAAGGACCCCCGGAGTCACCAGATCGTCCGATAATCGAAGCCGAAACATACCACTTTCGCAAATCACGTTTCTGTCCAGTTTTTCCACGCAACGGCCCACGTTGTGCCACCGAAAAGTCTCTGGTGAAACATTGGCAAATCGGCGGTTGCCTTCCATAACCCCTTTAGAAAACCACGATTACAGCCATGCACCAAAAATGATGCAAAACAGACCACTTTACGATAAGAATTTCACCAAGTGGTCCTACCTCTCATCCCGTCCACGACCCGAAACCAAAGCACATTCCTTCCCTCAAAGCTCCATTGGGACATGCTTCGGTGCTGATCCAGGTTCCCTAAGAACTTGGGTGACCCACCCGAGCGCCCCGGAACCACCACTCCAACGAATGCCCCTCAATCCGAAGCAAACACCACGCAGTTCCGCCCCAGCCGCTTCGCCCTGTAAAGCGCCTGGTCCGATCGTCTCCGCAGCCCATCCGAGTCCATCCCGTCCTCCGGATACATCGCCACCCCGATGCTGATCGTGATCCGAACCTCCTGCCCCGCGATCGTCAGCGGCCTGCGAAACAGCGACAGCAGCTCCTCGCAGACCCTCTCCGCACCCTCCCGCGACGACATGCCCCCGATCACGATCGTGAACTCCTCGCCACCGGTTCGCACAATCGTGTCCACCTGCCGAACCCTGCTTCGCAACCGCTCCGCCACCTGCTTCAAACACTCGTCCCCCGCCAGATGCCCATACGTATCGTTCACCATCTTGAAGTGATCGATATCGATCGTAAGCAAAGCCCCCCGCTTCTCCTCCCGATCGCATCGGAGCAGCCACTGCGCCAGCCTGTCCTCGAGCATCATCCGGTTCGGCAGCCCGGTCAGAACGTCATGGTGAGCCTGCCGTACCAGCTCCCGATTCATGTACTGCTGCTCGGTCACATCCACCGCGAGCACAAATCGCGCCTCCCGCCCCTCGAACGAGATATCGTGGCCCGTGATATCCACATCGAAGAGTCGCCCATCCGCCCTCCGATGCCGCGCCACCTGGTCTCCAACCGAAAACTGCAGGTGCATCCCAGCCGGGCAGAGGTCCATCTCCCAGCCATCCTGCGCAGCCCCATGCGCCACCACGTCTGTCACCATCATGGCGAGGAACTCCTCCTCCGAATATCCGTAGGTATGAACCGCCGAATCGTTCACCGAAAGAAACCGGCTCGTCCTCGCATCCTCAATCCACATCGGATGTGGATTGCTTTGAAACAGCAGCCGATACTCCTGATACAGCCGTTGATGCCGGGATCCCAGCCGCGCGATCTCCGCGTTGGCCTCCTCAAAGATCTTCAGGATCATCCCGAAGCCCACGATGTACTTCGGAACCGGCCCCAGGGCAATCACCAGGTGCGTCAACCGCAGCGACGCGAACACATCGCACGACAGCAGATAACAGGCACTCCAGGCAATGAAGCCCAGTGACCCCATCCACCCGCTACCCTTGACCCCGCTCCGCGCCCCCAGCAGCCCCGCCAGCATGAAGAGCTGGGCCAGCACCAGGTCCATCTCGTCATCAAAGTTCCGATACACCGCCAGCATCACCATCCCCGCCCCAAACGCGAGGCAGATCGCCGTCATCAGCGCCAGGAATGCCCAGCTCCTGCGGCTCAGGTAACGAGAAGCCACCGCAACGGCCGCCCCTTGGCCCCCCACCACCATCCAGATCAGCAGCCCCGAAGTCGCCCGATGCGCCACGATCATATCCAGTCCCGCGCACACCGGAAATGCAATCGTCAGCGCCGACACCAGAGACGGCCGCCATCTCCGTTCCGTCACCAGAAATGAGAACACGAACGCAATACCACCCGCCGCCAGAGCATCCTCACGCAGGCACTCCCGCCAAATCTCGGCGCTGGCAGACTCGATCCGGTACTCCCAGAGCACCACGCTCAGCAACACAAACATCCAGCCATAAAGCCAAAACCTAAAGTAGAGCTCGGGCCGCCGCATCTGCTGCAAACCAAAAAGAATCACCAGCAGCGAAAGCAACACCACTTCAGACAGGGGTCCCTGCATTCAACATGCCTTTCCAACCGCCACCGCACGCATCACGCCTCGCGCGGTACCGCACGCCTTCACGGGAGGCGCGGATTACCACTAAAACTAACGTAACGTTACCTTTTGTTGACGAGTGTACCTGACCAACTCGTTCCCGGCTAGCCCCGCAAGCAGCACGGCATCGTTGATTCTCCAATCGAAACGATTTCCCATACGCATCTCTCTTCCTGTATAAATCTCTCGCTGGTCAGTCCAATTCGTTCGGATGCGTCAACGCCAGCTTTCGGCACTCCGACCTCGCACACCCAACCAAATTCGACCGAATTCTTCTCCACCTCGTCATACCCCCCATCCCCGTCGCGCGCTCATTCGCCTCACCCGACACCTTAGCAATCAGGAGCACAGTAATGAAAAACAAGCTTCTCCCAGGCCCCATCGCCTACCTCCTCCCCCTCGGCGCACTGCTGCTTTCCACCCTCGACGCCCAATCCCCCGCCCAATCCCCCCCCCCGCCCCCCCAGGCCGGGGGCGACCGCGGCCCCGGCCCCCGCGGCGGGCCGCGGCCCCCCCCC
>JAMFSC010000129.1 GCA_026225095.1 bacterium
CAGAAGCTCTACGCCAACCGCAGCCAGACCGCCGCCGCCGATGCCAAGTGCATCTGCGGACGCACCGACGCCTGCTGCTCGCTCCAGAACCCAGGCTTCGGAGCAGCGTCCAAAGCCTAGCCGAGATCAGGCTTCAGCCCGCAGTTGATCTCCCACGGGGTTCCGAACCGATCTGTCACCAGCCCGTACCGTTCCGCCCAGAATGTCTTCTGGAGCGCGAGCGGTACGGCTCCACCCTCCGCCAGCGTTGCGAAGATACGCTCCGCCTCCGCGGCGTCCGTGAGGTTCACCTGCACCGTGAAACCCTGCGGCTTCCGGTAATCGCTCGCCAGCGTATCGACGCCCGTCAGCCTCTGATCCCCGACCATCAACGTCGCATGGATCACCTGATTCGCCAGATCAGGAAAAGTCGACCCCATCGGCGACTCGCCCCAGGTCTGCAAAAACACAATCTCGCCGCCCAGGCACCGCGCATACATCTCAAATGCCTCTTTGCATTGGCCATTGAACGAGAGGTGCGTGCAGATCTGCATCCCCGAGTCTCCTGTCGAACAGTCTCGCGCCACAGCAGCAGATTCTAACCCAGGCCCATCTTTTCGAGGCTGACGAAACCTCCGTGCTCGCGTCATCTAGAATCGCCTCAGGTATGAAACGCTCCGCCCAGGTCGCTGCTCCCCTCCTCGCCCTTGCTGCCGCGGCCATGCTCGCCGGCTGCCGCAAGCCGGAGATGCAGCGCTGCGTCGACGAAAACAACAAGGTCGTCGACGATAGCCTCTGCGGCAAACCCCAGCAGCAGATGCGCTCCGACGGTCACGGCGGCTTCATCCCGTTCATCGTTCCCTACCACTACTACTACGGTGGCTATGGCGGATACGGCCTCGGGTCCGTCGTCGGTGGAGGGAGCTCCGCCCCTCTCTCCGGACGAAGCTACGCCACCCGCTCCGGCGTCACCACGCGCGGAGGCTTCGGGAAATCCTTCTCCTCCGGCGGCTCTCACGGCGGCTCATCTTCCGGCGAATAGCCACCCATCACAACCCAAACGAGACTCCATGCGACGCATCTCCCTCCCGCCCCGTACCGACTGGCAGACCAAAGTAGAGGCCGCGGGTCTGACCTACCACTCGCCCGACTCCATGCCCTATCCCTACTGGGACGAGTCCGCCGCCTATGAGTTCTCCGCCGCCGAGGTCGACACCCTCGAGGCCGCGGGTTCGACCATGCAGCAGATGTGCCTCGCCGCCGCCCAGCACATCATCGAGAACAATCGCTACGCCGAACTCGACATCCCGCCCGAGGCCGCTCCCGTCATCGAGCAGGCGTGGAGCCAGGAGCCACCCGCGCTCTATGGCCGCTTCGACTTCTCGTGGGCCGGAGCCAGCTCCGGCCAGGCACCTAAGCTCCTCGAATACAACGCCGACACCCCCACCGCGCTGCTCGAAGCCGCCGTCATCCAGTGGGACTGGCTCAAAGACCTGACACCGCAACTGAAGCATCCGACCACCGGAGGCGACGCGGACCAGTTCAACTCCATCCATGACAAGCTCATCGCGAAGTGGAAGGATCTGATTCCGTACCTCGAACAGCCTCTCTACTTCGCCGGCATCGACGAGCCCGAAGACCAGCTCACCCTCGTTTACCTCCGCGACACCGCCCAGCAGGCCGGCCTTGAGACCATCCAGATGTTCATGGAGGAGATCGGCTGGCACGCCGATACGCAGTCCTTCGTCGATCCCGCCGACCAGCAGATGTTCTCCATCTTCAAGCTGTACCCCTGGGAGGCGATGCTGGCCGAGGAGTTCGGCCCCGCCGCCCTCTCCACCTACGCCCAGATGCGCTGGATCGAGCCCATCTGGAAGATGCTCCTCTCGAACAAGGGCATCCTGCCCATCCTTTGGGAGCTCTACCCGAACCATGAGCTTCTGCTGGAAGCCCACTTCGACCAGCCCGCAGCTCCATCTGCCACCGGCTGGTCCGACGTTGCCGGCTTCGGACGGGGGCACAACTCGGCCCCCGTCCCTACCTCGATCTCGCGCCTGGCCGGCAACCCCATGCGCAACTACGTTCGCAAGCCGCTCATCTCTCGCGAGGGAGCAAACATCACTATCGTCCGCGACGGCGCTACCGTCTTCGAGACCGAGGGCACCTACACCGGACGCCAGATCCGCCAGGCGCTCGCCCCCGAAGCCGTCTTTCATGCCTCGGACGGTCAGCCGCGTCACCCCGTGCTCGGCATCTGGATGGTCGACCAGGACTGCTGCGGCATGGGAATCCGCGAATCTCGCACTCCCGTCACAGATAACCTCAGCTCCTTCGTCCCCCACTACTTCATCTGACGCTACCCAACGGCAGCCAGCTCCCGCTGATCGTTGTAGCTGGCCGAATCGCCGCTTGAAGAAGAGATCGCGGCACCCCCACCCCGGCTATACTGCCGTGGCGAGCACCCCATCACCCTCCGGAAGGCCTTCCCAAACGCGCTGTCCGATTCGTAGCCAAGCGACGACGCAATCGTCGAGATCGACTCGACCGCACCCTTCAGCCTGTCTCCTGCCAATAGCATCCGCCACCGCGTCAGGTATTCCATGGGGGTTGACCCAACCGTCTGACGAAATCGCTGGGCAAAGATGGATCGCGACATCCCCGCGCGTGCGGCGAGCTCTTCAAGCGTCCACCGGCGACCGGGATCGTCGTGGATGCAGGTAATCGCCGCGCTCATCTGCTTGTCGGCCAATGCGAACAGCCAGCCCACGCCCCCTCGCGCACCCTCCGCCAGGTGCAGCCGCAGAGCCTGCACCAGCATCATGTAGGCGAGCTGCTGCGCGATCAGCGCACCCCCCGGCTGCGGATCGCGCAACTCCTCTTTCAGCCGATCGAGCGACCACCGCATCGCCGCCTTGTCCGAGTCCTTCTGCAGATGCACAATCGGCGGCAGCACCTCCAGCAAGCGGCCGGCTGGCCCGCCGCTCAGCAGGAAATGGCCTCCGGCGAGAACCGATGCACCCTCTCCAGCCAAACGCAGCGGAGCGTCACTCTGGAGAGCTTCCAGCAGAACGCGAAAATCGGTTGGTTCGACCGAAAGATCCGTCGCCAGGCAGAAGGGCAGGCCTCTCGGCAGAAGAAAGCAATCGCCCTCGGTCAGCAGGAGGGGAGCAAGACCGTCGACCGACAGCCAGCACTGTCCCGACAGGACGGCATAGCATTTGATTCCCTCGTGCTTGGGGAATCGGACCGCGAGTTTGCCCCCTACGTCGAAGCGGCCGGAGCGGTAACTGGTGGGCTTGAGCAAAGCCAGTACATCGGAGAGTGGATCCAAGCGACCTCCATACGTTCGAACCAGAACTTCGGACTTTCAGCATAGATCGTATCTCTCCCCGTCCCATCTAGCTATAGGACAGGACGTGAGCGCGTCCTCTCGATCGGCAAAGGAGAAATAACAATGCGTGTCTTCCTCACTGGAGCCACAGGCTTCATCGGTTCAGCCATCATCCCCGAGCTCCTCAACGCGGGCCACAAGGTCCTTGGTCTGTCGCGTTCGGACGCCGGAGCCCAGGCCCTCCTCGCCGCCGGGGCCGAGGTCCATCGCGGCGATCTCGCGGACCTCGACAGTCTGCGCCGCGGAGCCGAAGCGTCGGACGCAGTCATCCACTGCGGCTTCACGCACGACTTCTTAAACTTCGTGGCAAACTGCGAGCAGGACCGGCTCGCCATTGAAGCCATGGGCTCTGTGCTGGTCGGTTCCGACCGCTCCTTCCTCATCACCTCGGGAACCGGAATGGGGAGCACCGTGCCCGGCCAGCCCGCCACCGAAGACGTCTTCAACCGCGACCACCCCCATCCTCGCAAAGCCTCCGAGTTGGCAGCCGACTCCGTGGCCGAGCGCGGCGTGAACGTCTCGGTGGTTCGGCTTCCCCAGGTCCACGACACTGTCAAGCAGGGCCTCATCACCTACGCCGTCGCGGTGGCCCGCGAAAAAGGAGTCTCGGCGTACCTCGGCGAAGGACTCAACCGCTGGCCTGCCGCCCATGTCCTCGATACCGCCCGTCTCTACCGACTGGCGCTCGAAAAGGCTCAGCCCGGCGCGCGCTATCATGCCGTGGCGGAAGAGGGAGTCTCGATGCGCGAGATCGCCGAAGTCCTCGGTCGCGGCCTCAAGATCCCGGTCGTCAGCCTCTCCGCCGAGGAAGCGCCTGCCCACTTCGGCTGGCTCGCCATGTTCGCCGGCTACGATATGCCGGCCTCCAGCGTGCTCACCAAGGAGCGCCTGGATTGGCACCCGACGGGCCCCGGCCTGATCGCCGACCTCGAACAGATGCGCTACAACTAGTCCGTGGCCCGGTGCTGTGGCGGCCGGCCCACCTTAGGCGCGGTGAAACGTTGCGCCGAAGGTGGGGCACCCAACTTCATACCAACAGGCAATCTGCTCTAGTTGTAGGCCCAGACCTTGCGAAAAAACCGCGCACCCGGCAGACCGCACTGCCTGCGGGTGCGCGGTTCAAGAGAAATCACTTTGCGGGAGCCGACTTTGGCTTGCTCTTGCTCTCAAGATTCAGCGCCACCGCCGCGCGGATCAGATCCCGCAACGCCGTCTCATTAATCGTATCGCCTTCGCGAAGATCGATGGCTCGTCTCGTATTCCCTTCGAGGCTTGAGTTGAAGAGACCAGAAGGGTCCGGCAACGCCGCCCCCTTGGCAAACGTCATCTTGACGACGCTCTTGTAGGTCTCCCCCGTGCAGACGATGCCGCCGCGCGACCACACGGGAGTTCCTCTCCACTTCAACTCTTCAACAATCTCGGGATCGGCCCCGCGTACGATTCGGCGAACCCTGGCGAAGGTCTTCCCACGCCAGTCCCCGAGCTCCTCGATCTTCGCGTCGATCAATGCAGAGGCAGATTCCACCGGAAAGCTCCTTTCGCGGACAAGGCAAACTTCGCACCCAATCTATCGCCAACCAGCGCGAACCTCAAGCCCCGACCCGCGCAAAATCTTAGCGCCGTCTTCTCCACAAAAAGCCGTCGCCGCCGGTCCCGTTTCTGTCATTCTGAATCGAGACGATGATTTCACCCTTCCCGCCCTGCCTCCGCCCCGCACTTCTGCTCGTTCTCCTCGCCGCCACCTGTCTTTCAGCCCAGCAGCTCCCACCGCTCCCCACCGCCGACCCACTTGGAGCGCAGATTTTTGCCGCCACCGGCAACACCGGCATGGTCCTGGTCGTGGTCCGCGACGACGAAGTCTTCATGCAGTCGTACGGCGAGACCGCCCCCCACTCCGGCCAACGCCCGGGCCTCAACTCGCTCATCCGCCTCTGCTCGCTGTCGAAGATCATCGCCACCGACCTCCTCGTGAAACTCGTCCAGGACGGGACCGTCCACTTTACCGACCCGCTCCAGCAGTTCGCCCCCGCCGGGGTCCGTGTCCCAACCCAGACCATCCACGGACCCGCCGCCCGTGCCATCACCCTCGGCGATCTCGCCACTCACACAGCCGGCCTGCCCCGCGAGGTCGCGTACCCCGCCGCCGACGCCGCCCACTTCACCTTCCCCGACCACGCGTTTCGCTGGAGATGGCTCCCCGCCTTCCGCCTCCGTACCTCACCTGGCTACGCCGCCCACTACTCCAACGTCGGCTTCGACCTTCTCGGCGACGCCCTCGAGACCGCCTCCGGCAAGCCCTACGCCCAGCTCTTTGCCGAGCGCACCGCCCTCCCACTCGGCCTCCGCGACACCACCCTCACCCCCACGCCCGAGCAGTGCTCCCGCCTCCTCCAGGGCGCGCACAACGAGGGCCCCTGCACCGACACCCAGGCCTCCGCGGGCTCGAGCGGAATCTACTCCACCCCGGAGGATATGGTCCGCTTCCTCAAGTACCTCCTCAATCTCCCGGGCGTTCCCGTCCACCAGAACCCCGCAGCCCAGGCCGTGTACCTCCTGCCCGATCAACTCAGGTGGATCCAGGGGCTCGACCACGCCGGAACGCCCACGGGCCTTGGCCTCGGCTGGGTCCGTCTCGGCCTGCCGGAAGATTCAGGCATGATCCTCGAAAAGACCGGCGGGGGAGCCGGATTCGCCACGTACATCGCCCTCAACCCCGCCCACCACATCGGCCTCTTCCTCGCCGCCACCGAGGCCCGCGTCTCCACCCACGTCAATATCTTCAAAGAGGCCAACAATCTCCTCACCATCCTCTCCGGCCTGCCACCCCTTCCCCCGGAACCCGTCCCCTCCCTCCCCCTCTCCCCCGCTACGCCCGCGCATCGCGCCCCGGCCAGGTCCCACCGCGCTCAACCAAGGTAAGCACCAGAGGATCCCATGCCCAACCGGCGCACCTTCCTGAGGTCCGCAGCCAGCATCCTCGGCGTGGCAGCCTTGTCTCCCCGCGGAATCGCCGCGCAAGCCGCCACTCTCTCCGCCGAGACCATCCTGCCTCCCTGGACCCTCGGAACCCTCGAGCTTCACCACATCGACACCGGCCGCGGCAACTCCACCCTGGTCCTCGCACCCGATGGAACCACCCTGCTGATCGACGCAGGCGAGGCCCACAGCGCCCTCCCCACGATGCCTGCGCCCCTCCCCGACAACACTCGCCGCGCCGGTGAGTGGATCGCTCGCTACGTCTCCCGCCAGCTCGCGCGCGCCGGCCAGACCGATCTCGATCTCCTCCTCCTCACCCACCTCCACGGCGACCACATCGGCGAAGTCGCCCCCACCAGCCCACCCTCCGCCCACGGCCCCTACCGCCTTACCGGAGCTTCCGACGTCGCTGAATCCCTTCACATCCGCGAGGTCATCGACCGCGCCTGGCCCACCTACGACTTTCCCGCTCCCTTCAAAGACCCCTCCGCCCTCAACTACATCGCGTTCGCCCGCCACCTCGCCGCCCACGGCACCCGGATCGAACGCGCCAACCCCGGCTCCCTCACCCAGCTCGCCCTCCGCTACGAACCAGAGCGTTATCCCGCCTTCAGCGCCCGCATCCTCTCCGCCAACGGCCGCCTCTGGACCGGCACCGGCGAGTCCTCCGCTTCACTCTTCCCGCAAGACCTCACCACCGCCACCCTCCCCACCGAAAACATGTGCAGCATCTCGCTCCGCCTCCAGTACGGAGCCTTCCGCTACTTCACCGGAGGCGACCTCACCGCCGACACCGACTACGGCCAGCACCCCTGGCGCGACGTCGAAACCCCCATCACCCAGCGCGCCGGCCCGGTCTCCGTCGCCGTCACCGACCACCACGCCTACTTCGACGCCTGCGGCCCCGCCTCCGTCCGCGCCCTCCAGCCCCGCGCCTGGATCATCCCCGCCTGGCACGTCTCGCACCCCGCTATGAACGTCATCGCGAACCTCTTCTCGACCGATCTCTACCCCGGCCCCCGCTCCGTCTTCGCCCTCGGTCTCACCCCCGAGGCGAAACTCGTGACCGAACGCTTCTCCGGCCGCCTCAGCAGCACCCGCGGCCACGTCGTTGTGCGCGTCCCGCCTGGCGGTGCCGACTTCACCGTATCTGTTCTCGACGCCCGCAACGAGCGCGGAGCCGTCGCGGCCACCTTCGGCCCCTTCCCCAGCTAGGCAGCCGGTCGCCCCATCCGAGTCCAAAACTCACCCAAAATCAACCTCCCCACGCTTCAATCGAGGTGCGAAAATCAAGCCAGCATCCGCCAGTCGCAAGCCCCAAAACGCATGATCCCGCCCGACGCCAACCCGCCGATCCCCCTGCCGGACCTCGGCGCCGCGACCTCACCCGCCCCCACCGACCCTGCGCCGGAGACTCCCATGCTTGACGTCCATCCGCCCCACAGCGCCGTCCACGGTTGGCGCGACTTCCTTCTCCACATCCTCACGATTACCATCGGTCTCTTCATCGCCCTCACCCTCGAGGCCGGCGTCGAAGCCCTCCATCACCGCCACATCGTCGCCGAGGCCCGCGAGAACATCCGCCACGAGATCGAAGACAACCAGGCCCAGATCGTCAAGAACATCCGTTACGTCCAGGAGGACACGGCCCGCATCACCACCAACCTCGACACCATTCGTCTCCTGCGAACCCACCCCAAGGACCTCCACGCCTCGCTCCAGTTCAACTTGAGCTGGTCCTCCTTCAACGAGAGCGCCTGGCTCTCCGCCCGCGACATGGGAGCCCTCACCTATATGCCCTACGCCGAGGTGCAGCGCTATGCCGACATCTACAGCCAACAGGAACTCGTCAACAAGACCGCAGTTGACCTCTTCAACCGCCAGGCCCTCGCCGCCTCCCCCCTGTTTATGGAAAAGGATCCCAACAAGCTCTCCGACCAGCAAACCCAGGCACTCCTCCACGACACCGCGGCCATTTACATCGGCCTTACCACCCTCGGCCAGATGATGGAGCCGCTCAATACCGACTACACTGAACTTCTGAAGAAGTAGCCTCCCAACCCTCCCGCCGAAGGGTACGCCACGCCGTATTCCGTCGATTCGAGCAGGAACCCGGGTTGGACGCTCACCCTCGCCTCCCACGTTCAAGCCGATCGACGCTCCACCCAACCGAAGCAGGAAAGGCATCATGAAGATCGTTCTCGCTGAAAAAGTCTCGCCCGCCACCCTCGCCGTCTTCCAGAAGGAAGCAGGCTGGCAGATCGTCTCTCCTGACCAGATCAAGAACGGCCTCGCCGCCGAACTCGCCGATGCCGACGCCCTCGTCGTCCGCTCCGCCGTCCAGGCCGACGCCGCACTCCTCGCCCACGCGCCTAAACTTCGAGTCATCGGCCGCGCCGGCGTAGGCGTCGACAACATCGATACCGACGCCGCCACCCACCAGGGGATCGTCGTCATGAACACGCCCGGGGCCAACGCCGTCGCCGTCGCCGAGCTCACCCTCGGCCTCATGATCTCCATGGGCCGGTCTATTCCGAAAGCAAACTCCACCATGCACGCCGGGAAATGGGATAAGAAGTCCCTCCAGGGCTCCGAGCTCCGCGGCAAGACCCTCGGCATCGTCGGCTGCGGACGCATCGGCCTCGAGGTCGCCCGCCGCGCCCGCGCCTTCGGCATGAACCTCATCGGCTACGACCCCTTCATCGCCCCCGTCGTCGCCCGCGAGAACGAGATCACCCTCGTCTCCATCGACGATGTCTTCAAGGAGTCCGACTACCTCACGCTCCATGTCGGCCTCACCCCCCAGACCGAAGGCCTCATCAACGCCCAGTCCATCGCCATCATGAAGCCCGGAATCCGCATCGTGAACTGCGCCCGCGGCGAGCTCATCGTCGACGAAGCCCTCGTCGAAGGCCTGTCTTCCGGCAAAGTCGCAGGTGCGGCACTAGATGTCTTCCGCCAGGAGCCGCTGAAGGATTCCCCCTACTACGCCCTCGAAAACGTCCTCCTCTCCCCCCACATCGCGGGAGCCACCGACGAGGCCCAGGAGGCCATCGGCATCCAGCTCGCCATGCAGGTTCGCGACTACCTGAAGCTCGGCGTGGTCCAGAACGCCGTCAACGTCCCCTCCCTCTCTCGCGAAGAATACGTCGAAGCCGCGCCCTACATCGAGATGGCCGAACGCCTCGGGCAGTTCCTCTCCCACGCCAACCCCGGCAACCTCGAGACCATCCAGATCACCTACTCCGGACGTCTCGCCACGGGCAAGACCGACCTTATCCGCAACGCTGCCCTCTGCGGCATCCTCGCCGACGAGGAGGGCGTCAACCGCATCAACGCCGCCGCCATCGCCTCCGAGCGCGGAATCCGCATCCAGGAAGACAAGAAAGAGTTCACCCCCGGCGGCACCGGCTCCGTCCTCAAGCTCGTCCTGCACTCTGCCAAACCCGCTGGATCCGACAAACCCGGAGACACCAGCGCCTCCGCTACCGTGCTCCACGGAACTTCCCCCCGCCTCCTCACCCTGGACGGCATCGACATCGAGGCCCCCCTCAACGGAACCCTCATCGCCATCCGCAACCACGACGTCCCCGGCGTTGTAGGCCGCATCGGAACTATCCTCGGCGAGCACCAGGTCAACATCGCCAACTTCGCCCTCGGTCGTCCAACCGAAGCCCGCCCAAACGGAACTCGCTCCCAGTCGATCCCCCAGGGTCAGGCGCTGGCCGTCGTCCAGATCGACGTCCCCACCGCCGCCTCCGCCACCCCTGCCATCGAGGCCCTTCGCAAGGTAGAAGCCATCGCCACCGTCCGCCTCATCGAACTCGCAAAGTCCTAGCCCCAGAACCAAAGCAAAGACGGGTGCCCCATCCTCGCGCGGCCTCAACGCGCAGGGTGGGGTCGATCCGCGAACCCTCGACCCCCGAAAATGGAAGGAACATGATGAATCGAAGAGAGTTCCTCTCAGCAGGCACCCTGGCGCTCATCGCGAACGCTCCTCTGGCCCACGCACTCGCCCCGCCGCACCAGCGCTTTAGCCACCTCCCCCCACTCTTCGCCGCACTGGAAAAAACAAACTCCGCGCGCCTCGGCGCCTCCCTCCTCGACACCGGCTCCGGGGAGACCGCCGGCCATCGCGCCACCGAGCGCTTCGCCATGTGCAGCACCTTCAAGATCCTGCTCGCCGCCGCCATCCTCCAGCGCTCGGACGCCGGAACCGAACACCTGGACCGCACCCTCCCCATCCCGCCCAAACCCATCCTCCCGTACTCGCCCTTCACCGAGCCTAACGCCGGTGCCGCGATGACCATCTCCGATCTCTGCCACGCCATCCTTACCCGCAGTGACAACACCGCCGCCAACCTCCTCCTCGCCACCATCGGCGGACCCGCCGGTGTCACCGCTTTCGCCCGCTCCATCGACGACCAGGTCACCCGCCTCGACCGTACTGAGACCTCTCTCAACGATGCCCTTCCCGGCGACCCCCGCGACACCACCTCTCCCGAAGCGATGCTGGGGAACCTCAAGACCCTCCTCCTCGGCAACGTCCTATCCCGCGCATCCCGCGATCGACTCATCCAGTGGATGATCGGCTGTCAGCCCGGCGACAACCGCCTCCGCACCAATCTCCCGCCGGATTGGCGCGCCGGAGACAAGGGAGGAGCCAACGGCGAGACCACCACCAACGACATCGCCATCCTCTGGCCGACGGGCCAGGCGCCCATCTTGATCACCGCCTACCTCACCGAGTGCCCCGGCCCCGAGACGAAACGCAACGCCATCCTGGCCCAGGTCTCCCGCCTCATCGTCAGCTCCATTCAAGGCGCGTGACCCGGTCAACAACCATCGCACTTAACGCGACCGCGACCCCGGGCCCTGTCCTCACGCGGCCTCACCGCGCAGGGCACGGGCAGCCCAGGCGGGTGCACAACGACGGTACCCATCCGGCACTCCCACCTACGATTCGCTAAACTATACAAAGAAGGTAAGGGAATCATGCCGCTTTACGAGTACGAATGCACCACCTGCCACCGCCACACCGAAAAAATCCAGAAGTTCTCCGACCCCGAGATCACCACGTGCCCCCACTGCGGAGGCCCGCTCGAACGCGTGATCTCTGCCCCCGCCATCGCCTTCAAGGGTGGAGGCTGGTACGCCGACGGCTACGGCAACGCCAAACCGGCTGCCTCCGGCGAGTCCAAATCCTCCGAATCCGGAAGCTTCGACTCGGGCAAATCCGATTCCAAGGGCTCTGACTCCAAAAGCTCCGAAGCCAAGAGTTCCGAGTCAAAATCCAGCGACACCGCCACCAAGCCGTCCGGCGAAAGCTCCGCTCCTGCTGCAGCACCCGCAGCCCCCGCCACCAAGCCCTGATCTTCTTCCGAAAACAGCGCAGCCCGACCGGCTCCCGTCCTTCTGGGAGCAGGCTGGGTGCGCCACGCTTCACCGTCGAGACCATGGGATCGCGCGCACAGGTCAACCTACCCCGAACCCATCTAGATACCCCCTGCGAATCCGTGTCTCCATGTCCTGTCTTCCACCGCTACCCCCGCTATACTGCACTCTATGAGTGAACCCTCCATCAGCTTCGACGAGTTTCAGGCGCTCGAGCAAAAAGTGCTCCGCGCGGTCGAAGTGGTCCGCCGCGAACGCGAAGCCCGCGCCGCCGCCGAGACCGAAGTCGCCACCCTCCGCGAACTCCTCGACATCCAGACCGCCGAAACCACCGAGGCCCGCGCCCGCGTGGAAAACCTCTCGCAGGAGCGCGAATCCGTCCGCGTCCGCGTCGAAGCCATGCTCAGCCAGATGGACGAACTGCTCTAACCGAATCGCCGCCCAGGCATCAGGAAGCCACATGTCGAACGATACGAACCCGGATCAGCTCCCAGCCAGCCCGGCCACCGCTGCGTCCGCTGTCTCGGTCGACATCTACGATCAGATCTATCACCTCCGCGGCTCCGATCCGGCCTACATCGAGGCGCTCGCCAACTCCGTCGACGCCAAGATGCGCGCCGTCGCCGAGCACGGAAGCACCGTCGACAGCCTCCGCGTCGCCGTCCTTGCCGCGCTCAACATCGCCGACGAGCTAGCCCGTCTCCGCCAGCGGTACGACGCTCTCAGCCGCTCCGTCAACCAGTCCCAGACCACCATGCGCAACCGTGCCGGATCCCTGTCCGGAATGCTCGACGACATTCTGGTTGAGCCCACGCGCCGCGCAGGCTGAATCTTTCCACCTCCGATCAGCCTCCCCCCTTGACTTGCAATGCCGGGCGGGTGGGGTTAGCATCCAACCTAGAAACCGGCCTGCAAAGCAGGTGCGGGGAATACCGCTGGTTGAACCAATACTCATTGAACAGGGATCTTGCTCGTAGATATGGCTCGGTGTGCAGCGTCCGCCAGTCCGGAATGCCTAAAGAGCCACGGCGAGGTCCCGCCGTCTTAGGACGGGTTCACCAGCGCCTCGCTGCACGGCCCCGTGGGTCGGTTTTGCAAATTTCCTAAAGGCGCGACCGGTCGAGGCTGTCGTTCTTCTTTCTGTCATTCCCGAAGGGAATCTGCGTTTGCTCCGCCCGCCGTCCCGCCCATAACCCTCCCGTGCACGCGAATCTTCTCCACCTCGGTCATCTCCACATCCCCGTCTTCAGCGCCTTCGCCGCCGTCGGCCTCATCGTCGCGCTTCTGCTCAGCCAGCGTACGGCCCGGTTGGCGGGCCTCGCCACGGAAGCGATGTGGGACGCCGGAATGGCCGCTGCGATCTCCGCCCTTGTAGTCTCGCGTCTTCTGCTCGTCGCGACCAACCTCAAGAACTTTCTTGCCTACCCACTGCTGGTTCTCTCGCTGCCGTCGTTTACCGTTTCGGGAGTGTTTCTGACGGCGGTGATTCTGGCCATCTATCTCCGCCGCGAGCGCCTCTCGATCGCCCGTGTAGCCGACGCCTCCGCCCCCTGCCTCACGCTCCTGTGGGCCATCCTGTCGATGGGAGCCTTCGCCACCGGAAGCCATGGCATGCCCACCACCCTCCCCTGGGCGTTGGAAGATCGACTCCTCGGCACCATCCACCCCGTCGAGGTCTACACCGCCTCTGCCGCCCTCTTTCTCACGGTCCTCCTCTTCCGGGCCTTGTCCTTTTCGACCACTCCCGGCAAGACCGCCGCTACCGGCCTCTTCCTCGCCGGGCCCATCGTATTCTTTCTCGACTTCCTCACCCAGCCCGCCGACCCCACCCAGATCATCCTGCTCGACCCGATCCAGTGGCTCGCCCTGGCCATGATCCTCACCGGCTTCTTCCTCCTTTTCCCTCAGCTCGCCGCCAACCGCCCGGCACCCCGCCGTGACGCCCCGTCAGAATCGACCCCCCATGCCGTCTAAGAACATGATTCCCAAGGGCCAGCGCCACCACTCCGTGCGCGCCCAGTACGTCGCCACCCGCGGCGTCGAGCCCGAGCCCGAACCTCCCATCCCCGTCTTCGACTTCGAAGACGCCGAAGACGAAGAGGGTATCCGCCACTTCACCGCCGATCCCGCCGCCTCCGGCAAGCGCCTCGACCAGTACCTCGCCCAGGCCATCCCCGACATCTCCCGCGCCCGCGTCCAGCTCCTGATCGACGCCGGGCAGGTTCGCGTCAACGGCCAGACTGCCAAGCCCAAGATGAAACTGGCAGGCGGAGAACCCATCGAGATCGAGGGCGCCCCCGTCCCCCCACCGCTCCACGCGATCCCCGAGGACATCCCCCTCGATCTCCTCTTCGAAGACAAGCACCTGGCCATCGTCAACAAGCCCGCCGGAATGATGGTCCACGCCGGGGCCGGAACCACCGACGACGCCCGCAATCGCGGAACCCTCGTCAACGCCATCCTCTTCCACCTCAACCAGCTCTCAGAGCTCGCCGGCGACCAGCGCCCCGGCATCGTCCACCGGCTCGACAAGCAGACCTCCGGAGCTATCGTCGTCGCCAAGGACGACTCCACCCACCGCAAACTCGGCGACATGTTCCAGGCTCGGCAGGTCCATAAGACCTACATTGCCCTCGTCCACGGCCACGTCCCCAAAGACAACATCACCGTCGAGCTCCCCATCGCCCGCGATCTCGTCCGCCGCACCCGCATGACTACCCGCCGAGCCGACGGACGCCAGGCCCGATCCCACATCCAGGTCCTCGAGCGCCTGTCGACACCTTACGGTCCCTTCACCCTCGTCGAAGTCAAGATCGAGACCGGCCGAACCCACCAGATCCGCGTCCACATGCAGTCCCTCGGCCACCCCGTCGTCGGCGACACCCTCTACGGAGCCCCCCACCTGATCCGCACCGCCGGTCTCCATCCCGGCACCGCAGGCCCCGACGAGACAGCCCTTTCGCTCGACCGCAACTTCCTCCACGCCGCCCACCTAGCTTTTATCCACCCCCAGACCGGCAAACCCATCGACACTCACGCCCCACTTCCGGAAGAACTCGAGCACTTCCTCGCCTCCCTCCGGTTCACACCGCTACCGCCCGACCCTAACCACCCGTCCAATCAACCAGATCAAGCCCCGCGCGAGTAGAATCGATCCCGTGACCGCAATGCCCACCATCCATTCATCCCGCCTCCCGTTCGCCGCCGCGTTCCTCCTCACGCTCCTCTGCGCCCCTACCCCCGCCCAAACCCCGCAGGCGCCCCCGCCCCCGCCCACGACCCAGGCTGCTCCGGATCAGCAGCCCGACACCGAAGGGCCCATCACCACCCTCAAGGCCCGCGCCCTCGAGGTCAATCTCATCTTCACCGTCACCGACAAACACGGCCACTTCGTCACCGGCCTCAAGCAGCAGAACTTCGGCCTCCTCGACGACCATAAGCAGCCCGAAGCCGTCATCCGCTTCACCCAGCAGACCAATCTGCCCCTCCGCGTCGGCATCATGCTCGATACCAGCAGCTCCATCCGCCAGCGCTTCCAGTTCGAGCAGCAGGCCGCCAAGGAGTTCTTCTCCGAGGTCCTCCACCAGAACGACCGCGCCTTCGTCGAAGGCTTCGACGTCCAGATCGACCTCGCCCAGCCCTTCACCAACAACGTCGCCCTGCTCGATAACGGAATCGACAAGCTCCGCCCCGGCGGAGGAACCTCGCTCTACGACAACCTCTACCAGACCTGCCGCGACCAGATGCTCACCCTCCGCGAAAAGGACTCCGTCCGCAAGGCCATCATCCTCGTCTCCGACGGCGACGACAACTACAGCCGCGCCCTCCAGTCCGACGCCATCAAGATGTGCCAGCGCGCCGAGACCATCGTCTACGCCATCTCCACCAACGTCAGCCTCAACAAGGGCAAGGGCGACGACGTCCTCACCGCCATCACCCAGGCCACCGGAGGCTCCGCCTTCTTCCCCAACCGCATTGAAGATGTAGCGGTCGGCTTCCACAACATCGAAGAAGAGCTCCGCAGCCAGTACTCGCTCGAGTACAAGCCCGCCAACTTCAAAGCCGACGGCAGCTTCCGAACCATCTACCTCCAGGCCCTCGACCGCCAGCACTACGTCGTCCGCGCCCGCACCGGCTACTTCGCCCCCCGCGCCAGCGAATAGGCCCTGAAGAAACACCCACCGAAAAGAAAAACTTTCCCACCCCCTGCCGTGTCTAACCACCCAGGGGAATCCCACCATGCGTATCTGCCGCACTGTCTTTGCCGCCGTCTTCCTCACCACGCTGCCCTCTGCCAGCCTCCTCGCCCAGCAGCCCGCCGGCATCACAGAGAGCCTGGCCGCCCTCGCCGACCAGCCCGCCACCCACACCTCCTTTACTTTCGACCGCTCGATGATGCAGATCGCGGAGGGTCTCATGGAGCAGAACGGCATCGACGCCAAACACGCTACCGCCGCCCTCAACAGCGTCACCGTCCAGACCTACCACTATCCCCGCCCCGTCTTCTACACCCCCGAGATCATGCAGTCCATCATCCACAACTACAACGCCGCCGGCTGGAAGCACCTCGTCAACGCCAACGTCAGCCCCGGCCAGAGCGCCCAGCCCACCGCCCCCATCACCGATCTCTGGCTCCACTTCCGCGGCTCCGAGATCGACGACGTCACCGTCCTCCTCCGCGCGCAGAAGAACATGAACGTTATCGAGGTCTCCGGCCTCCTCCGTCCCCTTGACCTCGTCCACCTGAGCGGCCACTTCGGGATCCCCAAGGTCGACCCCAACGCCGTGATGGTGCCGGCGCCGCCGGGAAAGTAGGCGAACTCACAACTTTCTACCACCCATATTGCTCAACCGCCTGCATCAGAGCCACCTTCCGCTCAGCAGGCAGAAAACTGGCCTCCACAGAGTTCGCCGCCAGCTCCCGCATCTGCTCCAGCGTAAATCCGAACTGCCCATAAGCCAGCCGATACTCCCCCAGCAGATCGCTCCCAAACATCGGCGGATCGTCCGAGTTCAGTGTCACCATCAGCCCGCTGTCGAAGTAGTCCTTCACCGGATGCGCGTCAAACGCCGGGCAACACCCCGTCCGGATATTGCTCGTTACATTCATCTCCAGCGGAATCTGCCGCTCGGCCAGAACCTCCATCAGTTCCGGATCGTCTTTAGCCGTAAGGGCATGACCAATCCGCTCCGCCCCGATGTTGATCGCCGCCCAGATGCTCGACGGCCCCGTGGACTCGCCTGCATGAGCCGTCAGTCTCAGCCCCGCCTCCCGCGCCTCCGCATACACCTCGCGAAACTGGTCCGCCGCGCCCCGAGCCTCATCTCCGCCGATCCCAATCCCGACAATGCTCGGCCACTCCGCGCGCATCTCTGCCGCCTGCCGAAACACGACTGACGCCTCCTCCACCCCGAAGTGCCGAACCGCATCGATAATCCAGTAAACCGTGGTGCCAAACTCCGCCTCGCCACGCATCCGCCCACGTTCAATCGCAGGCATCACATCCTCCACCCGCAGCCGCCCCTGCCGGTTCAGAATCCCGAACGAGATATACACCTCGGCGTGAACAACCCCCTGCGCCGCCAGCGTCCGAACCATGTCGTACGTCATCAACTCGTAGTCATCCGGAGTCCGCAACCGCTCCGTCACCGCCCGGAACGCGTCCAGAAAGCCCACGAAGTTGGCATACGTATAAAGCTGCCGCGCGCCAGTCAGCGTCAGAGGCTGCGGATCGTGCCGCTCACTCAGCGTGACCAGCGTCTCGGGCAGAATCGTGCCTTCAAGGTGCAGGTGCAGTTCAACCTTGGGCAGCTTCAGCAGCCAGGTGTCGGGATCCATCTCCAGTTCAGGCTTCGGCATACGCGGGGACATCTAACAAGTTTACGCGCCGGACCCATAGGCCGAGCGCCTCCGAGGCCCGCCCGGGGACATCGATAGAAAGAAATAACTTACGCCCGGGCAATAGGCAGGGGGCTATCCCCGGTAGAACTCACTCCGCTTCCGGCTATAGAAGACGTAGACGAACAGCCCGATCACCAGCCAGACGAAGAACCGCACCCAGGTGATGGCCGGAAGCCCGGCCATCAGCAGGATGCAGAACAGCGTACTGAGCACCGGGATCACCGGCCCAAATGGAACCCGGAATCCCCGGTGCCGCCCCGGATCCTTCGCCCGCAGCACGATCACGCCGATCGAGACCAGCACAAACGCGAACAATGTCCCAATATTGGACATTTCGGCAAAGGTGCCCACGTCGAACATTCCCGAAGGAATTGCCACCAGGATCCCAGCTACCCAGGTCGAAACCGCCGGTGTCCTGTACTTCGGATGGATCTTCGAGAATACCGCAGGCAGCAGCCGATCGCGGCTCATCGCGAACCACACCCGCGCCTGCCCCAGTTGGAACACCAGGATCGACGAGATCATCCCCACGATCGCGCCGAACAGCACCGCCAGCCGCACCCAGTGCAGCCGATGTCCACCCGGCGTCAGCGCCATCCGCTTCAGCGCATTCACCACCGGAGCCCCGTCACCCGCTACGGATTGCCAGGGCACCATGCCCGTCAGGACGGCGGCCACCCCGATATACAGGATCGTACAGACGATCAGAGTCGCTACAATCCCGATCGGAACGTCCCGTCGCGGGTTCCTGCACTCCTCGCTCGCCGTCGAGACCGAGTCGAAGCCGATGTAGGTGAAAAAGATGATCGATCCGCCCGCCAGCACGCCGGAGAATCCGTTCGGAGAAAACGGGTGATAGTGCTCCGGATGGATGAACGAGATGCCGAAGAAGATGAACAGCAGGATCGCCGCCGACTTGATCAGCACCATGATGTTGTTGGTCCGAGCCGACTCCCGAATCCCGCGAACCAGGACCACCGTCAGCAGCAGAACCACCAGGAACGCCGGAATGTCGAAGCCCCTGTGCCAGCCCGGAGCGAAGATGTCTTTCCCTGCAAGATCCTGCAAACCCAGCGGAAGATAAGCCGGAGAGAGCCACTTCGGGTCCAGGTGGATGCCGAACCAGTCCAGCAGATCGACGATATGTGCCGCGAACCCAACGCTGACGCTCATGTTCGAGAACGCATACTCGAGGATCAGGTCCCACCCGATGATCCAAGCCGTCAATTCGCCCAGCGTCGCAGAGGTGTAGGTGTAGGCCGAACCCGCGATCGGGATCATGCTGGCCAATTCGGCGTAACAAAGCCCGGTCAGCGCGCACACGATCGCCACCAGCACCAGCGACAGCGCCAGCGCGGGCCCAGCACCGGGCCGCCCGGCCACCGCACCATGGTGCAGCACCAGGTCGATGATCGGCGAGCCCTTCCAATCGGCCAGCTTCGAGGGGTTTCCCCCGATGGCTGTGCCGATCACCGTAAAGATGCCCGACCCGATCACGGCGCCGATCCCCAGAGCTGTTAGGGAGACCGGACCAAGTGTCTTATGCAGCGCGTGTTCCGGCCGCTCCGACTCGTGAATCAGTTTGTCGATGGATTTTGTTGCAAAGATTTGCCTGGACAGTGCGTTTCTCCTGGGTGGATAAGAAGAAACTACAGCACGTCAGCCATTTTGCTTCACACAAAAAGAGCCGAATACCGGAATGCGGTCCTGCCCGCAGGCAGAACCGCACCGGCTTAGCGCTTGCTCTGGCCGCGCGCAGCCTTCTTCAGCTTCGCCTTGTTCTCGCCACGGGCACCCGTGCGAGCTGCCTTGGGAGCGGCCTTCTTCCGTGCGGCCCGCTTGATCTTCTTGCGTTCTTCGGTGTCGGTAATGCTCTTTGTATTCGCCATGAGTCGATGCCAATCTTTCTATAGGTGCAGAATGTCGGTGTGTGCGGGCGGGCCGTAACAGCCAGGCTGCTACAGTCTCTCAAGCTGGGCAAACTTCTCCACCAGCTTCTTCACGCCGTGCTGTTGAAATTGTACTGTAATCTTGGCGTCGTCCCCGTCTCCCTCGCGACGAAAGACGGTTCCTTCCCCATACTTTGGGTGCCGCACGCGAACTCCCTGCTGCAATCCGGTCTTTCCGGTGGGCTCCGCGACCGGCAGTTTGGGCCGCGAAACCTTCTGCCCACGCGCCGCGAAGAAGCTCGCAACGTTGTCGATCGACCCCGATCCGCCCCCGTAAGCCGACCGATTGTTCACGGCGGCAGATCCGGATGGCCGCGCTGCCCCGCTCTGGTCCTCGTGCTCGTAACTATAGTGCCGCTCCCCATCCTCGGACCCCCTCCGGGCCCCATAAGCCGAGCCGTACCCTGAAGCCCCATAAGCTGGCCGCGCCGCCGGACTCCCAAGATCCTCCACCAGCCGCGAAGGAACCTCTTCCAGAAATCGCGAAGCCACGCTCGACTCCGGCATATCGCTGCCATACCGCCGCCGGTAACGGGCCCGCGTCATGATCAGCGTGTCCATCGCCCGCGTCATGCCCACATAGCAGAGCCTGCGTTCTTCCTCCAGGCCAGTCGGATCGGTCAACGTCCGCGAGTGCGGAAACAGGCCCTCCTCCATCCCCGTCAGAAAAACGAGCGGAAACTCCAGCCCCTTGGCCGCATGCAGCGTCATCAGCGTCACCCGCGCCTCGGCCGAGTACTGATCCGCATCCGACACCAGCGCCGCATGATCCAGAAACTCGCTCAACGTCTCGCCCCGCTCCTGCGCGTCCTGCGCTGCGTTGGCAAGTTCCTTCAGATTCTCAATCCGCGAGAACGACTCCGGAGTTGCCTCTTCCTCGAGCGCCCGCAGGTATCCGCTCCGATCATTCAGGAACTTGATCAGCTCCGGCAGCGTCGCCGCATCGCCCGGCTTCCGAAACGCCGGTCGCGCAGCCTGCTCCTCCGCAGCCGCCTTGGCCACCGAAGCATCCATCTCCTTCCGCGTGCCCGCCGCACTCTTTCGTCCCGCCTTCAGCACCACCGGAGCAAACGGGTTGAACCCCGCCGCATCGATCCCATGCGCCGCATCCGAATCGACCGAGTTCTCCGGTGCCAGCGTCGAGATCTCCTCGCTCGGCCCGAAGTCGAAGCCAAAGTTGAAGCTCGTATCGAACGATGTGTCCGCGGCCTCATCCACCCCGGTCTCAACCGGCCCTTCCTCCTCCGACTCCGCGCCCGTGCCGAAGCCAAACGACACATCCCCATCATCCGCGACCGCTACATCGCCAGCCAGCTTCTCCGCAAACTCCGCACCCAGCATCGCCCGCGCATCTTCAATCAACCGCCGAAAGTTTTCGAGCGCAATCAACGCCCGCTGCGGCAGCAACTTCTGCTCGATTGCCTTCCCGATTGCGTCCCACGAGCTCATTCCCGTGGTCAGCGCAACCCGCTCCACAACCTCCATCGTCGTCTTTCCAATCCCACGCGCCGGCGAGTTCACAACACGCCCCAGCGCGATCGAGTCGTGCACATTTTGCACAAGCTTCATGTAGCTCAGAATGTCCTTGACCTCCGCCCGGTCATAGAACGAGAAGCCACCCACCATGTGGTACTGAATCTGATACCGCCGCAGTGCCTCTTCCACCAGCCGCGACTGCGAGTTGGTTCGATAAAGCACCGCACACCGTGGAGCCTCATCGGATTCGCCCGCCGCCCGCAGATAGCGGTTAATCCTCTCCGCAATAAACAGGGCCTCGTTCTCGCCATCGGGTGCCTCGTAGTACCCGATCAACGACCCGCCCTCACGCGACGTCCAAAGGTTCTTGCCCTTGCGCTGTACGTTCTGCGCTACCACCGCCGACGCGCCCTCAAGGATCACCTGCGTCGAACGGTAGTTCTGTTCCAGTCGAATCGTCTTCGCCTGCGGGAAGTCCTTCTCGAACTCCAGGATGTTCTTGATATCCGCGCCCCGCCAGCTATAGATCGACTGGTCCTCATCGCCCACCACGCAGACATTGCCATGCGATCCAAGCAGCTTCATTAACTCATACTGTGGCCGATTCGTATCCTGGTACTCGTCGATCAAGAGATATCTGTAACGGCGGTTGTAACGTTCTCGCACCTCGGCTGAGCTCTTCAATAAACGTACTGTTTCGAGGAGCAAATCATCGAAGTCAAGCGCATTCGCCTTGAACAGTTCCTTCCGATAGATCTCGAAGATATGCGCGATCTTCTCTTCCATCGGATTCGTCGAAGCGAGGAAGTACTCCTGCGGGTCGATCATGTGATTCTTCGCCCAGCTGATCCGGCCCAGCGCGACCCTCGGCTTCAACTGCTTATCGTCGATCGCCAGTCGCTTCAGAGCCTGCTTCACCACCGCTTGCTGATCGGTCTCGTCATAGATGGCGAAGGTTCGGGTCAACCCCACGCCGTTCACTCGCATGGCCTCGATATCCCTCCGCAAAACCCGCACGCAAAAGCTGTGAAATGTCGCCAGCGTAGGCTTCGCGAGCGAGGTATGACCCATGATCTTGTCAACACGCTCCGCCATCTCCTTTGCGGCTTTATTGGTGAAGGTCACCGCGAGAATCGAGTCCGCAGGCACCCCGCGCTCCTGAATCAGGTAGGCGATCCGGTGCGTAATCACACGTGTCTTGCCGCTTCCCGCACCGGCCAGCAGAAGCACCGGCCCATCCACCGACTGGATTCCATCCTGCTGCTGCGGGTTCATCTTTTCAAGAAGGTGAGACGCCATCATTCACTCCAAACACCATCTTAAATCCCCACCCTGCAGATACCTAATCGGGCCCATCCGCCCAGATCCATGGAGTGCCCATGTCCATTGCCGGACAGACGGTGTCCACGCGTGAACACCGCGTCTTTATTGAGCAAATCGCTCACGGAATATTCACGAAATAAGCCTGGAAATATGTCGCGGCCAGGGGAACCTTTCCGAAGTTGGCGCGTATTACAGAGTGCGACTGGAAGGGTGGCCGGCACCCCATCTGGATTCGCTATTTTGATCCAAACCGGAGTACCGCCATGATGTTGTCCAAGTCGATGTTGAAGTCCGTCGTGTCCGCAACTGTCCTCGCGACTGCGCTCGTTCCTGCCGTCGCGCTCGCCGCTCCGCTCCACGTCAATCCGTCGGTTCATGCCTTCTTCGGCAACAAGCAGAAGATGGTGAACTTCAATCTGCGCAATCAGACCGGGACCCCGATCGATGTCAAAGCCGGCGATCAGACCATGACCATCGCCTCCGGTCAGACGGTCAAACTCCACCTCGCCTCGGGCACTCGGGTCGTCACCGCAACCGCAACCGACAAGCGCGAGGCCGGTCATCTCCTCTGCGAGGTCACCTCCGCCATCTCCGACGCAACCATCACACTCAACTAAACGTCTCGTCCTCCCCACTCCTGCTTTTGATCAACATCCACACGCCTGCGCATGGGTGAGAGCGAACGGTCGACGGTCATGATCCACCGCGTCTCTCCCCATGCCCCCGAGCCCATACCGCGCCCCTGAGACAATAGGGACGACATGCCCATTCAAAACATCGCCGTCTTCTGCGCATCCGCCGAGGGTGCTCGGCCCGTCTATCGCGAACAGGCGGAGGCCTTCGGCCTTGCGCTCGCGGTCCATCGCATCGGTCTCATCTATGGCGGCGCCCGCGTCGGCCTCATGCGCGCCGTCGCCGATGCCGCGCTCGAAGCCGGAGGCCATGTCGTCGGCGTCATCCCCGAGGTGCTCGTCGATCTCGAGGTCGCGCACGACGGCCTCTCCGAACTCCACGTTACCAGCACGATGCACACCCGCAAAGCCTTGATGGGAGAGCGCGCCGACGCCTTCGTCATCCTGCCCGGAGGCTATGGAACCTTCGAAGAACTCTTCGAGGTCCTCGCCTGGCAGACGCTCAAACTGCACGCCAAGCCCATTCTCCTGCTCAACACCGCGGGCTTCTACACGCCCATGCTCGCATTTCTCGATCACTGCGTCGCCGAAGGCGTCCTGAAACCTCATAATCGTTCCATCCTGCTCGTCGCCGATACGGTCGAGGATGCCCTCCGCCAGCTCGACATCCACGCCTGATCCATCTCCCACGGACAACGCCAGCCACGGGCTGAGCCAGCCTAACACTCCGTCAGGCTGGCTCACCAACCCTGACCCGGCGCCAACCCACCTCTTCGAACCTCTGTCCCCAGCGGTTCTCCTGCCGCTTTCCCACGCGCAAACACGGTCGTCCCCCGCAGGATCGTCTCTACGACCCTGCCGCGAAGACTCTCTCCCACATACGGCGAGATCCCGTGGCGAAAGCCGAGATAGTTCGTCTCCACCGTCCACACCTCATCCGGGTCGAAGATCACCAGGCTGGCCTCCCGCCCTGCGGCAATCATCCCCGCCCGGCCGCTCATCCCAGCCAGAGCCGCAGGCCCCGCACTCATCCACCGGGCCACATCCTCCAGACCAAAGCCCCGCTGCGAAGCCTCGGTCCAGATCACCGCAAGTGCAACCGACAGGCTCGCGATCCCACCCCATGCCCGATCGAACCGCCCCTCCTCCAGACGCTTCATCTCGGGAGGGCAAGGCGAGTGATCCGTCGCGATCAGGTCAATCGTGCCATCCCGCAGACCCTCCCAAAGCGCCTCCCGGTTCGCCTTCCCCCGGATTGGCGGCGCACATTTCAGCAGCGTATTCCCATCCGCAATCTCCTCCGCCGCGAAGTAGAGATAGTGCGGACAGGTCTCGACCGTAACCGGCAGCCCCTCCGCCTTCGCCGCCCTCAGTTCCCCGAGCGCCAGGGCGGTCGAGAGATGCACGATGTGCAGGCGAAATCCATACTCCCGGCACAGCCCGATCAGCATCCGAATCGCCTCCAGCTCCGCCTCGTCGGGACGCGATGCGAGGTAAGTCGCATACCTCCGCCAGTCATAGCCCGCCAGCCCAACTGCCGCCCGATCGATCGGGCCCGCCAGCTCTGCATGTACCAGCAGCGGCAGCCCGGTCTTCACGATCGCCGGCAGGGCCCGCACCAGTTGCTCCCGGTCAATCATCGTAAAGCCGTCGCACCCCGGATAGATCAGGAAGCACTTGAATCCCGGAACGCCCGCCTCTGCCAACGGAATCAGGTGTTCCTGGTTATCCGCCACGGCCCCACCCCATGTTGTCCAGTCCACCGCGCACTGCCCCTTCGCGGCTGTCCGTTTCGCCTCGAGCGCCTCCACCGTCGTTGTCTCCGGAAGACAGTTCAGCGGCATATCGACCAGCGTCGTAAAACCCCCCATGGCCGCTGCCCGCGTCCCCGTCCAGAATCCCTCCCACTCCGTCCGTCCCGGCTCGTTCAGGTGAACATGCGTGTCCACGAGCCCTGGAAGTACCGCCAGGGAGCCCAGATTGATCCGCTCGCAGCCCTCCGGAATAGCGTCCCAATCAACCACGTCCCGAATCAGGCCATCGTCCACAATGACCGCGGCCACCCTCACTCCGTCGTCCACCACAACCCGTTCCGAGACGTATGCGTATGCCATAATCGACATGATCCCACGACTCGAACCCTCCTGTGTCGGGACCGGGAGACCCTGAGGTAAGACCAGCATGCAAGGCAATCCCAAGTTCATGCAGATGGCCATCGATCTCGCCGTGGAAAACGTCGATAGCGGCCAGGGTGGTCCCTTCGGCGCGGTCATCGTCCGTTCCGGAGAGGTGATCGCCACCGGCGTCAATCGCGTCACTACCAACCACGACCCCACGGCCCACGCCGAGATCTGCGCGATCCGCGAGGCTTGCAGCCGTCTCGGCGACTTCCAGCTCGTCGGCTGCACCATCTATACCAGCTGCGAACCCTGCCCCATGTGCCTCGCCGCCATCTACTGGGCTCGGTGCGAAGCCGTCTTCTTTGGAGCCACCGCCGCCGAGGCCGCCGACGCCGGGTTCGACGATGCCTTCCTCTACGATGAGCTCAAACGCGGACACGCCGACCGCACCATCGCCACCTCCCGCCTCCTCGGCCCCGAGGCCATGGCGACCTTCAACGCGTGGCGCCAGTTCGCCGCCCGAGTCCAATACTGAGTCCAAATGACGACAAAGCGAAGCCAGCCCGCAAAAAAGACCTCCGCCCCCCGCAAGACCTCCTCAAACAAGCCGAAATCTCGTAGGCCCTCTGGCCCCGTCCGAGTTGCGATCCTCGGCTTCGGAACCGTCGGAAGCTCCGTCGCCCGCGTCCTCGCGGCCTCGAAGTTCCCCGACCTCCAACTCACCCACATCTATAACCGCGACGTCGAACGCAAGCGCGCCTCCGCCGCCGCGAAGCCCGTCCCCGCGGAGGTCATCTGGACCGAGTCGATCGACGAGGTCCTGAACTCTAAGGTCGACGTCATCCTCGAGCTCATCGGCGGCCTCAACCCCATCGAAAGTTGGATCCGCCGCGCCCTCACCTCGGGCAAATCCGTCGTCACCGCCAACAAGCAGCTCATCGCCTATCGCGGAGCCTCCCTCGCCCGCCTGGCCCAGAAGCACAACGTGCAGCTCATCCACGGAGCCGCCGTGGCCGGTGGCGTCCCCGTTCTCGCCGGCCTCCTGCAGGGCCAGTCCGGAGACCAGATCACCCGCATCCGCGGCATCGTCAACGGAACCTGCAACTTCATCCTCTCCCGCATGGAGGCGGGGGCGGAATACGGCACCGTCCTCGCCGACGCCCAGGCCCTCGGCTATGCCGAATCCAACCCCTCCGCCGACGTCGACGGCTTCGATGCCCGCGCCAAGCTCTGCATCCTCTCCCGAATCGCCCTGCGCGCCGAGCTTGATCCCGACCAGGTTCCCACCCAGACCATCTCCACTGTCACGCAGACCGACTTCCACTACGCCAAAGAGCTCGACTGCACCATCCGGCAGGTTGCCACCGCCGAGATCGACCGTCAGAAGCGCGGCCGCAATACTGTCCAGGCCCGCGTCGCTCCCATGCTCATCCCCCACACCTCGCCCATGGCCTGGTCCCACGGAACCGGAAACATGGTCGTTGCCACCGGACGCTTCGGTGGAGACGTCGTCTTCTCCGGCCAGGGAGCCGGAGGCAACCCAACCGCCGTCGCCGTCGTATCGGACCTCCTCGCCGTAGCCCACGGACACACCTCCATCCAGCTCCCGGTCAAGCGCTGCCAGGTAACCGGAGACATCCTCTCCCCGCACTACCTCCGCTTTGTCGTCAACGACCGCCCCGGCATCGTCTCCGCCATCGCCGGAGCGCTCGCCAAGGTCCACATCAATATCGACTCCCTCCTCCAGCGGCCCGGCCACGACAAACACGCCCTCCCCTTCGTCGTCACCACCGAGCCCTGCCTCACCAGCACCATCGAAAAGGCCGTCCGTGCGATGGCAAAGATGGATTGCATGCTCGAGCCACCCCTCTGCCTGCAGATGCTCGAGCCCGACCCACTCCCCACGGCCTGATCGTTCGCTATGTGTACTAAAACTGCACATAGTCCCTCATCCGTCCGCTAACTCCGCCGATAAAGTCTTCCATGGCGGAGCCACGGTGAAAAACACGCGAACCTACCGGCGTCCCGGCGGTCGTGTGCGCCTCGCCATGCTTTCTGTTTTGATCGGGTCTGTCGCTGCGATAGAGCCCTCCCTGTGTCCAGCCCAGGAACCCAAGGTCGACCTCAGCGAGCTCACCCTCGAGCAGCTCAGCCAGGCGACTGTCTTCACCGCATCCGGCCACTTCCAGGACGTCGCCGACGCGCCCTCATCCGTCACCATCATCACCGCCGAGCAGATCCACCAGCACGGATACCGCACCCTCGCCGAAGTGCTCAACAATCAGCGCGGCTTCTTTGTCACCAACGACCGCAACTACACGAGCCTTGGCGTCCGCGGATTCTCCCGCCCCGGCGACTACAACACCCGCATCCTCCTGCTGGTCGACGGCCACCGCCTCTCTGACAGCGTCTACACCGCCGCCATGATCGGCACCGAGTTCCCCATCGACGTCGATCTCATCCGCCGCATCGAGATCATCCGCGGCCCCGGATCCGCTCTCTACGGAAGCAACGCCGTCTTCGCGGTCATCAATATCTTCACCCGCCGTGGCCAGGACGTGAATGGCCTCGAACTGGCCTCCTCCTCTGCCTCGCACAACACCGAACAGGGTCGCGCCACCTATGGCCGCCAGATCGGCAATCTCGATCTTCTCCTCTCCGGTGCCTTCTACGGAAGCCGCGGCAATAACCGCCTCTTCTATCCCGAGTACAACTCGCCCGACACCAACAACGGCATCGCCAGCCACGTCGACGACGACCAGCTCGGCAGCGCGCTCGCCTCCGCCTCCTACCGCGATCTCCATCTCACCGCCGTCTACGGCACCCGCGAGAAGGGCGTCCCGACCGGAGCTTACGGAACCGTCTTCAGCGACCCTGGCAACCGTACCGTTGATGCCCACGAATACGTCGATCTCAAAGGCGAACACACCTACGCCAAGGTATGGGACACCTCGGCCCGCGTCTTCGCCGATCGCTACACCTATCGCGGCGCCTACATCTACCCATCCCCGCTCGACCCCGCCCAACTCAGCCCCGAGATCGACGTCGCCGACAGCAAGACCTGGGGAACTGAACTTCGAGTCGCCCACGCCCCCACCCATGGTCACCTGGTGCTCGCCGGATTTGAACTTCGCGACAACTTTCGCCAGAGTCAGACCACCTACGACCTCGATCCGCTCGCTCCACTGTTCGACGACCTCAACTCATCCTTCCTCGCCGGTACCTATGTGCAGGACGAGATCTCCCTCACCAAGACCCTCGCCCTCAATCTCGCCCTTCGCTACGACCACGAGAGTTCTACCGCCTCCGCCTTCGCCCCCCGCGTCGCCTTCATCGCCCATCCCACGCGTAGAGACAGCGTCAAACTCATGTTCGGCCAGGCGTTCCGCAGCCCTACGCTCTATGAGCGCATGTACGCCGTCGATCCCCAGATCGGCAATCCGAGCCTGCTTCCCGAGACCATCCGCACCGCAGAACTCGCCTGGTTCCACAGCATCACCGACACCGTTCTTCTGTCCACTACCGTCTTCTACAGCCGCATGGACCATCTCATCTCGCAGGTCAGCAACAGCGACGGCCTCCTCGTCTATCAGAACCTGCCCCACGTCGACTCCGCCGGCACTGAGATAGAGTTCAGCGGAAACCTCGACCGAGGCACCGAGTGGATCGCAAGTTACTCCTTCCAGGAGACCCGCGACAGCGGAACCGGGCAGCTTCTTAATAACTCCCCCCGCAATCTCGGCAAGCTCAACCTCTCCCAACCCTTCGCTCGTCGCAAGCTGGTCGCCAGCGTCGACGCTCAGTATCGCAGCCGCATCCAGACCATCGACGGAACCACCATCTCGCCCTTCACCGTCGCCAACGTGACCCTGCTCGGCCACGCCCTCGGCAGCCGCGCCGATCTCTCCGCCGGCGTCTACAACGTCCTCGACAAGCACTACGCCGATCCCTGTACCGGCGGCAACCTCCAGGCAAAGATTCCCCAGGATGGCCGAACCGTCCGCCTTCAACTTACCTTGCGCCTCGGCAAGCGATAACTTCCCATTCCCTTCACGTTCCTTGCCTCGCGACCCCCCTTTTTCCATGAAGTCCCAACCCGCCCTGCCGATAACCGTCTTGTGACCGGCTTCGACCGACGCTCACACACGAAGGGGCAGAGAACACATGAGTGACCGGATGGAGATGCTCGAGGCAGCGCTTGACCTCATGAACGAGGGCGTCGCCCTGCTCGACGAGAAATCCAACATCATTTTCTGGAACAAAGGGGCCGCCTGCCTCACGGGCTACCACGCCCAGGACCTCCTCTCTCGTCCGTGCCCCAAAGACCTGTACATCATTGACACGCAGCACCTCGAGCGGTCTGAGGCCGCTATCGAGGCCCGCGCCCACGCCTCGGACGATCCCGGCGCCATCGGCTTCGCCGGCGCCATCGCCGGATACTCCGACGGTCCCAAGCCATCCCGCGCTCCGTCCAATCCCGACGCCTTCCTCGACCGCCCCGTGCTCGTCGCCATGCATCATCATCTCGGGCACACCGTCCCCGCCATGCTCCGCAAGGTGCCTCTCCGCGATTCGCTCGGAGGCCGCATCGGGGCAGCCCTGCTCTTCCATTCCGTCGAAGAGACTGACGCACTCCCCCACGGAGAGTCTGGAGAAGGCGTCGGCGTCGAGCGCAGCCAGGCCGACATGGAAGACCGTCTGGATGCTGCCCACCACCAGTGGGCCTCCAACCGCGTCCCCTTCGGCCTCCTCTGGATCACCGTCGACCAGGCCGCCAATCTGCGCAAGACCCATGGCCGAGATGCCTGCGAAGCGATGCTCCGTATCGTCGAGCAGACCCTCCTCCGCGGTCTCCAACCCTCCGAGATCCTTGGACGTTGGGGTGACGACGAGTTCCTCGTCATCTCGCACGAGCGAACCCCGGAGCTCCAGGGCGAAAACGCCCATCGCCTCAACGGCCTCGCCCGCACCGCGGACTTCCGCTGGTGGGGCGACCGGGTCAACCTCACGATCAGCATCGGCACCAGCCACGCCCACGAAGGCGACACCCTGCAGGTCCTCCTCACCCGGGCCCAACAGGCCCAACAGGAAAGTCTTCGTGCCGGTGGCAACCACGTAACAGAATCCAGGGGGCGGTAATGTTTGCAATCATCGGTGTCGTCATTGTCTTCGGTGCGGTCATCGCCGGATTCCTCATGGAGCACGGGCATCTCGCCGTCCTCATTCAGCCCGCCGAGGTCGTCACCATCGGCGGCGCCGCGCTCGGAACCCTCCTCATCGCCAACCCGCTCCACGTCATCAAGGCCATGATCGCCGGCGTCCTTGGTGTCCTTGGCTCTTCCAAATTTGGCAAAGACCGCTATCTCAGCACCCTCAAGATGATGTACGAGTTCTTCAACAAGATCCGCAAGGAAGGCCTCATCGCCGCCGAAATGGACGTCGAAAAGCCCACGGAAAGCGAGATCTTCAAGAAGTATCCCGAGTTCCTCGCCGACCACCACGTCCAGCACTTCCTCTGCGACACCATGCGCATGGCCATCACCGGAGGCATCGAGCCCTTCGACATGGACCAGATGATGGAGCTCGACATGGAGGTCCACCACCACGAGGCCGTCGCCCCCATCGCCGCACTCTCCACCGTCGCCGACGCGCTTCCCGGACTCGGCATCGTAGCCGCCGTCCTCGGAGTCGTCATCACCATGGGTGCCCTCGAAGGGCCGCCCAAGGAGATCGGCGAAAAGGTCGCCGCAGCCCTCGTCGGAACCTTCCTCGGCATCCTCATGTGCTACGGAGTCGTTGGACCCCTCGCCTCCAGCATGACCAAGGGCGCCGAAGACCACAACTCCTATCTCCACGTCCTGCGCGTCATCCTGCTCGCATTCCTCAAGGGCTCCGCCCCCATTCTCGCCATCGAGATGGGACGCCGCGCCATCCCGGCCCACATCCGGCCCACCTTCGACGAGATGGAGAAGAACTGCAAGGGCCTACCCCCAGCCCCGGCAACTCACTAGTCGCCCATCTTCTCATTCCAATCCTGTAGCGAAGCGGAGGAGGCTGCTCCTCCGCTCTTCTTTCCCGCACCGATCGACCAGAGGTATCTACCGTGGCAGACGCGAACAAGCGACCGATCATCGTCATCAAAAAGAAGGGCGGCCACGCAGGCCACCACGGCGGAGCCTGGAAGGTCGCCTACGCAGACTTCGTCACCGCCATGATGTCGCTCTTCATTGTCCTCTGGCTCCTCAACTCAACCCCGCAGGTCAAGAAATCCGTCGCCGGATACTTCAACGATCCCAGAGGAAGCGGATCCTCCATCGGAAGCTCTGCCTCCGGAACCAACGAGAGTGTTTCGATCACCAAGACCAACGTCGAAAAGCTCAAGGAAGAGATCGAAAAGGCCATCCTCAACCAGCCCGATCTCAAGAAGCTCAACAAGCAGGTTGAGATGACCATCATGGGCGAAGGCCTCAAGATCGAGCTCATCGAAGACAAGGGCGGAACCTTCTTCGAGAGCGGCAGCGCCAAGCTCTCCCCCGACGGCGTCAAGCTCATGGAGATGCTTGCCGGCCAGCTCAAGGTCCTTCCCAACGCCATCTCGATCGAAGGCCACACCGACGCCCAGCCCTACGCCAGCGAAAACGGCTACTCCAACTGGGAGCTCTCCACCGATCGCGCCAACTCCACCCGCCGTCTCCTGCAGCAGGACGGTGTCGGCGAAAAGCAGGTCTCCCAGGTCCGCGGCTACGCCGACCAGCAACTCCGAGTTCCTGCCAACCCCCTCGATCCCTCCAACCGTCGCATCTCCCTGATCGTCTCCTGGGTCCTGGCTCCCGAATCTCCCGTCAAGCCCGGCGCGGAAGGCGAAGGCAAGGAGGGCGCCGCCAAGGAAGGCAAGCCCGCCGAATCCGCCGCCAAGCCCGAATCCTCCGACGGCAAAGCCGCCGCCGGCGAGGTCCCCGCAACTCCCGGCAAAGAAAAGCCCTCGGGAGCTGTCACCGCCGACGGCAAGCCTCTCCCCTCCAGTCCAGCCGGCGCCAAGCCAGCCGAATCCAAGCCCGCAGTACCGGTCAAGCTCAGCATGATGGACCGCATCAAGGCCATGATGCCAGGCAAGAAGGCCGCACCCGCTGCGGAGTCCAAACCTGCCACCGAAGGAGCACCCGCAGCCGCGCCCTCCGCCACGCCCGCCAAGCCCAGCATCATGGACCGCCTGAAGGCCATGTTGCCCGGAAGAAAGGCCGCACCCGCCGCTGAGACCAAGCCCGCCATAGAAGGCGCAGCGAAGTCCGACGCTCCAGCTAAGTCCGATGCGCCCGCTACGCCCGACGTCCCAGCCACACCCGATGCCTCGGCGAAGCCCGATGCTCCAGCCACACCCGATGCCTCGGCGAATGCCGATGCTCCAGCGAAGTCCGAGGGAGCCGCTCAAGCCCAATCCGAAGCCAAACCCGCCGCCGAAGGCCAGCCCACCCCCGAATCGAAACCCGCCTCAGCCGAGCAGAAAGCCGCCGCAACCCCCGCCGCCAATGCACCAAAGACAGGAATGGCCGGAATCGCCGGAATCATGGATAAGCTCAAAGCCATGATGCCCGGAAAGAAGAAGTAAGCGCGCAGACTTACGGAACACGCATCCAAGAGAGCGTGCCCTAGGGCGGATTGCCTCTTGGTATAGAGTTGGGTGCCCCACCTTCGCGACACGTCTCACCGTCGCTAAGGTGGGCCGGAGCGCCATGGCATCCAACGCACAACCCTACACCTTCAGCGAATCTGCTCTAAGACCGCCCAGCGCACCCAATCAATCCGGGCCCAGGATCCAGACCAAGCATGGCCACCAGCACTCCGGCCATCGCAGATCTGCTCCGCGCGGCGCGAGGTGATCCAGTCCATCCTCGATGGCAGAAACACCATCGCCATCATGCCCACCGGGGCAGGGAAGTCTCTCACCTGCGAGCTTCCCGCCACCTTCCTGCCCCACCCCTCCTCGTCGTCTCCTCACTCATCGCCCGCTTGGGCCCGGGCCAGTTCCTCGATCTCGACAGCGACAACGTCCTCCTCCGGAACCCGCCTCCTCCCCGCCCCTTGAAACTTGGCTCTACCCGCGTGCGGCTTCGCAAACGCCACGAAACCTTGAGGCCCTTCCCATTCCCAGTCGATGTTGTATCGTCTTTTCATCGAGCGTCCATATTGCGCGGCATGCAATTGCACCGCCTCGCACGCCCAATCAGGAGACCCATGCGCCTCAGAATTCTTACCTCCGCCATCCTCCTCACCGGAGGGCTCTGTCTCGCCCAGAACAGCATCCAGACCATTGCACCTCTGGACACCCCCTCCGGCCCCACCAAAGAGCCCGTCCGCCCTCTCAGCTTCGACCTCAACTCCATCGACAAGACCGCCGATCCCTGCACCGACTTCTATCAGTACTCCTGCGGAAACTGGGTCAAGAACAATCCCATCCCCTCCGACCAGAGCCGCTGGACCCGCTTCAACGAGCTCGCCGAGCACAATAACTATCTCCTCTACCAGGAGCTGAAGACCGCGGCGGAAGCCCCCAAAACTCCCCTCCAGAAGAAGTACGGCGACTACTTCGCCGCCTGCATGAACGAAGATCACGCCAACCAGCTCGGCGCCAAACCCCTCCAGCCCGTCCTCAAGACCATCGAAACCCTCTCCGACAAGAAACAGCTTGCCGCCCTTGATGTCGAGCTCCAGAACCACTTCGGCGAGTCAGCCTTCTTCGCTGTCGGCGTCACCCAGGATCAAAAAGACTCCACCAGGCAGATCCTCGCCACCGGCCAGGGCGGCCTCACCCTCCCCGATCGCGAGTACTACCTTGCCCAGGACGAGCGCTCCCGCAAGCTCCTGGACCAATATGTCGATCACGTCACCAGGATGTTCGTCCTCCTCGGCGACACCAGGGATCAGGCCGTCATCGAGGCGCACTCCGTCCTCACCATCGAGACCGCCCTCGCCCAGGGCTCCATGGCCCGCGTCGACCTGCGCGACCCCGCCAAGCGCTACCACATCATGACCCTCACCCAGGTCCAGGATCTCTCCCCCAACTTCAACTGGCAGCAGCTCCTCACCGGCCTCCACCTGCCCGTCCCCACCCTGAACGTCGCCTCCCCCACCTACGTCCAGGCCGTCAACCAGGTCATCGCCACCGAGGATCTCCCCGCCATCAAGAGTTACCTCCGCTGGCACGCCCTCCACACCGCCGCCCCGCTCCTCTCACAGCCCTTCGTCGACGAGAACTTCGCCTTTTTCCAGTCCACCCTCAACGGCCAGAAGGAGCAGACCTCCCGCTGGAAGCGTTGCACCCGCATGACCGACATGGCCCTCGGCGAGGCAGTCGGCCAGGACTGGGTCCGCCAGAACTTCCCCCCCGACGCCAAGGCCAACATGGAAAAGCTCGTCGCCGCCCTCGAGCGGGCCCTCGCCGAAGACATCCGCCAACTCGACTGGATGGGCGACGCCACCAAGGTTGAAGCACGCAAGAAACTCGACGCCTTCCGCCAGAAGATCGGCTACCCCGAAAACTGGCGCGACTACAGCGCCCTCCAGGTCAAGCGCGACGATCTCCTCGGCAACGCCGAGCGCAACACCGTCTTTGAAGAAAATCGCAATCACGCCAAGCTCGGCAAGCCCGTCGACGAAAAGGAGTGGAGCATGACCCCACCCACCGTCAACGCCTACTACAACCCCGGAATGAACGACATCAACTTTCCCGCCGGAATCCTCCAGCCGCCCTTCTACGACAACGCCGCCGACCCCGCCGTCAACTTCGGTGGCATCGGCGTCGTCATCGGCCACGAGATGACCCACGGCTTCGACGACCAGGGCTCCAAGTACGACCCCCAGGGCAACGTCCGCCAGTGGTGGACCGACGCCGACCGCAAGAACTTCGACACCCGCACCGACTGCGAAGCCACCGAGTACTCCGGCTTCAAGGTCGCCGAGGGCCAGAACCTCAACGGCCGCCTCACCCTGGGCGAGAACACCGCCGACAACGGAGGAATCCGCGTCGCCTTCCGCGCCCTTCAGGAGACTATCGCCGAAAACCCATCCGCACTCGCCGGCTACGCCAACGGAGAGAAGGATGGCTACACCCCCGCCCAGCGTTTCTTCATCTCCTTTGGCCAGGTCTGGTGCAGCAATCAGACCCCACAGTCCGCCCGGGTCCTCGCCAAGACCGATCCCCACTCCACCGGCGAGTGGCGCACCAAGGGCACCGTCCAGAACTTCGAGGAGTTCGGAAAGGCCTTCGGCTGCAAGGTCGGCCAACCCATGATGCCCGCCAACGCCTGCCGCGTCTGGTAGCGCAAACCTGGAATGAGGAGGCTTGCTTTGCGAGCCTCCTCAAAGAGCAAATTCTCCTGGCCATCTCGCAAACGTCCGTGCTATAGTGTCGCGTCCGATCATGTCATTCCCGTGCGGGGTAGAACCATGAAGCTCTCGCTTTCATCCCTTGCTGTTCTGGGCGCCATCACCGTATCGACAGCCGCATGTGCCGACACCTTCATTGTGAGCGGAAGTGCCGGCGCTATCTCCGGCACCGCAACGGTCTCGGCAACTCAGGTAACCGGAGGAAGGTATGAAGTGATCTTCATCGCTGGCGGGGTCCAGTCTCTGATCGCGCCAGGGGGATTCAACGGGAACGACAACTTCATCTTCCCGTTCAGCCCGTCCGGTGACCAATTCACCGGCGGCGGCTTAGCGTTCGAGCAGAACTTCGGCGGCAATTTCTACGACATCGACGTCTACTCCAGTGGCGGCTCTGAATATGCCTACTATAAGGAGCTGGGACCCATCGTCAATACCGGAACCATTCCGGTCAGCGTGACCATGACGGAGGTGGCGCCGGAGCCCAGCAGCCTGATTCTGCTCGGAACCGGCGCGGTTGGCGCGTTCGGAGTAGCTCGTCGGAGACGCTCGAGGGCATAGCGGAGATTCACCCTTCGTCCTGGGCGCAATCCGTTCCGTGACGCCCAGGAGCATCTCTCTGGTTGCGGTGGTCTCCGGTCACTGTGGCTTTCAAGGCCGAAGGCCCGCCACCTGGAGCGGATTGCCTGTTGGCATAGAGTTGGGTGCCCCACCTTCGCGCCACGGCATCCAACGTACAAACCTACACCTTCAGCGAATCTGCTCTAAGAGCCCCCGCCGGGTGCCCCGACGGACTTTATCCGCGCGATAAACGCACCAGAGCAGACCACTTTCAAATCAGCGACCGCTGTCCAGTTTTTCCGCGCAACGGCCCACATTCGGCGCACAAAAAGCTTCTGGTGAAACATTGGGAAATTTCGATCGTTGCCCGCTAACCCTTTTAGAACACCATGGATGCAG